>CALGAM010000147.1 GCA_937951935.1 uncultured Micromonospora sp. | reverse complement strand
GACGGGCACGTCGGACACGGCGCGGTGCTGCACGGCTGCCGTGTCGGGTCCGGGGCGCTGGTCGGCATGAACGCGGTGGTGATGGACGGGGCGGTGGTCGGCGAGCGGGCCTTCGTCGGCGCGCACAGCTTCGTGCGGGCGGGGTTCGTGGTGCCGCCGCGCACCCTCGTCACCGGCAGTCCGGCAGCGGTACGCCGGGAGCTGACCGAGGACGAGCTGGCCTGGCAGGCGAACGGCGTGCGGACGTACCAGCGCCTCGCGCAGCGGTGCCGGGCCACCCTGCGCCCGGTGACGCCGCTGCCGGAGGCCGAGCCGGACCGCCCGAGACTCACCACCGACGCCCGCGTGGCGGTTCCGCTCCACCGGTACCGCCAGGCCCGTCAGGCGTCGTCGCCGTGACCTGGTGCGGCGTCCGGCCCGGTACGTGCCGTCGGCCACCGTGCCGCCCGACCGTCCCGGTCAGGCGGCGTGGTCCGCTGCCGACCCGGTGATGTGAATGGATGGTGCAGGTGCCCGAGTTCCCCGACTCCACGATCCGTCGCTACCACGCCGACGGTTCCTGGGATGCCGACACGATCGCCGACCTGGTGGCCCGCAACGCCGCCGAGGCCCCGGACGGGGTCGCGTTCCACGCCGAGGACGCGACCCTGACCTGGCGTGACTACGACCGGCTCGCCACGCAGCTGGCCGGTGTCTACGCCCTCGGTGGCTGGCGGCCGGGCGAGATGGTCGCGGTCCTGCTCACCGGGGGTGCGCTCACCCACGTGGCCTACCTCGCGGCGCAGAAGGCCGGACTGGTGACGGTGGGCCTGCCGCCCCGGGGTGGGGACGCCGAGATCACGCATCTGTTGACCCACACCGGCGCCGGCACGCTGGTGACCCGGGCGGTGCACCGCGGCCGGCCGGGTCCGGAGATCGCCCGCGCCGTCGGCGCCCGCCGGCACCTCGTACTGGACCTCGTCGGCACGGAGTTGAGCGTGGAGTGCGACGGCGAGCGGCTTCCGGTGCCGTCGTGGGAGGAGGCCGCCGCGGCTGTCGCGGGGCGTGGACTCGGCCCCGACGACCTCTTCTTCCTCAACTCGACGTCGGGCACGACCGGTCGACCCAAGTGCGTGCGGCAGACCATGAACATCCGTAAGTACTTCGGTCCACTGGCCGCGGAGGCGGCGGCGTTCGGCCCGGACGAGGTGATGTTCAGCGCGCTGCCGGCGCCGTACGGCTTCGGGTTGTGGAGCGCGCACATCGTTCCCACCCAGTACCGCTTCCCGACGGTGCTGACCGCCGAGTTCGACCCGGTCGCGACGCTGCGGCTCATCCAGCGGCACCGCGTGACCGTGCTCGCCGCCGTGACCAGCCAGTTCATCATGATGCTGAACACCCCCGAGTTCGGCGAACACGACCTGAGCTCGCTGCGGGTGCTCTTCACCGGGGGCGAGCGGGTGCCTTACCACAGGGCGGTGGAGTTCGAGGAGCGCACCGGCTGTGCCGTGCTGCAGTTCTACGGCTCGAACGAGGCGGGCCCGATCTCGGTGACCCGGGTCGCCGACGACCGTGAGAAGCGGCTGCGTACCGCCGGGCGGCCCATTCCGGCGATGCGGGTGCGCTTCCTCGACGACAGCGGCAGCCCGGTTGAGGGCGGGCCGGGCCAGGTGGCCGTCAACGGACCGGGCTGCACCCCGGGCTACTTCCGGGACGAGGCGGCGAACCAGATCCTGGTGCGGGAGGACGGCTGGTTGCGTACCGGGGACATCGGCGAGCTCGACGCCGACGGCTACCTCACGGTGACCGGGCGGACGGCCGACTTCATCATCCGGGGCGGACACAACGTCAGCGTGCCCGTGGTCGAGGAGGCGGTCGGCGGGCATCCGCGGGTGGCCCAGGTGGCGGTGGTCGGGTATCCGGACGAGGTGCTGGGGGAGCGGGTCTGCGCGTTCGTGGTCACCCGGGACGGCGCCGGGCTGGACCTCGACGACCTGCGGCGGCACCTGGCCGCGGCCGGCGTTTCCAAGGTCAACTGGCCGGAACGGCTGGTGTCGTTGCCGGCACTGCCGTTGGGAGCGGGCGGCAAGGTGGACAGGGGGGCGCTGCGCGCGCTGCTGTGAGCGGGGCGCGCGTCCCCGTCGCGTGGGCGGGCGTGCGCCGTGCCCGGCGGGCACGCCCGTTCCCGTCAGGTGCGGACGCTGCGGATCAGCGTCTGGGCGACCTGCCCGTCACCGATCGTCCGGCCGTCCACCTGCGCGGTGACGTCGAAGGTGATGTGCTTGCCCTGCACGGAGGCGACCCGCGCGCGTACGTCGACCCGTTGACCGGCGAGAGCCGGTGCGCGGTGCCGGATGTCGATCCGGGTGCCGACCGAGGCGGCGCCCGGTGCGAGCCGCCGGCGCAGGATGTCGGCGGCGGTGTCCTCCAGGAGCGCGATCAGTGCCGGGGTGGAGAGCACCGACGGGGTGCCGGGCACGTGCGCGGTCAGCATCCCGGCCGTCACCTCGAACGAGCGTTCCGACTGTTCGCCCTCGCGCACCGGGCTGGTGGTCAGCTCGTCCAGGGGTGCTGTCTCCCAGATCCGCATCTCGCCTCCTTGACAGGGCAACATGATCCGAATCAGAATGCCACAACCAAGCGCTTGTTAGGTAGAGGTGAGTCGTGTCGTACGGCGAGGTGGCCGCGATCTTCCCGCCCGGCACGGCCCCGGTCCCCGGCAGCGTGCACGAGCGGTACGTCGCGGACCGACTGGCCGAGGTCGGGCGGTGGGGCACGGACACGCTCGTGGACCGGGTGCGCCAGCACGCCGCGCGGATTCCCGACCGACCCGCCTTCATCGCCGGTGACGACCGGATCAGCTGGCGCGCGTACGACCAGCTCTCCGACCGTCTCGCGGCACTGCTGGTGCGCTCCGGGCTCGCCCGCGGCGAACGGGTCGGTGTCCTGCTCCCGGACGGTGTCGCGGTGCACGTCGCCTACCTGGCGGCGCTGAAGGCCGGTGTCGTGGTCGTCGGCATCGGGCCACGTGCCGGCCGCCTCGAACTCCGCCACCTGCTCACGGTCGCCGGCGCCACGGCGCTGGTCAGCCACGCGGAGCACCGGGGCAGCCCGGTGGCAGAACTCGTCGACGGGCTGCCGCTGCGGCTGCGGCTGGAGCTGCCGCCCCGGCTCGCCGACGTGGACTGGCCGGAGCCGTCCGCGGCGGAGGTGGCGGCGCTCGCCGGGCGCGCCCTTGGGCTCGGCGAGATCCACCTGCTCAACGGCACCTCGGGCACCACCGGCATGCCCAAGTGCGTGGTACACAACCAGAACCGGTGGCTGTACTACCACCGGCTCGCGCTGGAGGCGGGGGAGTTCACCCCCGACGACGTCTTCCTCACCCTCATCCCGGCCCCGTACGGCTTCGCCCAGTGGACCGCGAACTTCACGCCGACCCTGCTCGGCGCGCCCACCGTGGTGATGCCCCGGTTCACCGCCGCGGGCGCGCTGGAGCTGATCGAGCGGGAGCGGGTGACCGTGGTCTGCTGCGTGAGCACGCAGTTCATCATGATGCTCAACGCGGATCCCGACCGGTACGACCTGGGTTCGCTGCGCTGCATGTTCACCGGGGGCGAGGCGGTGCCGTACGAGCGGGCCGCCGAGTTCGAACGGCGTACCGGCGCACAGGTGCTGCAGTTCTTCGGATCCAACGAGACCGGTGCGCTGTCGCGCACCCGCACCACGGACACGCGCGAGCGGCGGCTGCGGACGGCAGGTCGGATCATCGACGAGATGCGGGTCCGGCTCCTCGACGACGACGGCGCCGACGTCACCGCCACGGGCGGGCCGGGACAGGCCGCGTGTGCGGGGCCCGCCACGTGCCTCGGCTACTTCAACGACCCCGAAGCCAACGACCGGCTCTTCACGCCCGACGGTTGGATGCTCACCGGCGACGTCTGCACCATCGACGCGGACGGCTATCTGCGCGTGGTGGACCGTAAGTCGGACTTCATCATCCGCGGTGGCAAGAACATCAGCGCCGCCGCGGTGGAGGAGCAGGTCGGGACGCATCCCGCGGTCGCCATGGTGGCCGCGGTCGCGGTCCCCGACCCCACGTTCGGGGAACGGGTCTGCGCCGTGGTGGTGCTCCGGCCCGGCGCCACCCTGACCCTGGACGACCTGCGGTCGCACCTTTCCGCGCGCGGGGTTTCCCCGGAGAACTGGCCCGAGCGGCTGGAAGTCGTCGACGAGCTTCCCCGGGGCTCCGGCGGCAAGGTGGCCAAGGCGGAACTGCGCGCCCGGCTGCGCGCCGGCTAGCCGGCGGCCTCGACCAACGCGGCCCGCAGCCGCGAGCGCTGGATCTGGCCGGTCGCCGGGGTACGCGGGATCTCGGCCACCACCGCGACCCGACGCGGCTGTTTGAAGGGGGCCAACCGGTCGGCGACGTGCCCGCGGAGGGCGGTGACCTCCGGCGGTGCCGTGTGCGGCGCCAGCACCACCACGGCGCAGACCACCTCGCCCCACCGCTCGTCGGGCAGGCCGACCACCGCCACGTCGCGGATCCCGGGGAAGTCGCGCAGTGCCTGCTCCACCTCGAACGGCGAGACCGACTCGCCGCCGGTGCGGATGACCTCGCGTTCGCGACCGGTGAGGTGGAGGTATCCCTCGTCGTCCAGGTAGCCCAGGTCGCCCGAGCGGTAGACGCCGTCGCGCAGCGCCGCGTCGGTCTCGTCGGGCAGCTCGTGGTACCCGGACATCAGCCCCGGTCCGCTGACGCACACCTCGCCCACCTCGCCGGGCGGCGCGTCCACCCACAGCGCGTTCGGGAAGGCGGGGAGCCCGACGCTGCCGGGCTTGTCGAGGAGGTCGCCGTCCGGCAGTGCCGCCATCCGGCCCGCCTCCGTCGACCCGTACAGGACGGTGGTGGTGGTTCCGGGCAGCCGTTCCTTGATCCGCAGCAGCAGCTCGGTGGAGACCCCGGACGTGCCGGTGTCGGCGTGCCGCAGCGACGACAGGTCGGCGTGCCGGTGCTCGGGATCGAGCAGCCGCTCCCACACCGCCGGGATGCAGTAGATCGCCGACGGGCGCTCCCGCCGTACGGCGTCGATGATCTGCGGGGCGTCGGCCCGGCGCACGAGGTGCACCGCGGTGCGGTTCTGCCACGCCTCCAGCACGTAGTGCCAGCCCCCGTAGTGGTACAGCGGGAAGCTGCAGAGGACACCTCCCCGGCCGCGCAGCCCACGGGTGAACGTTCCCCCGCCGGGTGCGGCGCGCAGCCAGCTCGCGCGGTGGCTGACCAGCACGCCCTTCGGGCGACCGGTGCTGCCGCTGGTCAGGTAGACGATGTGCGGGTCGCCGTCGGCGACGCGGTCGTGCCCGTCGGGCGGGGCGGCCGACGCGGCGGCGGTGAGGGAGACCAGGTCGGCGCCGGGCCCCGGAACGCCCTCGACGCGGACGGTCGGCACGCCCTCCGGCGTGTCGGGACGGTCGGTGACCAGCAGCCGTGGGTCCAGGTAGGCCAGCACCGCCGCCAGTTCGCCGGCGGAGAGCGCGGGGTTGATCGGGGCGAGGGCCGCGCCGAGCCGGGCACAGCCCAGGAAGGTGTCCAGGATGTGCAGTGACGGGGCGGCGCACCAGGCCACCCGGTCGCCGTGCCGTACGCCCAGGCCGGCCAACGCGTTGGCGGCGCGGTTCCCCCGCGTGTCGAGGTCGCCGAAGGTGATCCGACCGCCGTCCAGGGTGGCCGCGACGGCCTGCGGGGCCATCCGGGCCGCCTGCCGGACGATGTGGCCGATCAGCAGGTCCATCCGTCCTCCCCTCCGCCGGTCAGGTCCACCT
Organism: uncultured Micromonospora sp.; assembly: GCA_937951935.1. Taxonomy (GTDB): domain Bacteria; phylum Actinomycetota; class Actinomycetes; order Mycobacteriales; family Micromonosporaceae; genus Plantactinospora. Next base: position 3,218 of record CALGAM010000147.1, on the reverse strand, counting down.
GGGCGGGGTTGATCGCGCCGTACGCGGCCTTGTTCCGGGTGATCTCCACCGCCCTCGGCACCTCGGAGATCCCGGAGAGCCGGTGCGTGACCAGCGACTCGACGTCGACGTCCCCGCGGGCCACCAGGCGCAGCGCGTGCGCGAAGACGGTGCCGCTCGGGGAGTACCCGCCCGCGCCGGACCGGGGGTGCAGCAGCGCGGCGCACCGCTCCCGCAGCAGGCCGAGCGGTGCCGGTGCCCGGTCGGGCAGGACCGAGACCACCACCACCCGCCCGCCGCGGCGGACGCAGCGAGCGGCCAGTTCGAGTGTCTCCGTGCCGGCCAGTCCGACCTCCGGGGCGCCGCCGGCGGTCTCGATGACGACGTCGACCCCGATCCCGTCGGTCGCCTCCCGCACCGCCGCGAGCACCGCCTCCGGCCCGTCGCCCGCGTCGACGACCAGGTCGGCGCCGAACCGGCGGGCGAGGGCGAGCTTGGCCGGGCTCCGCCCGCTGATCGCGATCAGGCCGGCGTTGCCGTGCCGGGCGACCTGCAGGGCGAGCAGTCCCATCACGCCGGCGCCGACGACGAGGACGCTCTCGCCGGGCTGGACGGCGGCGAGCGCGTGTGCGTGCAGGGCACCGGCCAGCGGTTGCAGGGCTGCCGCGGCGGAGGCCGTCACGCCGGGTGGTACCGGCACCACGCACGCGGCGGGGACGAGGACCTGCTCGGCGAGGGCTCCGGGGCGGGTGAAGCCGATGAACTCGGGGGCGAGGCAGGCGTCCGACCGGCCTCGCCGGCACGCCGGGCACCGGCCGCACACGATCGTCTCGACGGCGGTGACCCGGTCACCGACCGCGACGTCGCGCACCGCGCTGCCGACCGCCCGGACCACGCCGCAGAACTCGTGCCCGCCGAAGCGGACCGGACCGGCGGCCAGGGCCTGGGCGAGGCGGGCGTGCGTCGCCACGGGCTCTCCGGCGATCAGCATGCACTCGGTGACGCTCGGCTGTACACAGGCGACCTGGATGACGACGTCGTCCGCCCCGGGCCGGGGATCGGGGACCTCCTCGATCCGCAGGTCGCCGAAGCCGTGCAGCACCACCGCCCGCATCGTGCCCCCTACTCGTGGTCCGCGATCTCTCTTGACCGCGGATTTGAATTTTGTATTCAATATTCAAGTCGCGTCAACCCTGATCGGAGGCCGCATGGAGCGGGAACTCGTGGTCACCGGGGTCGGCGGCCAGGGCATCCAACTGCTCGCCAAGACCCTCGCCCTCGCGGCCACCCGTGAGGGCAGACACGCCATGCTCAGCGCCGACTACGGCGGCGAGATGCGCGGCGGTCCGTCCAGGGCGAGCGTCGTGATCGGGGACGGCCCACTGCGGGCCCTGCCGGTGCTCGCCTCGGCGTGGTCGGCGATCGTCGCCCACCACCGGTTCGGTGAGCCGGTGCTCGCGCGGCTGCGCCCCGGCGGGCCGGCGATCGTCAACCTGCCGCTGGTCGACCCCGCGTCGCTGCCGCGGATGACCGTGTACGGGGTGGACGCGACCGCCGTCGCCACCTCGGTCGGTGCGCCGCAGGCGATCGGCTTCGTGCTGCTGGGCGCGTACAACGCGGTGACCCGGCTCGTCGACCCGGCGTCCCTGGTGGCCGCGATGGAGGAGCTGCTCCCGCCGTACCGGAAGCAGCACGCCGCGGCCAACGCCCGGGCGCTCGAGGCCGGTGCGGCCGCGATCGGCGGACGCGACGTCAGGCACGCGGAGGTCCGGCGATGACCCTGGAACTGCTCGAGGGCAACGACGCGATCGCCGCCTCGGCGATCGCCGCCGGCTGCCGGTTCTTCGCCGGTTATCCGATGTCGCCGTTCACCGGCCTGCTGGAGAGCATGTCGCGTCGGCTTCCCGCGGCCGGTGGGGTGTGCCTCAACGCGGAGAGCGAGATCGAGGGGGTGAACATGACCCTCGGTGCCGCCGCGGCCGGGGCCCGCGCGGCCACCGGCTCGTGCGGCCAGGGCATCGCGCTGATGCAGGAGGCGATCGCCGAGGCGGCGCTGAACGAGACCCCGTTCGTGGTCTTCAACATGGCCCGCAACCAGCAGGACTACTTCCAGGCCACCAGGGGCGGCGGCTGGGGCGACTACCGGACGATCACGCTGGCGCCGAAGGACGTCCCCGAGGCGGTCGAGCACGCGCAGCTCGCGTTCCACCTCGCCGACAGGTACCGGGCGCCGGTGATCTTCTACGGGGACCCGTTGCTCGCGCAGACCCGGGTCGGTGTCTCGATCCGACCGTTGGACTTCGGCCCGCTGCCGCCGAAGGACTGGGCACTCGACGGAACCGGCGGTGGGACCGGCAGGTCCCGGCAGATCTGGACCTGGGCGATGGGCAAGGCCACCGATCCCGGCCCGGGCCCGGACCGGCACTGGCGCGCCGTCGCCGAGAAGTTCGCCGCCATCGACGCGACCGAGTCGCGGTTCGAACAGGCCCACGTCGAGGACGCGGAGACGCTGGTGGTGGCCTTCGGGTCCGCCGCCAGGTTCGTCGAGTACGTGGTCGACGAGCTGCGGGCCGACGGGCACCGGATCGGGTGGTTCCGGCCGGTGACGCTCTGGCCGTTCCCGGGCGCCGCGCTCACCGCGGCCACCACCGGCAAGCGGCGGGTGCTGGTCTTCGAACTGAACGCCGGGCAGATGCTCGACGACGTACGCATCCACGCCGCCGACCGCGCCGCGATCCGGTTCATCGGCGGGGTGAGCATCTCCGAGTCCGGGCTCGCCTTCGGCGAGTTGATGGACGCCCCGGTCATCCGCGACCGGATCCTCGCCGTACTCGCGGAAGGGGAGCGCCCGTGACCGTCGTCGACACCTCCCAGCCGCCGTCGGAGCCGGCCCGCCGGGTCGCCGACTTCCGCCCGTCGCTGCTGCTCGGCGAACACTCGCTCTGCCCCGGCTGTGGTGAGCCGGTGGCGCTGCGGGTGCTGCTGGAGGTGCTGCAGGAGCTGGACGTCGTGCGGCGGACCATCGGCGTGGTCGGCCACGGCTGCTACGGCAGCTTCGTGCGCATCATGGACGTCGACGTGCTGCAGTGCCTGCACGGTCGGGCGCCGGCCTGTGCCACCGGCATCAAGCGGGTCCGCCCGGACTGCGTCGTCTTCACCATGCAGGGCGACGGCGACATGGCCAACGAAGGGCTGCAGGAGGTGCTGCACGCCGCCGCCCGGGGCGAGAAGATCACGTG
>CALGAM010000146.1 GCA_937951935.1 uncultured Micromonospora sp. | reverse complement strand
GGCAAGCTCTTCCTGATCAACTTCGCGATGGGCGTGGTCACCGGCATCGTGCAGGAGTTCCAGTTCGGCATGAACTGGAGCGCCTACTCGCGGTTCGTCGGGGACATCTTCGGCGCCCCGCTGGCGATCGAGGGGCTGCTCGCCTTCTTCCTGGAGTCGACCTTCCTCGGGCTGTGGATCTTCGGCTGGGACCGGCTGCCGAAGCGGGTCCACCTGGCGACGATCTGGCTGGCCTCGATCGGGACCATGCTGTCCGCGTACTTCATCCTGGCCGCCAACTCGTGGATGCAGCACCCGGTCGGTTACCGGATCAACCCGGAGACCGGGCGGGCCGAGCTGACCGACTTCGTCGCGGTGCTGACCAACAACACCGCCGTGGTCACCTTCGCGCACACCATCACCGCCTGCTTCCTGACCGCCGGGGCGCTGATGCTCGCGGTCAGCGCCTGGCACGTGCGGCGCAACCGGCAGACCGACGTCTTCCGGCCCGGCCTCAAACTCGCCTCGTGGGTGGTGCTGGTCGCCGGCGTGGGCGTCCTCGTCACCGGCGACATCCAGGCCCGGGTGATGACCGAGCAGCAGCCGATGAAGATGGCCGCCGCCGAGGCGCTCTACGACACCACCGGCTCGGCCGGGTTCTCGGTGTTCACCGTCGGCTCGCTGGACGGCCGGGAGGAGCTGGCCAGCGTGCGGATCCCGTCGCTGTTGTCGCTGATGTCCACCGGCACCCCGACCGGCGAGGTGGAGGGGATCAACGACCTGCAGCGGGAGTACGCCGCGACCTACGGCGAGGGCGACTACGTGCCGTACGTGCCGGTCACCTACTGGTCCTTCCGCCTCATGATCGGCTTCGGCGGGCTGGCCATGCTGGTCGCCGCCGCCGCGCTCTGGTTCACCCGGGGTGGGCGCCGCCCCCGCGGCCGCTGGCTCTGGCTCGCCGCCACCGCCGCGGTGGTGATGCCGCTGCTGGCCAACTCGTTCGGCTGGATCTTCACCGAGGTCGGCCGGCAGCCGTGGGTGGTCTTCGGGGTGCTGCGCACCGCCGACGGGGTGTCGCCGACGGTCGACGCCCCCACCGTCGCGACCTCGCTGATCGTGCTCACCGTCGTGTACGGCGTCCTCGCCGTCGTCGAGGCCGGGCTGCTGGTCCGCTACGCCCGCGCGGGCGCGCCGGAACTGCCGCCCCCGCGCGCCGACGACGCCGACGACGAGGCCGACCGTCCGCTCGAGTTCGCCTACTGAGCCGTCCGAGAGGTTGCCGTCCGAGAGGTTACTGAGAGGTCCCGACGATGGAACTCACCACGATCTGGTTCATCCTCATCGCCGTGCTCTGGGCGGGCTACTTCCTGCTGGAGGGCTTCGACTTCGGCGTCGGAATCCTGCTGCCGGTGCTCGGCCGCACCGACCGGGAACGCCGGGTGCTGATCAACACCATCGGTCCGGTCTGGGACGGCAACGAGGTGTGGCTGCTGGTCGCCGGCGGCGCCACCTTCGCCGCCTTCCCCGAGTGGTACGCCACCCTCTTCTCCGGCTTCTACCTGCCGCTGCTGCTGATCCTCGTCGCGCTGATCCTGCGCGGCGTCGCCTTCGAGTACCGCGGCAAGTCCGACGACCCGACCTGGCGGCGGCGCTGGGACACGGCGATCATCGTCGGCAGCCTGCTCCCGGCCCTGCTCTGGGGCGTCGCCTTCGGCAACATCGTGCGGGGTGTCCGGCTCGACGCCAACCACGAGTACGTCGGCTCCGTCGTCGACCTGCTCAACCCGTACGCGCTGCTCGGCGGGGCGACCACGCTGCTGTTGTTCACCCTGCACGGCGCGGTCTTCCTGGCGCTCAAGACCGCCGGGGAGATCCGGGACCGGGCCGGTCGGCTCGCGGTACGGCTCGCCGCGCCGACGGTGGCGGTCGCCGCCGGTTTCCTGCTCTGGACCGGGTTCGCCCACGGCGACACCGGGTCGTGGCTGCTCTCCGGCGCGGCGGCGCTGGCCCTGGTCGGAGGCGTGGCGGCCGCGCTGCGCCGCCGGGAGGGCTGGGCGTTCCTCGGCACGGCCCTGGCGATCGTGCTCGCCACGTTCGCGCTCTTCACGGCCCTGTACCCGAACGTGCTGCCGTCGACGGTCGACGCGGCCAACAGCCTGACCGTGACGAACGCGGCCTCGACGCCGTACACCCTGAAGATCATGACCTGGGTGGCGGTCTGCCTGACCCCGGTGGTGCTCCTCTACCAGGGCTGGACCTACTGGGTCTTCCGTAGGCGCCTGCACGTGACCGACATCCCGGTGTCCCCCGCCCCGGCCGCGCCGGCCGGACCCGACGCGGCCGGCCGGGTGGGCGCGGCCGCCCCCGAACCGGTGGATCCGGCCGGCCGGGCGGGGGCCGGCCCGGCTGATCCGGTGGGCCGGCGGTGAAACCGCTCGACCCGCGACTGCTGCGGTACGCCCGGGCCACCCGGGCGTACCTGGCGCTCACCGTCGGGCTCGGGGTGGTCGCGGCGGCGCTCATCGTCGCCCAGGCGTCGCTGCTCGCCACCGGAATCACCGGTGTCTTCCTCGACGGCGACCCGCTCGACCCGGTGGTGCCGCTCGAACTGGCTGCGGTGGTCGCCGCCCGCGCGGCCGTGGTCTGGCTGCAGGAGCGGATGGCGGTCCGGGCCGGGACGGCGGTCAAGTCGGAGCTGCGGCAACGCCTGCTCGCCCGGGTCGTGGCACTCGGCCCCGGCTGGGCGGCCGGCCGCCGCAGCGGGGAACTCGCCACGCTGGCCACCCGAGGGCTCGACGCGCTCGACCCGTACTTCGTCCGCTACCTGCCGCAACTGGTCCTCGCCGCGATCGTGCCGGCGGTGGTGCTGGCCCGGCTCCTTCCCGCCGACGGCGTCGCGACCACGACGATCGTGCTCACCCTGCCGCTCATCCCGATCTTCATGATCCTGGTCGGGCTGCACACCGAGGCGGCCAACCGGCGCCAGTTCCGGCTGCTGTCCCGGCTGGCGCACCACTTCCTCGACGTGGTCGCCGGGCTGCCGACGCTGAAGGTCTTCGGTCGGGCCCGCGCCCAGGCCGACACCATCCGCCGGGTCAGCGACCAGCAGCGTCGGGTCACGATGCGGACCCTCCGGGTCGCGTTCCTGTCCGCCCTGGTCCTGGAGCTGCTGGCGACCCTGTCGGTGGCCCTGGTCGCGGTCGGCGTCGGCCTGCGGCTGGTCGCCGGTGACCTCGACCTGGCCACCGCGCTGGTGGTGCTGATCCTCGCCCCGGAGGCGTACCTGCCGCTGCGTCAGGTCGGCACCCACTATCACGCGGCGGCGGAGGGGGTGGCGGCCGCCGAGGAGATCTTCGCGGTCCTCGACACACCGGCACCCCGGCGTGCCGGCACCGTCGCGCCCCCGGACCCGGCCCGGGCCACCATCCACCTCACCGGGCTCACCGTCCGCTACCCCGGTCGGGCAGAGCCGGCACTCGACGGGCTGACCGCGACCATCGCACCCGGCGAGATCGTCGCGCTGACCGGGCCGAGCGGGTGCGGCAAGTCCACCGCGCTCGCCGCGCTGCTCGGCTTCGTCACCCCGGCCGCCGGACGGATCACCCTCGCCGTCCCGGACGCGGCCGGCGACGGCCGGACCGAGATCGACCTGGCCGACCTCGACCCCGCGGCCTGGCGCTCCCGGCTGGCCTGGGTGCCGCAGCGGCCCCGGCTCCTCGCCGCCACCGTCGCCGACAACATCCGGCTCGGCCGCCCGGACGCCACGGACGACGAGGTACGCCGGGCCGCCCGGCTCGCCGGTGCCGACGCGTTCGTCACCGCCCTGCCGGACGGCTACGCCACACGGCTCACCGACGACGGCGGCGGGGTCTCGGCCGGCCAGCGGCAGCGGATCGCGCTGGCCCGGGCGTTCCTCCGCGACGCCCCGATCGTGCTGCTCGACGAGCCCACGGCGAACCTCGACGAGGCGACCGCGGCCGAGGTGCTCGCCGGGGTCCGCCGACTGGCCCGGGGCCGGACCGTCGTGCTGGCCGCGCACCGTCCGGAGCTGGTCGCCCTGGCCGACCGGGAGATCCGGCTCGGCGCCGTCCGCGCGCCCCTGGCGGTGCCGGCATGAGCGCCCGGCACCACGCCGGGGCGGCGACCGGTGGCACCGGGCCGGGTGCCGACCGGGGCGGCTGGCTGCGGCTGCTGCTCGCGGTGTCCCGGCCGGCGGCGGGTCGGCTCGGCGCCGCCGCGCTGCTCGGGGCGGGCGCCGCCGCCACCGCGGTCGGGCTGATGGCCTGCTCGGCGTGGCTGATCTCCCGGGCCGCCCTGCAGCCGCCGGTGCTCCACCTGATGGTCGCGATCGTCGCCGTCCGGGCGTTCGGGATCGGCCGCGGCGTGCTGCGCTACCTGGAACGCCTCACCGGGCACGACGCCGCGCTGCGGGTCCTCACCGAGCTGCGGGTACGGGCGTACCGGCGGCTGGCCGAGCTGGCCCCGGCCGGGCTCGGCCGACACCGGCGCGGCGACCTGACCGAGCGGCTCGCCGGTGACGTCGAGGCCGTGGTCGACGTGCTGGTCCGGGTGGTGTTGCCGTACGCCGCCGCGCTGCTGGTCGGGGTCGGCTCGGTGGCGCTGGTCGGCACGCTGCTGCCCCCGGCCGGGGTCGCGCTGGGCGTGGGCCTGCTGGTGCTGGCCGTCGGCGTTCCCGCGCTCCAGGCCCGGTCCGCCCGCCGGGCCGACGGCGGACTCGCCCCACTCCGCGGCGAGCTGGCCACCGGCGTGGTCGACCTGTTGCACGGGCTGCCCGACCTGGTCGCGTACGGCGCCGCCGAGCGCCGGCTGGGTCGGGTGGTCGACACCGACCGGCGGCTGCGTGAGGCCACCGAACGCTCCGCGGCCACCGCCGGACTCGGCTCGGCGGCGGTCGTCCTGGTGACCGGGGCCTGCGTACTCGTCGGCCTCGTCGCGGGAGCGGTGGCGGTGCGGGCCGGTGCCCTGTCCGGGGAGCTGCTCGCCGTGGTCACCCTCACCCCGCTCGCGGTCTTCGAGACGGTGGGCGGACTGCCCGCCGCCGCGCAGCGGCTCGCCGCGGCCCGCGCCGCCCTGGGCCGTATCGCCGACCTCGTCGCCGCGCCCACCCCGGTCCCGGACCCGGTCTCGCCCCGGCCGGTGCCGCCCGGCCCGTACACCCTGCGTCTGGTGGACGTGACCGCGGGCTGGGCCGCCGACCGGGTCGCCCTGCGCCACGTCGACCTGACGCTGGCGCCGGGCCGGCGGGTCGCGCTGGTCGGCCCGAGCGGCGCCGGCAAGAGTACGGTCGCCGCGCTGCTCGTCCGCTTCCTCGACCCGCTCGCCGGTCAGGTCACCCTCAACGGGGTCGACCTGCGTGACCTGCGCGGGGCCGACCTGCGCCGGATCGTCGGCTACCTGGGCGAGGACGCGTACCTGTTCGACACCACGATCGCCGGGAACCTGCGGGTGGCCCGGCCCGACGCCACCGACGCCGAGCTGGAGGCCGCGCTGTCGGCGGCCCGGCTGCTGGACTGGGTCCGGTCGCTGCCGGACGGGCTCGCCACACCGGTGGGGGAGCACGGGTTGGCGCTCTCCGGTGGACAGCGGCGCCGGCTGGCGCTGGCCCGGCTGCTGCTCGGCGACTTCCCGGTGGTGATCCTCGACGAGCCGACCGAGCACCTGGACGAGCCGACCGCGCGGGCGCTCACCGCCGACCTGCTCGCCGCGACCAGCGGCCGGACCACGTTGTTGATCACCCATCGGCTCGACGACCTGGCCGGCGTGGACGAGGTCGTCCGCCTGCCCGCCCGCGACGCCCGCCCCGTGCCCACGCCACGGCCCCGCCGGGTCGCGGGCAGGGCCGCGTGCTGACGGGATGGGCCGCGTGGGCGGCGATCCCCCGGCGGGGGCGGCCGGGGGGCGGTCGGCCGGCGGGCACCGGGCACCCGCCGGCCGCCGTACCCGTTGACCCCGGTCACCCGGCGGCCGGTGGTTCAGCGTCCTCCGGCATCTCGCGAACCACGGCGACCGGGCACCGGCTGTGGTGCAGCAGCTGCTGGCTGACCGAGCCGAGCAACAGCCCGCGGAACCCGCCCCGCCCGCGCGAGCCGACGACGACCAGCCCCGCGGTCCGGCTGGCGTTGATCAGGGCGCGGCTGGGTGCGCCGACGACGACCTCCGCCACGACCTGAACCTGCGGGTACTTCTGCCGCCAGTCGACGAGCAGGTCGTCCAGGGCGGCCCGCTCCGCGGCCGTGATCGCGGCCGGGTCGTGACGGAACGGGGTGTGGTTCGGTGGTGGCGGGGTCCAGGCGAGGATCACCCGCAGCCGTACCCGGCGCTGGGCGGCCTGTTCGAAGGCGAACCCGAGGGCCAGCTGCGAGCCGGGGGAGCCGTCGACGCCGACCACGACGTCGGTCAGCGGCTCGTCCGGATCCGACGCGGTGCCCCGGACCACCACGACCGGGCAGTGCGCGTGCGCGGAGACGGCGACGCCGGTGGAGCCGAGCAGCAGGTCGGTGAAACCGCCGTGGCCACGGTTGCCGACCACCAGCAGGGCGGCCCGTCGGGACTGCCCCGTGAGCGCGGCCGGGGCCGGACCGTCGAGCACGACGGCGGAGACGTCCACCCCGGGGTGGTCCTGCGCGGCCCGCGCCGCGGCGTCGCGCACCATCGCCTCGGCGTCACGGCGGAGGGTGGCGGCGGGCCAGGCGGCGACCTCGGGTGCGAGCGCCGCGGCACTCCCGAACCACTCGAAGGCGTACGCCAGCAGCAGGGGGCGCCGGGAGCGCGCGGCCTCGTCGAGCGCCCACTCCAGCGCGGTCTGGGCGGACGGCGAACCGTCGTAGCCGACGACGATCGGTCGGGTTGCCATCGTGATCTCCTTTGGGCGTCCGGGTTCCGGTCACCTCCAGGAAACGGCTCCGCGCATGGTCGGGGCAGGGTCAACCGTCCCGGGACGTCCCGCCGGAGGTCCCCCGACAGAGGTACCCGCCGACTCTGCCGGAGGTTCGCCACCCGGTCTGCCACCCCGCGGTCTGGTGAGGCGGGTGTGCCGCACGCGGAGAGGTGGTGCGGTCGGTTCGCGGGCGGCACCTGGTCAGCGGGTGCCGCCGTGGCACCGCCCGCCGCTTCCGGCGGGGGAGCTTCTCCGAGCCGGACCGGAGGCCCCGCCACGGCGGATACGATTCTCGCTGTCGCCGTTGCCCACGAAAGGGTCGACCATGGCCAGCGCCTCCGAGGTGGTCGTCGGGGTCGACGGGTCACCCGCGAGCCTGCACGCCGTCGACTGGGCCGCCGAGGAGGCCCGGGTGCGTGGCGCGTCGCTGCGGGTCGTCCACGCGTTCATCTGGCCGCTGCTGCACGTTCCTCTCGGGCCGGCGCCGATGGCACCGCCCGACGCCGGCCTGCGCAACGAGGCGCTGCGGGTCCTCGGCGACGCCGCCGACCGGGCCCGGCGGAGCGTCCCGGGCCTGGAGGTCACCACCGATCTGCGGGAGTCCGCTCCCGCACCCGCGCTGATCGGTGCCTCCCAGAACGCCGAGCTTCTGGTGGTCGGCAACCGCGGTCTCGGCGGGTTCTCCGGCCTGCTGCTGGGTTCGGTCGGCGTCCAGGTCAGCGGGCACGCCGCCTGCCCGGTCGTGGTGGTCCGGGGCCGCGAGGGGACCGCCCTCGCCCCGGCCGGCCCGGGGGAGGTCCTGGTCGGAGTGGACGGTTCCGAGCAGTCGCACCTGGCGGTGGGCTTCGGGTTCGCGTACGCCGCCCGGCGTGGCCTGGGTGTGGCGGCGGTGCACGCGGTCCGGCCGGGACGGCCCGAGGGTGTGGAGCCGTCCGCCTTCGCCGACCCGGCCGTGCCGGGTGGCGGCGACCCGGCCGGCGCGCAGGCCCGGCTGCTCGCCGAGGCCCTCGTCGGGTGGCGGGAGAAGTACCCGGACGTTCCGGTGCGCAGCGCGCTCGTCCCGGGACGGCCGGCCGAGGCGCTGCTGCGACAGGCGGCCACCGCCTCGCTCGTGGTGGTCGGCGCCCGCGGGAGGGGCGGCTTCGCCGGGCTGCTGCTCGGCTCGGTGAGCCAGGCGCTCCTGCACCACGCCCCGGTGCCGGTGGCGGTGGTCCGGGCGTCCGTCGCCGACCCGACGGGTGGGCGTCCCACGCCGTGACCGGCCCGTGCCGTGGCCGGTGACCGTCTCGGCGGTGGACGGCGGCCATCCGTCCCCGACGGTGCCGGCGGGGCGGAGGGTCAGAGCGGGGGCCAGGCGTTGGCCAGCAGCTGCCGGAAGTGCTCCGGGAACCAGGCGCCGAGCGGCGGGGCGTCACCCAGCGCCCCGGTACGCACGTGTGGCGCCTGCGTCGGCCGGTACCACGGATCGCACATCGGCTCGTACGGCCGGTGGGCGCCGAGGACGTCGCTGGCCCCGTCGGACTCGCCCGGCGGCTTCGCCCAGACGAAGGCGTCGATGCCGGGGGCCGGGACGGCGGTGGGACGTTCGCCGAGGCCGGCCCCGCTCTGGTTGCACCAGGAGCCGACCCAGCCCCGGCGGTCGATCCGGCCGGCCTCGACGTACTCCTCGGCGGTGGTCCGTGGGCCGGGGCCGGTCGGCCTGTCGGGGCCACCCCAGCCGTTGCGCGAGGTGTCGATCAGCATCCCGATGCCGGAGGGGAAACCGTGGTGGATCAGCTCGGTTCGCAGCGCCTGCGCGTACGGCAGCTCGTCGACGAAGAGGTTGCCGCCGACCCAGGTCGTGTCGCGTACCGACACCCCGTCGATGACGTCGGTGACGTCGATGAACGGTTCCCGCACCGGGGAGTAGCGGGCGGTGTTGGTGATGAAGCCGTGGACGTTGTCGAGTCGGCTGCCTCCGGTGTTGGCGACGAGGACGGCGAGCTGGGCGGCCAGCCGGATGTCCTCCGGCCGGCCGAGCTGCCCGTGGTCGCCGAGGTCGAGGTACGGGTAGACGTTGGCGATGGTGCCGAGCCGGGCCAGGGCGTGACCGATGCCGCCCAGGTAGCTGCCGGTGGCCAGGGCGGTGTCGCAGGCGGCGGTCGCCGCGGGTCGCGGGGAGGTGTGCGTGATCAGGTTGGGCAGCGAGTTCGGCTCGACGATGACGACGATCCGGAGTCCGGCGTACGCCGGGTCGGCGAGGATGTCGGCGACCGGTTCGACGAACTCGTCCCGGTACCGGCCGAGTTCCCCGGCGGACAGCTCACCGTGACTGACCCGTCGGTCGCAGTCCCGGCCGGGCAGGTTGTAGAGGACCAGTTGCACCAGGTCGGCGCCCTGCGCGAGGGCCGCGTCGAGGTGGTCGCGCAGGCCCATCCGGTCGTCCGTGCCCTCGATGGCGGCGATGCGGTCCAGCCAGACGGCGGTCGGCTGGTTGGCGATCGCGGCGCCTCCGGGCTCGGCGGCGGCGCGGGCGCTCCACTCGGGGTTCACGTAGACCCGGGCCTGGAGGTAGGGGTTGTCGACCCGGATGGTGGTCGCGGCGGAGGTGCCGGCGACGGTCGGCGCGGCGGTGCCGACGGTCGCCGGGGCGGCGTGGGCGGGCGCGCTGGTCGCCACGGCGGCGAGCACCAGTGCGGCGAGGACGGTCGGGACGGGGTGTGGCCGGCGTCGTGGGCTCGGCGGCGCCATGGTGTCGGCCCTCCTGACGGCGGACGGTGGCGGGTCGCGGCCGCCGGACGGTGCCGGCCGTCACCAGGGCATCGGCCGGCGTCGGCGGCATGAATCAAGGAATGTCGATGTCACATGCTACACCGCACGGCCGACGCCGCCACGGGTACGCGTTCGCGTGCCCGCGTCACGTCCCGTGTCCGGCCGGGGTCACCCGTGGCGTTGGTCGCGACCCGCCTCGCGATCCCACCGGACCGTCGCCCTGCGGCCCTTGATGGTGGTCTGCCGCAGCTTCGTGATCACCTCGGCCGCCGCGCTCCTCGGCACCTCGACCAGGGAGAACCGATCCGCGATCTCGATCGCGCCGATCTCCCGGCCGCTGATGCCGGTCTCGCCGGTGATCGCGCCGACCAGGTCCTGCGGCCGGATGCCGGCCCGGCGCCCCAACCCGACGAACAGACAGGCCATCCCGTCGGGGCGAGGGCGGGCAGCCCTCCGGAGGTCCCGGGCCCCGTCCCGACGGCCCCGCCCGTCCCACCCGGTGTGGAACGTCGCCTGCGGGATCTCCTCCTCGTCCGCCGTCCCGCCGGTCGCCTCGTGGGCCAGCCTCACCGCCGCCAGCGCCACCTCCATCACGTCGAACTCGTCGGTGAGGGTCTCCACGACCACCCGGTACGGCTCCAGGTCGTCCTCCAACAGGCTCTCGTGCAACGCGGCGCGGAGGCTCTCCAGCCGCCGGGTCCGCAGGTCGGCCACCGTCGGTACCGTGTCGATCGAGATCCGCTGCCCCGTGATCCGCTCGATGGTCTTCAGCATCCGGTGTTCCCGCGGCTCGGCCAGCGTGATCGCCACGCCCTGCCGGCCCGCCCGGCCGACCCGGCCGACGCGGTGCACGTACGACTCCGGCGCCGACGGCACGTCGTAGTTGACCACGTGGGTGAGCTGCTCGATGTCCAGCCCACGGGCGGCGACGTCGGTCGCGACCAGCAGGTCGGCGGTACCGGCCCGCAGCCGCCCCATCACCCGGTCCCGCTGCTCCTGCGTCATCCCACCGTGCAGCGCCTCCGCCCGGTACCCCCGGCCGTTCATCGTCTCGGTGAGCCGGTCGACCTCGTCCCGGCTGCGGCAGAACACGATCGCCGCCGTCGGCGACTCGACGTCGAGGATCCGCCCCAACGCCGCCGGCTTGTGCGCCCGCGCCACCACGTACGCGATCTGGCGGACCAGCGGGGCCGTCCCGGCCGGCGTCGGCTGCCGGGCGATCTCGATCCGGACCGGGTCACGCAGGTGCCGCCGGGCCAGTCCGTCGATCCGGCCGGGCATCGTGGCGGAGAAGAGCACCGTCTGCCGCCGCTGCGGCACGTGCTGCAGGATCGCCTCGATGTCCTCGGCGAAGCCCATGTCGAGCATCTCGTCCGCCTCGTCGAGCACCACCGTGTCGCATGCGTCGAGTCGCAGCGTGCCCCGGGCGACGTGGTCCAGTGCCCGACCCGGTGTCGCCACCACGACGTCGACCCCGGCGTCGAGCACCCGCAGCTGTCGGGCGATCGGCTGCCCGCCGTAGATCGGCAGGACCCGTACGCCGAGGTCGCGCCCGTACCGGTGGACCGCCTCGGAGACCTGCACCGCCAGCTCCCGGGTCGGCACCAGGATCAACGCCACCGGGCTGCCCGGCCGGTCGGCCGGCAAGCGCTGCAACAGCGGGAGGGCGAACGCCGCCGTCTTGCCCGTCCCGGTGGCCGCCTGCCCGAGCAGGTCACGCCCGGCGAGCAGGGGCGGGATCGCCTCCCGCTGGATCGCGGTCGGCTCCTCGTAGCCCAACGCGCCCAGGGCCGCCAGCAGCTCGGGCCGCAGCCCGAGCGCGGCGAAGGTGGTCGGGTGGCCGTCGGTGCCGGTGGAGGCCGCGCGCCGCGGGGCGGCTCGTACGCTGTCGGTGCTCATACCCGTCAGCCTTCCACCATCCCGACCGCGGGGTCGCGGCGACGGCCGTAACCGCGCGGTACCCCTGTCAGTGGACCACGGCGGTGGCGGCGGCCGGATCGGTGGCGGTGAGCCGGGCGGGTCGGACGACGACGAGGAGCACGACCAGGGCCAGCGCCATTCCGCCGGTCACCACCGTCGCCATCGCCGCACCACCGTTGCCGAGCACCCCGACCAGGGGCGCGGTGACCGCGCCGGTTCCGAACTGCACCGCGCCGAGCAGCGCCGCCGCCGTGCCGGCGGCCTCGCCGTGGCCGTTGAGCGCCAGGGCCGGGGCGTTCGGCAGCGCGAGGCCGGCGGCCGTCAGCACCACCCACAGGGGGAGCATGACGCCGGGCAGCCCGCCGAGATCGGTGACCGCGAGGGCGACCAGGACGGCTCCGGCGGTGGTTCCGACCAGCAGGGCGGTGACCAGGATCCGCTGCGGCGGGTGGCGGCGGAGCAGCCGGACGTTCAGTTGGGTCGCGGTGATCAGGCCCACCGCACCCGCGCCGAAGGCCAGCCCGAACTCCTGCTCGTCCAGGCCGTACTGCTGCTGGTAGACGAAGGACGAACCGGAGACGTACGCGAACAGCGCCGCCATCGCCAGGCCCGTCACCAGGACGAGCCCCAGGAACGTACGGTCCCGCAGCAGCCCGGCGTACGTCCGCGCGGTGTCGCGCGCGCCGCCGTGCCGGCGCCGCTGCCGCGGCAGGGTCTCGGGTAGCCCGAACGCCGCCACGGTGACCAGCAGCAGTCCGAACAGGCCGAGCGCGACGAAGATGCCCCGCCACTGCGTCCAGCGCAGCAGTTCGCTGCCGAGGGTGGGGGCCAGCACCGGTGCCGCGCCCATGACCAGCATGAGCCGGGAGAAGATCCTGGCGAACGCGGCGCCGTGGAACAGGTCCCGGACCACGGCCGTGGCGACCACCGCGGTGGCGGCGACTCCGAACCCCTGCAGGATGCGCAGCGCGCCGAGTGCCGCGATGGTCGGCGCGACCACGCAGAGCGCCGAGGCGACGATGTGCAGGGCCAGCCCCGCCAGCAGTGGTCTGCGCCGGCCGAGCGCGTCGGAGAGCGGGCCGACCAGCAGTTGGCCGACGGCGAGCCCGGCGAGGGTTCCGGTGAGCGTCAGCTGCACGGCCGCCGACGGGGTCTGGAGATCGGTGGCGATCGACGGCAGCGCGGGTAGGTACATGTCGATCGTCAGCGGCCCGATCGCGATCAGCGAGCCGAGGACGAGGACGAGCCGGAGCCGCTGGCCCCGGGTCATCAGTTCGCCTGGGGTACGGGGCGGCGCGGACGCCGCGGGGTGCTCACCGGTGACGGTCATGGGGTCCCTTCGGATAGCGGCCGCCGGGCCGGTGCCGCGACCCGGACGGCGAAGATCACATCAGCGAGCAACCGCTGGGCGGCGACGGCATTCCCGGTTCCGTGATTGGTTACCCAACTCACAGCAAACCGCCCTGCGGCGGACGCCGCCGGCGATCCAGCGAAACGGTCTCGTCCGGCCAACCCGGCCACGACGTTTCCCGCCGCCGACGTGGCCGTCGTCACGAGCGGGCTCCGGCGCCGGCGGCGTCGCGGCGGGCCGGCCTAGGGTGGTGGCCACACTGGCGGGTGCACATGTCGCGCTGGCGGTTGCAACATGTGCAACAACGGAGGGAGAGTCCGGTGACGGAGCGGACGGCCGCCGGCCCCGAATCCCGGAGGTTCGACGCGATCTGCGTCGGCGAGACGATGGCGATGGTCACTCCGACCCCGGGCGGTCGGCTGGACGCGGAGTCGACCCTCGTACTCCGGGCCGGTGGCGCCGAGTCCAACGTCGCGATGTTCCTCGCCGCGCTCGGGCACCGGGTGGCCTGGGCCGGCCGGGTCGGCGCCGACCCCCTCGGCGAGCTCGTCGTCGGGCAGGTCGGCGCGGCCGGTGTCGACACCTCGCTGGTCGAGGTGGACCCGACCCGCCCCACCGCCGTCTACCTGAAGGATCCGACCCCCGACGGCACCCGGGTCTACTACTACCGGCGCGGATCCGCCGCCGCGGGCATGGACGAGACCTTCGCGGCCCGGGTGGCCGAGGTGCCGGCGGCCGTGCTGCACCTGAGCGGCATCACGCCGGCCCTCTCGGCGGGCTGTCGGCGCCTGGTCGACGAGCTCGTCCTGGTCCGGCCGGCCGGCGGGCGGCTCGTCTCGTTCGACGTCAACTTCCGTCCCGCCCTCTGGCCCTCCGCCGCCGACGCGGCCGCCGACCTGCTCCGACTGGCCCGCCTGGCCGACGTGGTCTTCGTCGGGCTCGACGAGGCGGCACGGCTGTGGCAGGTCCGTACGCCCGAGCAGCTGCGGGAGCTCATCGGTCCGACCGGCACGCTGGTGGTGAAGAACGGTGCCGTGGACGCCGTCACGTTCCACGGCGGCGGCGTCACCGTCGAGCCGGCCCGCCCGGTGGAGGTGGTGGAACCGGTCGGCGCCGGAGACGCCTTCGCCGCCGGCTGGCTCTCCGGGGCACTGCGCGGCCTCGACCACGCCGCCCGGCTCCGGCTCGGACACCTCGCCGCCGGCGCGGCGCTGGGCTCCGTCTCCGACTTCGCCAGCCCTCCCCCGGTCGAGACGATCTGCGCGGCCCTGGGCATCCCGCCCGAGGTCTGGCACCGTCCGGCCACGGCGCCGGTGCGCTGCTGAAGGCCGGAGACCCGTGTCGCAGACCGTGCAGCGCGCGCTGAGCATCGTCGAGTTCATCGCCGAGCGACCCCGCTCGCTCGGCGAGGTCGCCGGCCACCTGGGGGTGCACCGGTCCACCGCGCTACGGCTGCTGCACACCCTGAGGGAGGGCGGGTTCGCCCGGATCGTCGGCGGCCGGTACACCGTCGGCCTGCGCCTGGTCGCCCTCGCCCACCAGGCGCTCGACCAGCTCGACCTGCACCCGGTCGCCCACCCGCACCTCGTCCGGCTCGCCGACCGCCACGGCCACACCGTGCACCTCGCCCAGCTGGTCGGCGACGAGATCGTCTACGTGGACAAGGTGGACGGCCGCGGGGCGCTGCGGTTGAGCTCGCGGGTCGGGCGGCCGGTGAACCCGCAGACCTCCGGGGTCGGCAAGGCGATCCTCGCGTACCTCGACGAGGCGTCCCGGGAGCGGTTCCTGGCCCGGATCAGCTACCAGGCGTACACCGCCACCTCGATCACCAGCCCGGAGGCGCTGCGGGCGGAGCTGGCCCGTACCGCCGCCCGTGGCTGGGCGGAGGACGACGGCGAGTACGAGGAGGTCGTCGCCTGCGTGGCGGCCCCGGTCCGGGATGCCCGAGGTCGGGTCGTCGCCGCGGTGTCGGTCACCGCCCCGCGGGTCCTCGCCCCGCTGGAGCGGCTGCGTGGGTGCCTGCCCGACCTGACCGACACCTGCGCCGCGATCTCCCGGGATCTCGGCTGGACCGGAGGTGACCAACCATGAACGGAGCCACGATGGACACCCACTCCACGACCTTCTTCGACCGGCTGTTCGCCGACCGACCCGTGATGGCGATCCTGCGTGGCCTCGCGCCCGCGCAGACGGTCGCGCTGTGCGAGCGGGCCTGGGAGGCCGGCATCGACGCGGTGGAGGTGCCGGTGCAGACCCCGGACGCGCTGCCGTCCCTGCGGGCCGCGCTCGCCGCCGGTCGGGAACGCGGCAGACCGGTCGGTGCCGGCACGGTCGTCAGCGACGAGCAGGTCCGGCTGGTGCACGAGGCCGGAGTGGCCTTCACCGTGGCGCCGGGGTACGACCCGCAGGTGGCGGCGCGGTGTGCCAGCCTCGGCCTGCCGCACCTGCCGGGCGTCGCCACCGCCTCGGAGATCAGCCAGGCGCTCCGCGCCGGTTACACCTGGCTCAAGGCATTCCCGGCCGCCCAGCTCGGGACCGGCTGGATCCGGGCCCAGCTCGCCCCGTTCCCCGGGGTCCGGTTCGTCGCGACCGGCGGGGTGGACGCCGACAACGCCGCCGACTTCCTCGCCGCCGGCTGCCGGGTCGTCGCCGTCGGCTCCGCGCTGCGGGACCCGCGCCAGCTCGACATGCTCAGCCGGCTGACCCGGCGCGGGTGACGACCGGGCGCCCGCGGGAGGAGTGGCGACCGGCTCAGCGCCTCGCCGGCCGGATCTCCCGGCCCCGCCACGCGGCCCGCAGCGAGACCCGGCCGTTGGTGCGCAGCAGCGCGCCCTCGTACAGCCGGGCGGCGAGCGCCACGAACAGCGCCGCCGCGCCGAGCAGGAGCAGCAGCGCCAGGATGGGCTCCCAGCCCGCCGCCTCACCGGCGAACAGCCGCAGCGGCATCGCGGTCGGCGCCGAGAACGGCACGTACGACAGCACCGTCATCACCACCGGCTTGTCGTGGAGGAACACCACGGCGAAGAACGGCAGCA
Source organism: uncultured Micromonospora sp. (assembly GCA_937951935.1). Taxonomy (GTDB): domain Bacteria; phylum Actinomycetota; class Actinomycetes; order Mycobacteriales; family Micromonosporaceae; genus Plantactinospora. The sequence goes on along the minus strand of CALGAM010000146.1, from coordinate 12,792 downwards.
TCACCAGCATCTGCACCGGCATGGAGGCGCCGGAGATGTCCTCCTGACGGCTGACGAGCGCGCCCGCGACCGCCCACAGGGAGGCCAGCAGCGCGAAGCCCACCACGAAGAACGGGACGAACCAGCCGATCGCCGGGGCCAGCAGGTCGAGCAGCGGGCCGGAGTCCACCAGCCGCAGGGAGACGACCGAGACCAGTCCGAGCATGGCCACCTGGACCAGGGCCAGCGCGCCGTTGCCGAGCACCTTCCCGGCCAGCAGCGCCCGGACCGGCACGGCGGTGACCAGGATTTCCACGATCCGGGTCTGCTTCTCCTCGGTGACGCTCTGGGCGATCTGGACGCCGAAGGCGAGAGAGGAGACGAAGAAGACGATCCCGAAGAACATCGGGACCAGCAGGGCCAGGACCGGGCTGATCCCGTCCGGGTCCAGCAGGTCGACGGGCGGTGCGGTGCTCAGGGCGGTGACCAGGTCGTCCGGCGCGTGGTCGAGGGCGATGATCCGAACCCCGCCCGGTACGTCCGCCGGGACGACGGCGGCGTCGACCGTGCCGTCCCGGACGAGACGCTCGGCCTGCCCGGTGTCACCGGCCGGCACCACCGTCAGCCCTGCCTGCTCCAGCGGCGCCGTGACGTCCGTCGCGACCACCGCGACCGTGGAGCCGCCCCCGCCCAGCAGTGCCGGCAGGACCGTCGCACCGACGGCGAGGAGCAGGAAGAAGACGGTGCTGAACAGGAACGTCCTGTCGCGGAGCCGGACCGTGATCTCCCGGCCGGCAACCAACCGGGTCGCCGCCCAGAACGAGGCCCGGGACGGGACCGTGGCGACCGCCGGCCCGCCTCGCGGCGGCTCGGTGGGGCGGTGGGTGACCGGGGCGGATGCCGTCGTCACTGGGTGACCTCCCGGAAGATCTCGGTGAGTGAGGGGACGATGGGGGCGAAGGCGCGTACCGGGCCGCGGTCCAGGGCGGCCCGTAGCACCCGCTGGTCGTCGGCGGGGTCGGCGAGGTCGAACACCACCCGCGGCCCGTCGAGGTCGACGATGGAGACGCCGGGCAGGTCGCGTACCCAGCCGGCGTCGCCGTCGACGACCAGCTCGTAGCGCGGCTCGGCGTACCGGGTCCGCAGCTCGTCGCGGCTGCCGGTGGCCCGGATGGTGCCGCCGGCGATGACGACGAGGTCGTCGCAGAGCCGCTCGACCACGTCGAGCTGGTGACTGGAGAACAGCACCGGCACGCCGTCGGCGGCGCGTTCCCGCAGCACCGTGGCGAGCGTGTCGACCGCGATCGGGTCGAGCCCGGAGAACGGCTCGTCGAGGATGAGCAGCTCCGGGTCGTGCACCAGCGCGGCGGCGACCTGTGCCCGCTGCTGGTTGCCCAGCGACAGCGTCTCCAGCAGGTCGTCGGCCCGTTCGCTCAGGCCCACCCGCTCCAGCAGGTCGTCGACGTTGCGCCGGGCGGCCGGCGCGCTCAGCCCGTACAGCCGGCCGAGATAGACCAGCTGCTCCCGGACCCTCATCTTCGGGTACAGCCCGCGTTCCTCCGGCATGTAGCCGAAGCGCTGCCGCACGGCCCGGGTGATCGGCCGGCCGTGCCAGGTCACCTCGCCGGAGTCGGCCGCGAGCAGGCCGAGGATGATCCGCATCGAGGTGGTCTTGCCGGCGCCGTTGGCACCGACGAAGCCGGTCATCCGACCCGGTGCCACCTCGAAGGACACGTCGTCCAGCACCCGTCGGCCGTCGAACGTCCGGCTCACCGCCGACACACGCAGCATCCCGCCTCCTCCCCGTCGGCTCCGCCGGGCACACCCGGTGCCCCGGCGGAGCCGACGGTAGTGCGGCGTGCCGGTCCTGACGTCCGTCGTACGACGTAATCGTGAGGATGATCTCCGCGCAGGCCCGGGTGAGAAGCAGGGCCACCGGCGTGCGGGAGAGCCGCGCAGGCACCGGTGTGCGGGGAGGTTCAGCCCGCGGCGCCGCCCGGGGTCACGATCCCGTGCTCGTACGCGAACACCACCGCCTGGGTACGGTCCCGCAGGCCGAGCTTCATCAGCACCCGGGAGACGTGGGTCTTGACGGTCGCCTCGCCCAGGGACAGCCGTTGGGCGATCTCGGCGTTCGAGGCTCCCGCGGCAAGGTGCACCAGGACCTCCCGCTCCCGCTCGGTGAGGTCGGCCAGCCGGTGCTGCTGCGGACCGCCCGGCCCGCCGTCGGCCCCGACCCGGCCCGGCACCCGCTCGGCGGCCGTGTGCGGCGTCGCGAAGGCGGCGATCACCCGGCGGGTGATCTGGGGCGCGAGCAGCGCGTCACCCCGGGCGAGGACGTGGACCGCGTCGATCAGGTCCTCCGGTGTGCCGTTCTTCAGCAGGAAACCGCTGGCGCCGGCCCTCAGGGCGGCGAAGAGGTAGTCGTCACGGTCGAAGGTGGTGAGGATCAGGACGGCGGGGCCGCCGTTCGGGTGGGCGGCGACGATGCGCCGGGTCGCCTCCAGCCCGTCCATGTGCGGCATCTCGACGTCCATGAGGACCACGTCCGGTCGGTGTGCCGTGGCCAGCTCGACCGCCTGCCGGCCGTCCGACGCCTCGCCGACCACCTCGATGTCGTCCTCCGTCTCGAGGATGATCCGCAGACCGGCGCGGACGAGGTGCTGGTCGTCGGCGAGAAGGACCCGGATGGGTCGCGCGTCCCCGGTCACGCGGGCGCTCCCTGCTGCCCGGCCCTGGCCACCGGTTCGTCGATCGCGGGTGTGGCGGGCGCGATCGGGAACCGGGCCCGTACCCGGAATCCACCCCCGGCCCGGGGGCCCGCCTCCAGGGTGCCGTCGTGAGCGGCGACCCGCTCCCGCATTCCGATCAGGCCGAGCCCGCTGCCGGGCCCCCTGCGGTCCGGGCCGACCGGCAGCGCGCGGCCGTCGTCACTGACCTCGACCTCCAGTTCCCGGCGCAGGTATCGCACCCGCACGTCGACGGTGCGGGCCCGGGCGTGCTTGATGGTGTTGGTCAGGGCCTCCTGGACGACGCGGTAGCTGGCCAGCGACACCGACTCCGGCACCGGGACCGGCGTGCCGAAGGTCTGGTAGGTGACGGTGAGGCCGGCGTCCCGGGCGCCACGCAGGAGTGTCTCGAGCTGGTCCAGCCCGTACCCGCCGGTGTGGTCGTCGGCGCGCTGCCCGGGCCGGTCGGTGGCGCCGGCGGTACGGAGTACCCCGAGCATGCGGCGCAGCTCGTCGACGGCGGTCCGCGCGCTCTGCTCCACCGCCGCGAGGGCTACCTTGGCCTTCTCCGGATCCTTGTCCAGGACGCGGCGGCAGGCGCTGGCCTGGACCCCCATCACCGAGACGTGGTGGGCGACGACGTCGTGCAGTTCGCGGGCGATGCGCACCCGTTCCTGGGTCACGGCCCGTTCCGCCTCGACGGCTCGCGACCGGCGCAGCTCCTCGGCCTGCACCTGCAGCTGGTGGCGGCGGCGGGCGGAGACCCAGGTGCTGTTGCCCAGCAGGTACGCCAGCAGGAAGAAGGCCAGGTTGAACAGGACGCTGTGCAGGGAGACCGCCAGCAGCGGCGGCAGCGGGCCGGCCGCGCCCTCGAAGGTCAGATCCTCGACCGCGGTGAGCGAGATCGCCCACCCGACGGCCAGCCAGGCGAACATCGTGACGATGACGCCGATCCGGATCCACGCCGCGAGCCGGCGGTTCCGGCCCCAGGCGCCGAGGGTGTACAGGGCGATGAAGAGGGACGCCGAGGAGGCCAGGGTTTCCGGGCTGCGCCGGGCCTGGCCCGCGATGAACACCACCGCGATCACGATGGTGGTCAGCTCCGGCCGGGTACGCCGCCAGACCAGCGGCAGCGACACCGCCACGGCCCAGGTCAGCTGTTCCCACCAGGCCGGGGGAGGCCCGAGCGGGAACATGCCCATGCTGTTGGCGAGGACGACGCTGAGCACGCTGATCGCCGCCATGAACAGCCCGAGGTGGAGATCCCGGCGGCGTTGCGTCGGATCCGGTCCCGGCCGGCGCCACTCGTCGGCCAGCTCGTCCGCGGGCGGGCAGGTTCGCGGCTCGGCGTCGTGAGTCACGCTCCCAGTGTTCACCCGACCTGGATAGCGCACGCTTCGGGGCGGGTGCGTCGTAGCCCGGCCCACCGCCGCCCGGTCGGCGGGCCGGACGACCGCCGCCCGGGTACCGGAATAGTTGACTCGGCAATTAAGTTGTCCGGGACGTGGCCGGTCCGGAGGTTCTGGGCGGGCCTTCGAACGCGAGGAGTCGACATGCAGTTCGGGATCTTCACCGTCGGTGACGTGACCCCCGATCCCACCAACGGACGGGTGCCGTCCGAGCGGGAACGCATCAAGGCGATGGTCACGATCGCGCTCAAGGCGGAGGAGGTCGGCCTGGACGTCTTCGCCACCGGCGAGCACCACAACCCGCCGTTCGTGCCCTCCTCGCCGACCACCATGCTGGGCTACATCGCGGCACGGACGAGCAGGCTGATCCTCTCGACCGCGACCACCCTGATCACCACGAACGACCCGGTGAAGATCGCCGAGGACTACGCGATGCTGCAGCACCTGGCGGACGGCCGGGTCGACCTGATGCTGGGCCGGGGCAACACCGGCCCGGTGTACCCGTGGTTCGGGCAGGACATCCGCAACGCGATCCCACTGACCTTCCACAACTACGACCTGCTGCGCCGGCTGTGGCGGGAGGACGTCGTCGACTGGCAGGGGCGGTTCCGCACGCCGCTGCAGTCGTTCACCTCCACGCCCCGGCCGCTGGACGGCGTGCCGCCGTTCGTGTGGCACGGCGCCATCCGCAGCCCCGAGGTCGCCGAGCTGGCCGCGTACTACGGTGACGGGTTCTTCGCCAACCACATCTTCTGGCCCAAGGAGCACACCCAGCGGATGGTCGAGCTGTACCGGACGCGGTTCGCGCACTACGGCCACGGCTCCCCGGAACAGGCGATCGTCGGGCTGGGCGGCCAGGTCTTCATGCGCAAGAACTCCCAGGACGCGGTGCGGGAGTTCCGGCCGTACTTCGACAACGCCCCGGTCTACGGCCACGGCCCGTCCCTGGAGGAGTTCACCGCCCGCACGCCGCTGACGGTCGGCAGCCCGCAGCAGGTGATCGACCGTACGCTGACCTTCCGCGAGTACGTCGGCGACTACCAGCGACAGCTCTTCCTGGTCGACCACGCCGGTCTGCCCCTCAAGACCGTGCTGGAACAGTTGGACATCCTCGGCGAGGAGGTGGTTCCGGTGCTGCGCCGGGAGTTCGACGCGCTGCGGCCGGCGCACGTGCCCGACGCACCGACGCACGCCAGCCTGAAGGCGGCGCGGGACGCCGCGGCGGCCGGCGGCTCCGACCCGGACGCCCGGCCGGCCGGTGGCGCCACGGCGGGGGTGGGCAACCGATGAGCCGCCGCCGTCTCGCCGTGGTCTCCGCCGGTCTGCGGGTGCCCTCGTCCACCCGGCTGCTGGCCGACCGGATCGCCGAGGCGACCAGCGACGAGCTCTCGCGGCGGGGATTCGAGGTCGACCTGGGCGTGGTGGAGGTACGCGAGCACGCCCACGACGTGGTGAACCACCTCGCGACCGGCTTCCCGTCGGAGTCCCTGCAGGCCGCGCTCGACCTGGTCGCCGGTGCCGACGGCCTGGTGGCGGTGACACCGATCTTCAACGCGTCCTACAGCGGGTTGTTCAAGTCCTTCTTCGACGTGCTCGGTGAGCGGACCCTGGTCGACCGTCCGGTGCTGATCGCCGCCACCGGCGGCACCGTCCGGCACTCGCTGGCCCTGGAGCACGCGCTCCGGCCGATGTTCAGCTACCTGCGGGCCGCCGTCGTGCCGACCGCCGTGTTCGCCGCGCCCGAGGACTGGGGCGGCGGTGACGCCCAGGGGAGCCTGCGGCGCCGCATCGAGCGTGCCGCCGGCGAACTCGCCGCCGAGGTCGCCCGTCGGGAGCCTGCCCGGCCCGCCGACCCGTACGCGTTGACCGCCACCTTCGAGCAGCTCCTCTCCGGCGAGGGCACCGACCAGGGCTGAGCGGCCGGTGTCGGCACGCCCCGCCGCCGGCGGTCACGCGGGGCTCTCCCCGGCGAGGTCCAGCAGGGTCCGGGTCAGGGTGTTGCGGGCCAGCGGAACCTTGAACGCGTTGCCGGACAGCGGCCGGGCCTGGGCGAGTTCCGCCTCCGCCGCCGCCCGGAACCGGTCGGCGCGGGCCGGTCCGCCCCGTAGCAGCTCCTCGGCCCGGTGCGCCCGCCACGGCTTGTGGGCCACCGCGCCGAGCGCGATCCGCACGTCCCGCACCACCCCGTCGCGTACGTCCAGCGCCGCCGCCACCGACACCAGGGCGAAGGCGTACGACGCCCGGTCGCGGACCTTGCGGTAGCGGGAGCGGCGGGCGAAGGGCAGCGGTGGTACGTCGATGGCGGTGATCAGTTCGCCGTGCCGCAGCACGGTGTCGCGCTGGGGCTCGTCCCCGGGCAACCGGTGCAGGTCGACCAGGGGGATGCTCCGCTCTCCGTCCGGCCCGGTGGTCCGCACCACCGCGTCGAGGGCGGCGAGTGCGACGGCGAAGTCGGAGGGGTGGGTGGCGACGCAGGCGGGGGAGGCGCCGAGGATGGCCAGCCCGCGGTGGTGTCCCTCGACGGCCGGGCAGCCCGTGCCGGGCCGACGTTTGTTGCACGGCGTGGTGACGTCCTGGAAGTAGACGCAGCGGGTGCGCTGCAGCAGGTTCCCGGCGGCGGTGGCCAGGTTGCGCAGCTGTCCGGATGCGCCGGAGAGCAGTGCCTGGGAGAGCATCGGGTACCGGCGGCGGACCCGGGGGTCGGCGGCCAGGTCGCTGTTCGGCGTGGCGGCGCCGATCCGCAGCCCGCCGTCGGGCAGCTCGTCCACCCGGTCGGAGGTGAGCCGACGGACGTCGACGAGCAGTTCCGGTGTGGCCACGTCGAGCTTCATCAGGTCCACGAGGTTGGTTCCGCCGCCGAGGAAGGCCGCGTTGGGCGTCCCGGCGAGCAGGGCGACGGCCTCGGAGACGTCGGTGGCGCGCAGGTAGCGGAACGGTCTCATCGCCGGGCGAGCTCCTCGATCGCCGACACGATGTTCGGGTACGCCGCACAGCGACACAGGTTGCCGCTCATCCGCTCCCGGATCTCGTCGGCGTCCAGCCGGATCGGACCGCCGTCGGCGGCGTCACCGGCCGGGTTGTCCGGTGTCACCGCGCTCGGCCAGCCGGCCTGGGCCTCGCGGAGCATGGCGACCGCGGAGACGATCTGGCCGGGGGTGCAGTAGCCGCACTGGAAGGCGTCGTGCCGGATGAAACACCGCTGCATCGGGTGGAGTTCGCCGTCGACGGCGAGCCCGGCGGCGGTGACGATCTCGGCGCCGTCGTGGGCCACGGCGAGCGCCAGGCAACTGTTCACCCGCCGGCCGTCGAGCAGGATGGTGCAGGCACCACACTGACCGTGGTCGCAGCCCTTCTTCGGACTGGTGTTGCCCAGCCGTTCCCGCAGGGCGTCCAGCAGGGTCGTCCGGGTGTCGACGGTGACGCGGTGCTCCGTCCCGTCGACCCGGAGGGTGACCTCGACGTCCATGCGCGGGACTCCTGACCTTAGGAAACCGGCGAGCACCCACAAAGGTAGTCAAATCACCACGGTGTGTGCGGTGAAACCGCGAAGCGTGCCGGCCGGTGCGGGATCGGCCGGCGCCGCGAGCCGGCCCGGGTGTGGGCCCGGGGAACCGCCACCGGACTGGGCCAGAATCGGACTCGTGCGGTTCCGCATCCTGGGCGCCACCGAGGTGTACGCCGCCGACGGCCGTCGGCTGGCGGTCGGCGGCGCCCGGCTGCGTGCCCTGCTGGTACTGCTCCTGCTGGACGCCGACCGGGTGGTCGGCGTCCAGCGTCTGATCCACGGGCTGTACGGCGACCGACCGCCGGCCCGGGCCGGGAACGCGCTGCAGTCCCAGGTCTCCCGGCTGCGGCGGCTGCTGGCGGACGGCACCGGTTCGGGGCCGCCGCTGGAGTTCCACCCGGCGGGCTACCGGCTCGCGGTCGATCCGCAGGAGGTGGACGTCCACCGGTTCACCCGGTTGGCGGACGAGGGACGGCGGGCGCTGGCCTCGGGCGACCGGCGTCGCGCCGTGGAGCTGCTGCGCGCGGCGCTCTCGCTGTGGCGGGGCGAGCCCCTGGCCGACGTCCGGGAGGCACCGTTCGCCCCGGCGCAGGCGGCGCGCCTCGACGAGCTGCGGCTCGGTGCGATCGAGGACCGGATCGAGGCGGAGCTGGGACTCGGCGGGTCGGGGCCGGCCATCGGCGAGCTGCGCGACCTGGTGGCGGCGTACCCGCTGCGGGAACGGTTGCGCGGGCAGCTCATGCGTGCCCTGCACGCCGCCGGCCGTCGGGCCGAGGCGCTCGCCGTCTTCGCCGAGGGTCGGCGACTCCTCGCCGACGAACTCGGCGTCGACCCGTCGCCGGAGCTGGCAGCCCTGCACCTGGCGCTGTTGCGCGCGCACCCGGCGTCCGACGGCGGTTCGCCGGCCTCCGGCGGTCCCGGCGTGCCACCCCCACCGGGCCCGGGGACGCCCCCGCCGGCCGGCGTCGGGCTGCCCGTGCAGCTCAGCAGCTTCGTCGGCCGCGAGGACGAGCTGGCACGGGTCGAGCGGCTGCTCGGCGAGGCGAGGCTCGTCACGCTGCACGGGCCGGGCGGGGTCGGCAAGACGAGGCTGGCGGTCGAGGCGGCCGGCCGGCATCCCGGGGAGGTTCGGCTGGTCGAGCTGGCGGCGCTGGCCGGCGGGGCGGACGTGGCACAGGCGGTGCTGGCCGCCCTCCACCTCCGCGACGCCGGGCTGCGCGCCCCGGGCGGTGCGCCCGAGGCCGCCGACCGGCTGGTCGCGGCGCTCGCCGACCGGCGGCTGCTGCTCGTGCTGGACAACTGCGAGCACGTGGTCGCCGAGGCGGCCCGGCTCGCCGCCCGGCTGCTCGCCGCGTGTCCCGGGGTGCGGATCCTCGCCACCAGCCGGGAACCGCTCGGGATCACCGGCGAGGTGATGTGCCCGGTGCGTGGCCTGGCGGTGCCGGGGGCGGACGTCACCCCGGCGCGGGCCCGGGAGTACGCCGCCGTCCGCCTGTTCGCCGACCGGGCCGCGGACGTCGTACCGGGCTTCGCCGTCGACGACGACAACGTCGCCGCGGTGCTGCGGATCTGCCGTACGCTCGACGGCCTGCCGCTGGCCATCGAGCTCGCCGCGGCCCGGTTGCGGGCGCTGCCGGTGGCCGAGCTCGCGGCCCGGCTCGACGACCGCTTCCGGCTGCTGAACCGGGGCAGCCGGGTGGCCGCGCCCCGGCACCAGACCCTGCGGGCCGTGGTGCGGTGGAGCTGGGAACTGCTGGACGACGCCGAGTGCCGGCTGGCGCGCCGGCTGACCGTCTTCGCCGGCGGCGGCACGCTGGACGCGATCGAGCGGGTCTGCGGCCCGCTCGCCGGCGCGGACGTGCTCGACGTGCTGACCGCGCTGGTGGACAAGTCCCTCGTCGAGGCGGTCGGCGGCCGGTACCGGATGCTGGAGACCATCCGCGCCTTCGGCGCCGAGCGGCTGGTGGAGGCCGGCGAGGTGGAGCCGCTGCGCCGGGCGCACGCGGCGTACTTCCTGGACCTGGCCCGGGACGCGGACCGCGGGCTGCGGGGCGCCGACCAGCTGACCTGGCTGCGCCGGCTGGACGCCGAGCGTGACAACCTGCACCTCGCGGTGCACCACGCGATCGCCGGCGGGGACGTCGGGACGGCGCTGCGGCTGGTCGCCGCCCTGTCGTTCTACTGGTGGCTGCGCGGCCTGCGGGGTGAGGGCGCGGCACTGGCCGGCCAGCTCGTCGCCCGGCTCGGGTCCGACCCGCCACCCGGGCTGGTCGAGGAGTACGCGCTGTGCGTCCTGCAGACCTCGCTGGGCGGCCAGGGCACCGCGGCGTCCGACGTCGCCCACGTCGGCGGCATCCTGTGGCGCCTCGGCCGTCCGCCCCGGCACCCGTTCCTGCTCTACCTGTCCGGTGTGGCCACCGGTCCGCCCGCGGACCTGCCGGTCTCGCTGCGGGACACCCCGGCCCGCTGGGTCGAGGTCGTCGGCTCCGAGCCGTGGAGTCTGGCGCTCGGGGCGCTCGGCGTCGGGATGATGTGGATGTTCGAGCGCCGCCACGACGCGGCGTGGACCCAGTTCGACCAGGCCCTGGGGCGGTTCCGGGCCCTCGGCGAGCGCTGGGGGACGGTGCTCACGCTCACCAGCATGATCGAGTTGGCGTACCGTCGGGGCGACCGCGACCCGGCTCCGCTGGTGGACGAGGCGCTGCGGCTGGTCGACGAGCTCGACTCGGCCCTGGACATGGCGGAGCTGCTGCGGACCCGGGCCGACGGGCGGCTCGGTGTCGGCGACCTGGCCGGCGCGGACGCCGACTACCGGCGGGTGGCGGACCTCGCCCTGCGGGCCGGGGCGCCGGAGCTGCGTGCCGCGGCCCACCTCGGGCAGGCGGAGATCGCCCGGATCCGGGGGAACCGGGACCTGGCCCGGCGGCTGGCCGAGCAGGCCGTCGCCGAGTGTCCGACCGGTTGGTTCAACGCCGAGGGGGTGCGGTTGGCCGCGCTGGTCACGCTCGGGCAGCTCGCCGAGGCCGCCGGGGATCTGCGCGAGGCCCGGGCCCGGTACCGCCAGGTGCTGGTCGCGCCGCTGGGGCTGTGGGAGGAGGCCACGCTGAGGACCGCGCTGGAGGGCTGGGTCGGGCCGGTGCTGCGCGACGGCGACCCCGAGCGGGCCGGCCTGCTGCTCGGGGCGGTGACGGCGGTGCAGGGCACGGCGGGTTCGGCGGCCGTCGTGGCGGGCACGCCGGTGGCGGGCGCGGTGCGCGAGCGGCTCGGCGCGGCGGCGTACGAGCGGGTCTACGCCCGGGGAGCGGCGCTGTCCCGCGAGGAGGCGATCGCCCTGCTGCACGACTCCTGACCCGCCGGCACACCCGGTCGCGTCTCCTGCCGGTCGGTCCCCCGATTCCGGGCGTGGTGACCGGGCCGTCAGCGCGCGGTGCGCGGTCGGTCAGCGGGGTGGGGAACCCTCGGGGCCATGACCAGCAGGACACCAGCGGTCGTCGCCGAGGGACTGCGCAAGCGGTACGGCACGACCTGGGCCCTCGACGGGCTCGATCTGACCGTGCCGGCCGGCACGGTGTACGGGATGTTGGGGCCGAACGGCGCCGGCAAGACCACGACGGTGCGGATCCTGACCACACTGCTGCGTCCCGACGCCGGTCGGGCCCGGGTGGCCGGGTACGACGTGGTCCGCCAGCCGCAGCGGGTGCGCGGCGTGATCGGGCTCACCGGGCAGTACGCCGCAATCGACGAGATCCTCAGCGGACGGCAGAACCTGGTCCTCTTCGGCCGGCTGCACCACCTGTCCCGCCCGGCCGCCCGGCGGCGTGCGGACGAGCTGCTGGAGCGGTTCGGACTCGTCGAGGTGGCGGACCGCTCGGCGGGGACGTACTCCGGCGGTCTGCGGCGGCGCCTCGACCTGGCCGCCAGTCTGGTCGTGACGCCCCGGGTGCTGGTTCTCGACGAGCCGACCACCGGGCTCGACCCGCGTAGCCGTAACCAGCTGTGGGCGGCGGTCCGCGAGCTGGCCGCCGGCGGGACGACGGTGCTGCTGACCACCCAGTACCTGGAGGAGGCGGACCAGCTGGCCGACCGGGTCTGTGTGATCGACGCCGGGCGGATGGTCGCCGAGGGGACGCCGGGGGAGTTGAAGGCGCGGTTCGGGGCGGACCGGGTCGAGCTCGTCGTCCGCGACGCGGCCGACGTTGTCACCGCCGCCGGGATCCTGGGGCGGCTGGCGGCCGGGCCGGTGCACGTCGACGCCGAGCTCCGGCAGCTCGGCGCGCCGGTCGCGGACCGGGTCGCCGCGCTCGGTGAGGTGATGCGGGCGCTGGAGGCCGCCGCGGTGGCGGTCGAGGACGTCGCCCTGCGCCGGCCGACCCTGGACGAGGCGTTCCTCCACCTGACCGGCCGTCCGGCGCGGTCGGCGGTCGCGGCGGCGGGATCCGCCCCGGCGGTGCCCGGGGTCCGTGGGCCCGGCCGGGAGGCGGGGTGACCCGATGACCAGACTGCGGTGGGCGATCGCCGACGGCTGGGTGATGACCGGGCGCAACATGGCGCACGTGATCCGGTCGCCGGAGGAGCTCGTCCTCTACTTCTCGCTTCCGATCATGTTCGTGCTGGTCTTCGGCTACGTCTTCGGCAGCGGGATGACGGTGCCCGGCGCGGGAAGCTACCGGGAGTTCCTGCTTCCCGGCGTGTTCGTGATGACCATGCTGTACGGCCTCGGGGCCACCGGGACCGGGATCGCGGTGGACGCCGGACGGGGGGTCGTGGACCGGTTCCGGTCGATCCCGATGGCGCGGTCGGCCCTGCTGACCGGCCGTACCGGTGCCGACCTGATCCGCGCGTTGCTGGAACTGGCCACGCTGGTCGGGTGCGGGCTGCTGGTCGGCTGGCGGTGGCGCAACGGCGTGCCCGACGCGGTCGCGGCGGTGGGCCTGGTTCTCCTGCTGCGGCTCGCCCTCACCTGGGTCGGGATCTTTCTGGGACTGGCGGTGCGGAGTCCGGACACGGTGGGTGTGATCGTCTTTCCGCTCGCCTTTCCGCTCACCGCGCTGTCCAACATCTTCGTCGCCCCCGAGCTGATGCCCCGGTGGCTCGGTGTGGTCGCGGAATGGAACCCGCTGTCGGCCACGGTGGCCGCCGCCCGGGAGCTGTTCGGCAATCCCGGTGTCGG
>CALGAM010000145.1 GCA_937951935.1 uncultured Micromonospora sp. | reverse complement strand
CGGGCAACTCCTGCTCTACGACGGGGCATGTCGAGCGCAAGCCATGCCACCGGCCGGACGGAGTTCCGGATGGCATCGGGGTGTTCAGGGAAGAGGGGTGTGACGGGGTCGAGCCGAGGGAAGGGATCGCGGGGAACGGGCCGGGCTTGACCAGTGCACACCCAGTAGCCAGCATTACGGTCAAGACGATGCCGAAAACACTGTTCGCGATGCGGCGCCGGGCTCTCGTCACGCCGGTGCCTCCTCTTGTTGAGAATGGGAACTAATCACTGGACGACTGCGACTTGGGGCCAGCGCCCGTCGGGCAAGCCGGTGTTGTTCTCCGAGGTGCTTCGCAGATTGGTAACCTGCGTTGATATCCTGGCCAGATGCTGAGGTAGTTTGGCGACGTAGCTGATAGCCTGTGTGACGGTCTGGCCGATCGCCTCGGACAACATGTGCAGCACGAAGACAGCCTGGGTGTAGGCACCGGCCCCGGTGAACGCGGCATCCGCAGTGCCCGTTGCCACCGCACCCAGCACGGCGCCGACTCGGTCGCCCAGTTCCGCCACGATGGCCAGATTTTCGCTGCCGACCGACGCGAGCCATGTGCCGGTGTGCTGGACCTTCTCGTGGGTGTTCACCACTGCCTTGATCTGCTCCTGCACCTTTTGGTCGTAGGAGTCCTTGGTTGGTCCGCGCCAATAAACGAGGTTCAGGGCGCCGTTCATTTTTTCGCTGATGTCCGACAACTCCGAGTTCAGGGTGGTCGTGTAGACCATGGCCTTTTCGAAGAGGGAAGTGACCTCGGAGACCCTTTGAACGGTTTCGCTCAGAAGCTGGAGAAGCGTCTCGATTCCCTTCCCCGCTTCGTCAATTGTGCGTCGGATCACTTCGAGCCTGGTCGCGAGCTCGGCGGTCCACCATTCCACCAGGCGTAGCCAGACGTTGCTCTGAACCTCTTGCTCGACTCTAGCGATGAGGGAATCCGCCGTGTTGACGAAACGGCCCCATTCCGCCCGGAGTTCCTCCAAGAGTTGCTGGAGGAGATCAGCCCCCTCGCGCAACAGTGTCATGCTGCGCGGTAGGTCCACTTCGGTGCCTGCCGCCTGCTGGGTGACCGGCGTCCAATATTCTCGGTGGCCGTCCTGCCCCATGCTCGATCCCTACCTTCCGCCCCAAATTTCTTTCAAGTTGATCGCCGAGTTGGCATCCGACCGCTCGTATGCATCGGCCGCTCTCCGGAGGGCGTCACCGAACAGATCGAGCTGTGTCGTCGCCTCCTTGAAGAGGGTGAGCAGCTTGGCGTGCATCTGGTCGTATGCGCCTTTCAGATCGGCGACCGCGACACCGGCGATCGTGGGATCGATAACCGTGAAAGCACTCGGTGCCAGCTCCAAGGATTGGGTTGTCTGATAGACCTTCGCCATCCTCTCCGAGAGCGCGTACCACTTCTTGGCCTCGTCGCGAATGGCATCGACGGCGACCTCTATGGTGTGCGAACTGTAGTAGTTGTAGTCGCTCACGACGTCCCCCCGTGGACTACCTGACAACAAGGCGGGTTACCTGCGCTGCCTCCTGAAGGGCGAGGCGTGCGTCGGAGGCGATCCGGTCGCCGTCGTGTGGCCCTAACTCCGCGCCGACCACGTCGGCCCCCTCCACGACCGGCCCAAGCAATCTGACCTGGAACAACCCGCTCGGTCCGGTCACCACCCGTCGCTCTCGGCGCTCGGCGTCATCTCGGAGCCGTCGTACGGCGTCGAGGATGGCGTAGCCCCTGTCGAGCTTCGCCTCGATCGCGCGCTCGAAGTCGGGTGAGTCGACGTGCGGTACGTCGATCGGCGGACCAGCGACCTGTGAGGTGTCCTCCGGCAGGCGTGGCCGGTGGCCATGGCGACTGAGGACGGCCATCGCCAGAGCCGCCTTGGATCTCGCGTAGTCCAGGGCGTCGAGGATGGCGGCGGCGACCCGCGTCGGACCCAGGGCCGTCCACCAACCCGGGTCGACGTAGACGTCCTGAACCGCTCCGAACCGGTCGACGACGCAGTAGACCGTCCCGCTGCGGTCGGCTCCCTCGATCCGGTCCAGCTCCGGCACCGGCGCTCCCGGGCGGATCGTCGCGACGAGGTCCTCGACGCGCTGCGCGAACGCGGCGGCGTCGCGGGTCCGGTCGTCACGGTCGTTCTGCGGGCCGTGTTGCGACACGAATGTCTTACTCCTTGTAAGAGGGGTGGGTCGCCGACGTGCCGTTGTCAGCAGGCAGCGCGGCAGTGACTACTGTCCGAACAGGATTCGGAGCATAGTTCACGAATGCGAGCCGAGGGTGCCCCGGTGTCGCTCTCCGTCGTGAAGGCGACTGTTCGCTGTAGCGGCCTACCCGGAGGCCGAGAAGCTTCCGGTACGGGCCGTCAGCAGCCGTGAGCTGCTCGTGTTCGCCGTGCTCGGCGGCCCTGCCGCCCGGCCGGGGCGTCGTTCCGGCCCGCGTGCGCCGGCGGCCCACCAGCCGGCGTGTGATCAGGATGACATCCGGTCCGGGGGTTGACGGAACCGTCGGACGAGCCGGTACGACCGCTCCGGCCCCGCCCGTACCGCCGGGCGGCGGGCGACCGCGGCGGGCCGGTTGCCGTCGGTCACGGTCGTCGACCCCGCCACGGAAGACGACAACGACCCCGGCCGGCCCGTCACCTCGGCGTTACGTGATCCTGGTGGGATGCCGGACATGCCGATCGGTGGTACGCGGTCCTCCCGCGGTGGGGGACCCGTGCACCGGTTCTACAGCGTGACGGTCTTCGTCGTCCTCGCGTCGCTGGACAACGTCGCGATCGGGCTGGTGCCGCCGCTCTACGAGTCGATCGCCCCCGACCTGGGGGTCGCCCGTGCGGCCGTCGGTCTGGCCACCGCGGCCAGCTTCCTGGTCAGCGCGGTGGCCGCGGTGATCTGGGCGTACGTCGGCGACCAGAGCAACCGGAAACCGCTGCTCATGATCGGCACCCTGATCTGGGTCGCCGGGACCGCCGGCAGCGGGCTGGCACAGACGTACCTGTTCTTCTTCGCCGCCCAGGTGCTCGCCGCGATCGGGCTCGGCGCGGTCGGCTCGGTCGGGTACTCCGTCGTCACCGACCTGGTCACCCCGCGGCGCCGAGGGCTGGTGCTCAGCTTCTGGGGGCTCTCCCAGGGGGCCGGCACCCTGGCCGGAACACTGCTCGGCGGCCTGCTCGGGGCACACGACTGGCGCCGCCCGTTCCTGCTGCTCAGCACCGTCGGCGTGCTCGCCGCCCTGGCCTACCTGCTGACGTACGACATCCGGCGTGGCCAGGCCGAGCCGGAGCTGTCGGGGGCACTGGCCGCCGGGGGCGACTACGACTACCGGATCAGCCGGGCCGACCTGCCGGCGATCGTGGCCCGCCGGACGAACCGCTGGCTGATCCTGCAGGGTCTCACCGCGCAGGTGGCGTTCGGGGCGCTGGTCTGGTTGCCCGACCTGTTCCGCGAGCGCGCCACCGACCAGGGCTACTCCACCCCGACCGCCACGATCGTCGGCAGCGCCTTCGCCACCCTCTTCCAGCTCGGCGGGGTGCTCGCCATCGTCGGCGGGCTGGTCGGCGACGCCCTGCAACGCCGAACGCCGCGCGGGCGCGCCCTGGTCGCCGCGGTCGGCATCCTCGCGGCCGTGCCGTTGTACGTGGTCCTGTTCTTCGTGCCGATCCGGATCGAGGTGCCGGACGGCGCCGGGGCGGCCACGGTGGTGCGGGCCGTGCTGGGTAGCGTCGTCACCGAGCCGACCGTCGGGCTCAGCCTGCTGACCGCCGTGGTCGCCCTCGGGCTGACCTCGGCCAACTCACCGAACTGGTTCGCCCTCATCGCCGACGTCAACCCGCCGGAGCACCGGGGCACGGTCTACAGCCTCGGCAACCTGGTCAACGGCGTCGGCCGGGCGGCCGGCAACGGCCTGATCGGGTTGACCGCCCAGGCGTTGCGGTCGGCGTTCCCGCCGCCGCTGAACTTCGCGGTCGGGCTGGCCGCCTTCCAGCTCTTCTTCGTCCCCACCGGGGTGATGTACTGGCTCGCCTCACGCAGCGCCCCCGGCGACATCCGGCGTGTACACGACCTGCTCGTCGAGCGCGCCGGAAAGGTCGCGCCGGAGTCCGGAGCCCGGCCGTGACCCGGCGGGCCTGATCACGCGGGACCAGGCCCGCGGGCCGACTCCTCGCGGCCCGAGCGACGCGTGCGCCGACGGCGGGACCGGCGGCCCGGTCAGGCGGCGGTGTCCTCGGGCACCCGGAACCACACGGTCACGTCGGTCGGTACCCGGCCGTCGGGGTCGAGCGCCTGGCTGGCGTGTACCAGCTCCGCTCCCGCCGGGAGGCTCACCGGTTCGGCGCCGAAGTTCGTGAGCACCCGGAGCCCGCCGTTGCGGAAGTAGAGCACCTCGTCCGGGCTGGCGAGCCAGTAGACGCTGCCGCGCCCCAGGTCCAGCTCGCGCCGCAGCCGCAGGGCCCGCCGGTACATCTCGTACGTCGAGCCGGCCACCCCCCGCTGCCGGTCGAGGGCGTACTCGGCCCAGAGCGCCGGCTGCGGCAGCCAGCTCGCGTCACCCGGCCCGAAGCCGTACGACGGGGCGTCCGCCTGCCACGGGATCGGCACCCGGCAGCCGTCCCGGCCCCGTTCGGTGTGTCCGGAGCGCCGCCACGTCGGGTCCTGGCGAGCCTCGTCCGGCAGCGTGGTGTGCTCGGGCAGGCCCAGCTCCTCTCCCTGGTACAGGTACGCGGAACCGGGCAGCGAGAGCATCAGCAGCGTCGCCGCGCGGGCTCGACGGAGCCCGAGCGCCCGGTCCGGCTGCGGGTCGCCGGCGCCGATGCCCCGCGGGCGGGGGGTGCCGACCGGCAGCCCCAGCCGGCTCGCGTGCCGGATGACGTCGTGGTTGGACAGGACCCAGGTGGTCGGGGCGCCGACGGCCGCGGACGCCTCCAACGACCGGGTGATCACCGCGTACTGCGCCGGAGCGGTCCAGGCCGCCTCCAGGTACTCGAAGTTGAACGCCTGGTGCATCTCGTCCGGGCGGATGTACGCGGCCAGCCGCTCGGCCGGCTGCACCCACGCCTCCGCCACCAGGATCCGCTCGCCCGGATACTCGTCGAGCACCCGTCGCCAGGTCCGGTAGATCTCGTGGACGCCGTCCTGGTCCCACATCGGTGGACGCCGGCCCTCGACACCCTCGCCGGACAGCGGTTCGTGCGGGTGGTGCCAGTCGGCGAGATCCGCCTGCTTGACCAGGCCGTGCGCGACGTCGACCCGGAACCCGTCCACGCCCCGGTCCAGCCAGAAGCGCAGGATGTCGAGGAACTCGGCGCGGACCTCGGGGTTGTCCCAGTTCAGGTCGGGTTGACCGGCGTCGAAGAGGTGCAGGTACCACTGTCCGGGCCGGCCGTCCGGCTCGGTCACCCGGGTCCAGGCGGGCCCGCCGAAGACGCTCTGCCAGTCGTTCGGCGGTTCGGAGCCGTCCGGCCCGCGACCGTCCCGGAAGATGTAGCGGTTCCGGGCCGGCCCGCCCGGTCCCTCGGCCAGCGCCGCCCGGAACCACGGGTGTGCCGAGGAGGTGTGGTTCGGCACCAGGTCGACGATGACCCGCAGCCCGCGCTCCCGGGCGGCGGCGATCAGGGCGTCGGCGTCCGCCAGGGTGCCGAAGAGCGGGTCGACGTCGCGGTAGTCCGCCACGTCGTACCCGGCGTCGGCCTGCGGCGAGGGGTAGAACGGCGACAGCCACAGGGCGTCCACGCCCAGCTCGACCAGGTGGTCCAGCCGGGCCGTGATGCCGGGAAGGTCGCCGACGCCGTCGCCGTCGGAGTCGGCGAACGACCGGGGGTAGACCTGGTAGATGACGGCGTGCCGCCACCAGCCGGTCCCCGCGGCGTCGGGTCGGGCCACCGACCCGGCCGTCGGCGCCGTGTCCGTCGGATCCGTGGCGGTCGGCCCTGTGGCCGTCGTGCCGTGCTGGCTCGCCCCCGCCGACATCAGCCCTTGACACCTCCGGCGAGCAGGCCGCGTACGAAGTAGCGCTGCAGGGACAGGAACACGATCAGCGGTATGACGATGGAGACGAAGGCCCCGGAGGTGAGCCGCTGCCACTCGCTGCCCCGGGTTCCGGCCAGCTCGGCCAGCCGTACGGTCAGCGGGGCGACCTCGTTGCCGCCACCGGCGAAGATCAGGGCCACCAGCAGGTCGTTCCAGACCCAGAGGAACTGGAAGATCGCGAAGGCGGCCAGCGCCGGCACGATCAGCGGCAGCACGATCGAGCGGAAGATCTTCGGGTGGGTGGCGCCGTCGACCCGGGCGGCCTCCATGAGGTCCTTCGGCAGCTGCGCGATGAAGTTGTGCAGCAGGAACACCGCGAACGGCAGCGCGAAACAGGTGTGCGCGAACCAGACCTGGATGAACTTCTCCTCGTCGTCGAGGTTCCACGCCGGCAGGAGCGTCACGTCGCCGATGCTCACACCCTGGGAGAAGAAACTGAGCAGCGGGACCAGCGCCATCTGCAGCGGCACGATCTGCAGCGCGAAGATGCCGATGTAGATCCAGTCACGGCCGCGGAAGTTGATCCAGGCCAGGGCGTACGCGGCGAGCGAGGCGAAGGCCAGCGGGAAGAGCACCGACGGGATCGTGATGACCAGCGAGTTGACGAAGTAGCTGGCGAGCTGCCCGGAGGACGCGGACCGGCCGAAGAGCACCTCCTGGTAGTTCTCCAGGGTGAACTGCGGGTTGGTGAAGGCGGTCCACCACCCGGTTGTCTTGATCTCGTCCTCCGGCCGCAGCGACGAGACGAACAGGCCGAAGGTCGGCACGGTCCAGAGCACCGCGATGAGGATCGACACGGCGGTCGCGACCGGGTGACTGAGGCGCCTGCGGACCCGGGCGGCCGTACCGCCCGGGGTGGGCGTCCGCTTCGCGTCGGCCGGTGCCGTGGTGGTCGTCGCTGTCGTCATCTCACACCTCCCGCTGCTTGCGCAGGTTGCGGATCTGGTAGATCACCAGCGGGATCACCAGCACGAAGAGGAAGACCGCCAGCGCCGAACCCTGCCCGGTCTGGCCGAACCGGAACGCCTGGTTGTACATCTCGTTGGCGATCACCCCGGTGTCGTAGTTGCCGTTGGTGGTGGTCCGCACGATGTCGAAGACCTTGAGCGTCGCGATCGAGATCGCGACGATGACGACGACCATCGCGGGCCGGATGCTCGGTAGCGTGATCCGCCAGAACATCTGCCAGGAGTTGACCCCGTCGAGCCGGGCCGCCTCGACGACGTCGGCCGGGATCGCCTTGATCGCCGCCGAGAGCACCACCGTGGCGAACCCGGCCTGGATCCACACCATGATCACGATCAGCAGGAACGTGTTGAGCGGCGGGTTCTGCAGCCACTGCTGCGGCTCGCCGCCGAGCAGCACCCAGATGTGGTTGAGCAGACCGATCTGGTCGTACTCCGCCGACCGGTAGGCGTAGACGAACCGCCAGATGATGCTGGCGCCGACGAACGAGATGGCCATCGGCATGAAGATCAGGGCCTTGGCCACCGCCTCGAACCGGGACCGGTCGACCAGGACGGCGTAGACCAGCCCGATCGCGGTGGCGGCCAGCGGCACGACGATGACCCAGGTCAGGGTGTTGATCAGGACGCGGAAGATCTCGTCCTGGGCGAACATCCACGTGTAGTTCCGCAGCCCCACCCAGTTCTCGCTGTTGCCGTCCTTGAAGGACAGCACGACGGTCCGGATCGCCGGAACGACCAGTCCGACGGCGAGCAGCAGCAGGGCCGGCAGCAGGAAGAAGAACCCGAACCCGCCCTCCCGGCGGTTGACCACGGACCGGCGGCGCCGCGCCCTAACCGTGGCGGCGGTGGTCGCAGGGCCCGCGGCGGCGGTCGAGGCGGCCAGGAGCGCGGCCTCACGGCGCCGGGCGAACCAGGTGGGTACGACATCGAGCAGCAGCAACAGTCCACCGACCACGACCACGAAGGCGATCAGGCCGTAGAGCAGCATGAGCAGCTTTGGTGCTTCGTCGGCGAAGTCCATCAGCGTCTCCAGCGGGAAGGGTGGGTACGGCGGGGCGAAAAGGGACCCCGGCGGCCCGGCCCGGGTGCGGACCAGACCGCCGGGGTGGCCCGACGGGCGGCTACGTCCGCCGGACTGTCACTTCGGCCAGGAGCCCTCGATGAAGTCCAGGGTGCTCTTGGTGTCCTTGCCGTTGACCCAGTCGATCATGCCCTTCCAGAACGTCCCGGTGCCGACCGCGGCGGGCATCAGGTCCGAGCCGTCGAACCGGAAGATCGCGGCGTCGTCCAGCAGCACCTGCATGGAGAGCTTGTCGACCTCCTCCGCCACGTTGTTGATGTCGAGGTGCTTGTTCGGGCTGATCCAGTTGCCGAGCTTCGCCCGGGCGTTGGCGTAGTCGGCGGAGGCGAGGTAGCGGCGGACCGCCTGCACGGCCGGGTTGTCGGTGAAGGCGACGGTGAACTCGCCACCGCCGAGCAGCGGCTTGCCCTTGCTCGGGTCGACGGGCGGCAGGTAGAAGGCGTAGGCGTCACCGTCCGGCCCGACCTTGGTGCCGTCCGGCAGGTAGTTGGCGTAGAAGTTCGCCTGCCGGTGCATCCAGCACTGGCCCTGCAGGATGGGCAGGCCGCCCTCCTGGAACGCCGTGGTGGTGAGGCTCTTCACGTCGCCGTAGCCGCCGTTGACGTACCTCGGGTTCTTCAGGATGCTGCCGACCTGGTCGACGGCCTCGACCACCCGCGGGTCGTTGAACGGGACGCCGTGCGTGGTCCACTGGTCGTAGAACTCCGGCGACTGCGTCCGCAGGACCAGGTCCTCGATCCAGTCCGTGGCCGGCCAGCCGGTGGCGTCACCGGACTCCAGCCCGACGCACCACGGCTTCTGGCCCGAGTCAGCGATCTTGTCGCTGAGTGCGATCAGTTCGGCCCAGGTGGTGGGGATCTGGTAGCCCTTCTCGGCGAACGCCTTCGGCGAGTACCAGACGAAGGACTTCACGTTGGCACCGAGCGGCGTGCCGTACGCCTGCCCGTCGACGGTGGCGTACTTGAGCCAGTCTGCCGGGTAGTTGGCGTCGGCGATGGCCTTCAGGTCGGCGGGCATCGGCTTGAGCTTGCCGGCCCTGGCGAACCGTTCCAACAGGCCGGGCTGGGGGATCAGGGCGATGTCCGGCGGGTTCCCACCGTCCACCTGCACCTGCAGCTGCGCCTCGAACTCGCCGCTGCCGTTGTAGTCGATCTCGATGCCGGTGCAGTCCTCGAACCTGCTCCAGGCCTCCTGGAGCAGGTCCGCCTCCTTGTCCCGGATCGATGCGTATATCGAGACCGACTCACCGTCATGACCCTGGTAGTCGGAGTACGGGGCACATTCCGGAGAATCTGGATCGAGCCCGCTCTTGCTCTCACCGGAGCATGCGGTGGCGCCGAGGGCAAGGGCCAGGACACCGGCGACCGCGAGGGCCTGGCGTGATCTTCTGGACGGAACCGCCATCTGTCCTCCTTCTCGGGCCGGCATGCTGACAGCCTGCGGCTCCCATGCCGGACTTGGGCGTTAACACATGTAAGCGTTTTCGCAGATCGGGCGTCCAGCCCGGCCGAGACACGACGCTGTAACGATTCGGAAACCTGCCCATTAGTCGCCCTGATCACGACAGTCACCCGCGGCGGGCTCGTCGAGGATGGCGGCGAAGCGCTCCTCGGCGAGGTCGAGTTGGCCCAGGACGTGGGTCCGGGCCTCGGCGTCCAACGGGGTGTCCGGGCGGCCGACCAGATCGCGCAGGAGCGGCACCAGCGGCCGGTACTTGCGCGCCGCGCGAACCACCTTGTCACCGGTGGTGTGGATGATCCCGACTCCGTTGTCGGTGAAATCCGAGATCTTGATGACCCGCGCCCAGGGCTGGCGCTCCAGGCTCTCCGCGAGGTGCGCGCGGTACTGCTCGTCACGGTCGCGGTCCGGGGCGTACTCGGGGTTGGTGACGGCGGCGACGAGATCCGCGACCCGGCTGCCGAACCGTCGCGCGAGCGCGGCCAGGGCGGCCTCGGTGACGGCCGGGCGGGCCGTGTCGGCGGGCAGGCCGGCGAGCTCGGCCGGGTGGTCCTCGACGGCGTCGTGCAGCAGGGCCGCCACGATCACGTCGACGTCGGTGACCCGGTAGTAGCTGATGATCCGGATCGCCACCCGCAGCAGGTGGTTGAGGTAGGGCTCGCGAACCCGTCGGTCGTGGCGGTGCAGCCTCGTGGCCAGTTCCAGCGCCGCCGCCAGCCGGTCCCGCCCCGCCGGGTCGAACCGTTCGGCCTCCAGCCAGAACCGGTCCCGCAGGCCGGCCTCGCCGTACACCTCGGTGATGGCGTGCAGGGGCATGCTTCTCAGGTACGTCGGCGAGGCCATGGCCTACACGTATACCGGACCGACCACGGCGGGTACCGGATCGACCGCGGCACGCGCGGGCGCCAACGGCGGTCTCTTCCCGCTGTTGAAGTTTTCTGCCACGATCCATCTATCTATGGAAAACTTCCTTTCCGCGGAGGCCTCGATGCGATCCCGCCTGTCCGTGCTCGCCGGCGCCGCCCTGCTCGCCGTCGCCACGGTGGTGGTACCGGCCGCGCCGGCCGCCGCCGCCCCGACCTTCAAGGTCCCCTTCCCCTGCAACCAGACCTGGTCCGGGCAGACCCGCAGCAACCACAGCCCGGCCTACGCCATCGACTTCAACCGCACCGACGACCTCGGCGACCCGGTGGTGGCGAGCGCACCCGGCACGGTCGACGTGGTCACCGACCTCGGCAACACCAGCTACGGCAAGTACGTCCGGATCAACCACGGCAACGGCTACACCACCTACTACGCCCACCTGAACAGCTTCGCCACCGCCGTCGGCCGCTCCGTCACCTACGGCACCGTGATCGGGTACGTCGGCAGCACCGGGAACTCCACCGGGCCGCACCTGCACTACGAGCAGCGGCTCAACGGTTCGAGCATCCAGGTCAGGTTCAACGGCACGCTGGCGCTCTACTGGGGCACCAAGAACTACACCAGTGACAACGGCTGCTCCGGCGGCGGCACGGCCACCGGCACGGTGAAAACCGCCGGCAGCCCGCTCAACGTCCGCTCCGGACCCGGCACCGGCTACTCGGTGGTCGGCACCGTGGCCAGCGGAACCCGGGTCACCATCCAGTGCCAGACCACCGGAACGACGGTGACCGGCACCTACGGCACCAGCAACATCTGGGACCGGATCGGCAGCGGGCGGTACGTCGCCGACGCGTACGTCCTGACCGGTTACGACAGCTTCATCCCCGGCGTGCCACGCTGCTGAGGCCGGGGTTCGGGTGTCCGGGGCGGCCGGCGGGCGCGTGAGCGTCCGCGCGGCGGCCCCGGTGCGGTCCCGTGGGGAGTACTAGTCGGTGAAGATGCTGACCCCGCCCGGTCCGACCAGCAGGCCGACGACGATCAGCACGACGCCCCAGAGGAACCGCCGTCGGAACAGCGCCACGATGCCGGCGACCACCAGGACGACCGCGAGAATCCAGAGCAGGAACTCCATGCTCAGGAACTACCCGTCTCACCGGCGGCGGACACCCGCGCACCCGTGCCCGCGTACGGCGGGTACAGGTGGAACACGCTGTAGGCCTGCTTGATCACCGGGTGCGCGACGTTGCGGACCCGGACGCCGCCCGGCGTGCTGCCCCGTTCGCTGCCCGCGTGGGCGTGCCCGTGCAGGGCCAGCTCCGTCGGGGCCGAGTCGATCGCCTGGCCGAGCAGGTACGACCCCAGGAACGGGTAGATCTCCAGCGGCTCTCCGGCGAGGGTGTCCGGAACCGGCGCGTAGTGGGTCAGCGCCACCCGCACGTCGCAGTCCATCTCGCGCAGCGCCTCGCCGAGCTGGTCGGCGATGGCCTGCGTGGTCCGGATGAAGGCCTTCATCTCCGGCTCGCCGAACTCGCTGGCGCAGCGCCCGGCGAACCCGCCGCCGAAGCCCTTGGCGCCGGCGACGCCGAGTCGGACGCCGCCACAGTCCAGCACCAGGTTCGTTCCCTCGAGTACGACGATCCCGGCCGTCTCCAGCGCGCGGATCACCTGTGGCACCTCGTCGCGGTGGTGGTCGTGGTTGCCGAGGACGGCGACCACGGGTACGCCGAGGTTGCCGAACTCGGTCGCCACGCACCGAGCCTCCTCCTCGGTCCCGTGCCGGGTCAGGTCACCGGCGAGCAGCAGGACGTCCGCGCGGTCCGGTAGCTCCTCCAGCGCCGGCCGGAACCGGCCGAGCACGTCCCGGTCCATGTGTACGTCGCCGACGGCGGCGATCCGGATCACCGTGTCGCCCTCCTCACCGCAGCTCCTCCACCGTGCTCGGCGCCTCGGTGCGGATCAGTCCGATGTCGACCGTCACCGGCAGGTTCGGGAAGCGTTCGAGCACCAGCCGGAGGATCTCCTCCCGCCGTTGCGCGCTCTCCACCTCACCGCAGACCACCAGCGAGTGGTCCCGGCGGGTCACCGTCAGCCCCTGCTCGGCGATGGCGTTGTGCTCGGTGAGCAGCCGTTGGATCGCCGCCTCCAGGTAGTCGTCGGGCGGCTCGGTGTCGCCCTGGGCCCGTCCGTTCACGCGACCACCTCCTCCTCTTCTCCGCCCCTCGGCGGCGCGGGTTCGTCGAGCCGGGGAGCGGCCCTGCCGACCCGGGCGGCCTCGCCGCCCCGGCCCGTCGTCTCGCCGATGTGCGACGCGGCCGCCCCGGGGGGCGGTGCCGGACCGGCCGCCGGCCCGCCGTCGTGCGGCGTCGGGCCGCCCGTGGGCGCGGCCTCGCCCGCGTACGCCACGACGCCCAGCCGATCGAGCAGCACCAGGAACGCCTCGGCGTAGGGGGAGTGCGCCGTCTCCTCGCGTACCCGGTCCCAGTCGATCTGTTCACGCAGCGAGCGGGCCAGCGGCAGGGCCCGCGCGAAGTCGCAGTAGTGCTGCGAGAAGCTCAGCAGCTTGTGCACCATCAGCCGGGTGGCGGGGAGCACCGGCATGTGGATGGCGTCGACCGGTCGGATCACGGCGTCGCGGAGTGTCTCGTCGGTGACCGGGGTCTCGATCGGCCGGTGGATCAGATCCACCATCCGGTCGTCGTCCCAGACCTTGACCAGCCAGTCCTCGGGAGGACGCTCGGCGGTGAACCCGGCCTCCACCAACGCCTCCAGGGCCCGTTCGACGTCCTGCTCCCGGATCAGGAAGTCGACGTCGTGGTCACCGGAGTGACCGCCGTGGGCGTACACGGCGAAACTGCCGCCCAGGGCGAAGGGGATCCCGGACTGCTTCAGGACGGCGGCGACCCGCTTCAGCGTGGCAAGCAGGGTCTCGTCGCCGCTGTGCTCCATCGGTTCTCCCAGGTCGGTGCGGATCAGGTCACTGCCCGGTGGGTGGAGACTCACCCGTACCCGGCATTCCGTTCGTTCACACCCGGGCGGACACGGGGGGTTCGGGGCCTCGTGCCGACGGGCCGTGCGGCGGGCCTCGGCCCGGTCGAGGGGGTGCGGGCGCCGGGTACCGTGCTGGGGGTGGCCCGGACACGGCAGGAGCGGCGAGACGGCACACGGCTGCGGATCGTCGCCCTGGTCGGAGTCGACGGTTCGGGGAAAACCACCCAGGCGCGCCGGTTGGCGGACACCCTCACCAGGCTGGGACTGCCGGCGACGTACTGGCAGAACGCGGGCGGACGGCGGTGGTTCGGCCGGCTGGCACGCAGGCTGGGAAGACCGGACGCCCGGCGACTCCTGGGACGCGACGGGATGCTCCTGGCGGAGACGGCGCTCCGCTGGCTCGCGATCGCCCGGGCCCTGGTCCGGTCCCGGTGCGGGCGCCGGGTCGCGGTGATGGACCGGTACGCCGTCTGCCAGTACGCCAGCATCCGGGCCCACGGCGGCGGCCGGCGCTGGGAACGCCTGGCCCGGTTCGCCTACCGGGTCTTTCCACCCCCCGACGTCACCTTCCTGCTGTCCGTCACGCCCGATGAGGCGTACCGGCGGGTCGAGGCGCGGGGGACCGACCACGAGAGCGTCGACTACCTCGCCGCCGGGGTCGCCGCGTACCGCGCGTTGCCGGAGTTCGCCGGGTTCGTGTCGGTGGACGCCGACCGGCACCCGGACGAGGTGGCCGGGGCGATCCTGGCCGGCCTGCGGCGGTGGCTGCCGCCCGAGCACGTACCGCCCGGTCACCTCCGGCCCGGGCGTGGCCCGTGGTGCGGACCGGGCGGGCACCCGGCGCACGGCCCACCCGCCCCGGTTCCCCGGCGCGCGACGGTCCCGGGGCGACCGGCGCACGACGGGGCGGGGGTGGGCGGTGAGCGCGGGTGAGGATGCTCAGGCCCGCCCGTAGACCGGAATGGTCGCGCCGCTGGTCGGCGCGGAGTCCTCACTGGCCAGAAAGCGAATCACCCGGGCGATCTCGTCCGGCGGCACCCAGCGGGAGTGGTCGGCGGTGGGCTGGGCCGCCCGGTTGGCCGGGGTGTCGATGACGCTCGGCACGACCGTGTTGCAGCGGACGCCCGACTGGCGGTACTCCACCGCCACCGCGGAGGCGAAGGCGAGGACCGCGGCCTTCGCCGTCACGTAGCCGGCGGCGCCGGGAAACGGGTCGAGCGCCGCGCGGGAGGAGACGCAGACCACCGACCCGCCGCCCGCCTCGACCAGGTACGGCAACGCCTGCCGGGTGACCAGGTACGTGGGGCGCAGGTTGAGCGTGATCATCCGTTCGAAGTCGGCGAGCGGGGTCTCGTGGATGCGGCCCCCGGCCGCGTAGCCGCCCACCAGGTTGACGACCGCGCGCAGTGGCGCGCCCGGGTCGGCGGCGGCGGTCGCGACGACGGGCGCGACCTGGTCGGGGTCGGTGAGGTCGGCGACGACCCGGACGGGGTTCGCTCCGGCCGCCGGTGCGTCCGCCACCTCCGCCGGCCGCGCCGCGTCCGCCGTCCCGGCCACCCCGGCCGGGCGCACCGGTACGACGATCCGCCAGCCCGCCTCCTGGAAGGCGGCGGTGACGGCGCGGCCGAGGCCACCGGTACCGCCGGTGATGAGCACTGTGCGATCGGCCATGGCCCTCACGGTATCGGGCTCGGCCGGCGGGTGTGTCCGCCACCTCGACCCGGGTGGGACCGGTTCGGCCGACCGGCCCGGGGCGGGATACGGTCCGAGCGGCACTCGGTAGCCTATTGATTGGTCACGATTGGTACGGATGGTGCCCGGCGTGGCTGTCGGGGGAGCCTGGGTGGGCCGAATGGCGGTGGGATCGACACGCACGGCCGGGGTGATCGGCCGCCACCTCCCGGCGGTGGGGCGTACTTTCGCAGGTGTAGCGCGTCGCGGTTGACGCTTCCGGCATTATGAAAGTAAGTTTCACGCGTGGCGAAGACTGCGAAGGTTTCTGCGAATCCCGAGCCGGGTGGGCTGATCGTGCACATCAGCGGGCTGCTCCCGTCGCTGTCGCCCGCCGAACAACGGGTCGCCAGACTCGTCGTGGCCGATCCCGCGGACGCGGCTCGTCGCACCATCACCGATCTCGCCACCGCCGCGGAGACCTCCGAGGCGACCGTGATCCGGTTCTGCCGATCGGTCGGCATGGAAGGCTATCCGCAGCTCCGCATCCGGCTCGCGGCCGAGGCCGCCCGCCGGGTGGAGCCGCCGGACGCCCGGGTGGTGGGTGGGGACATCCCGCCCGGAGCCGATCTCGCCCAGATCATCGCCACCATCGCCTTCAACGACGCCCGCGCCGTGGAGGAGACCGCCGAACAACTCGATCCCGCCGTCTGTGAGCAGGTCGTCGACGCGATCGACAAGGCCGGCCGGATCGAGATCTACGGGGCCGGGGCCAGCGGGTTCGTCGCCTCGGACTTTCAGCAGAAGCTGCACCGGATCGGGCGGACCGCCTTCTACTTCCCCGACGTGCACACCGCGCTGACCTCGGCCGCGTTGCTCGGCAAGGGCGACGTGGCGATGGGGATCTCGCACACCGGCACCACGCTGGACGCGGTCGAGGTCCTGGAGCAGGCGCGGGCCCGCGGTGCCACCACGGTCGCGCTCACCAACTTCCCCCGCTCGCCGATCACCGAGGTCGCCGACTTCGTCCTCACCACGGCGGCCCGGGAGACGACGTACCGGTCCGGGGCGATGGCGAGCCGACTCGCGCAGCTGACGGTGGTGGACTGCCTCTTCGTCGGTGTGGCGGCCCGGAACCGTGCCCGGGCCACGAAGGCTCTGGAGGTCACCGCCGAGGCCGTGCAGCCGCACCGGGTCAGTCGGCGGCGGTCCTGATCGGTGGGGTTGGTACGACGGCGTGAACGGACGGACCGGCCGACGGGGCCGGATCGGCGGACGCGGCAGTGCATGGGTTCCGACGGCGGCGACGCGGTGTGCGCGGCGTGTCGGGGCGTGGTCAGACGAAGCGGGGCGATGAGATGAACGTGGGACTCGGCGGTTGTCGATGCGGTGGGGGGCTGGCATGACGGCCGACCCGGTCGAGGCCCGGCGACAGCCGGTCCGCGGAGACGACGAGCCGGATTCGGATCGTGACCAGGGCGGGCGTGCCGTGGTGCGGGTGGCCGCGCCGACCGAGCGGCGGAATCCGCGCAGCATGGACCTCGATCTCATGTCCACGCGGGACGTGCTGCGGGTGATCAACGAGGATGACCGGCGGGTGCCGGCGGCGGTGGCGAACGTCCTCGACGAGATCGCCGTCGCGGTCGAACTGGCGGTGACCGCGTTGCGCGCCGGGCACCGGGTGCACTACTTCGGGGCCGGGACCTCGGGCCGGCTCGGGGTGCTCGACGCGGCGGAGCTGGCCCCCACCTTCAACGCACCGGACCGGTGGTTCTGCGCCCACCTGGCCGGCGGGCCCGAGGCGATGCTGCGCGCGATGGAGGACGTCGAGGACGACGAGGAGGGCGGTGCCGCCGAGGCCCGGGACTGTGTCCGGGCCGGCGACGTCGTGGTCGGGATCGCCGCGAGTGGGCGCACCCCGTACGTGCTGGGCGCACTGGCCGCGGCGACCGAGATCGGTGCCCACACGGTGCTGCTGTGCGCCGATCCCCAGGCGGCGGCGGCGCGTTCGGTGACCGTCTTCATCGGGGTCGACACGGGTCCGGAGGTGGTGACCGGTTCGACCCGGATGAAGGCGGCGACGGCGCAGAAACTCGTCCTGAACGCGTTCTCCACCGCCGCGATGGTCCGGCTCGGCCGGGTCTACTCGAACCTCATGATCGACATGGTCGCCACCAACGCGAAACTGCGGGGCCGGATGATCTCGATCCTGGTGGAGGCGACCGGTTGCGACGAGGAGGTCGCCCGGCGGGCGCTGGCCGAGGCCGACGGAGACCTGAAGGCCGCCCTGGTGTCGTTGCTGTCCGGGGTTGCCATCGCTGATGCCCGGGCCGCCCTGGATCGGTCGGAGAACCAGGTACGGGGAGCGATCGCCCTGCTCGCGGGCTGAGCCGCCGCGTGCCCGGGTCGTCCGGCTCCACGGCCGCGGGCACGCACCCCACGACACCGGCCCGGTACCGGCCGTTCTCACCGTTTTGCTGGCGACGTGTACGGCGGATCGGGGCGCCGAACGGGACTGGACGCCGCCCCCGGATTGTTGCTCCGGCGGAGGGGTAATCCGGTGGCGGACGTGAACCGATCAGCCGCGCCGTACGTGTACGAGAGCGTGACGAGAATCGCAGCAAGCTGGTGGCCTGGATCGCTGTGCGTCGTTGCGTGACCGTGCCCGGATAGCCGGGCGGGAGCGACGCAAAGCCCCTGAGCTGTGGCGATGCCGCCGTCGATCCGGCCGATCCAGACGACTGACAGCAAACGTCGATCGTGCTCTCAGCGATTACTCAGGCGTTCGTGACACTTTTGACTCACGAGTTGGAATCCCCAACGCGTCTCAACTGTTGTGTAGGTGTCAGCACCGCGGGGCACAGCGGATGTTACGGGGGGAGGGGCTGATGAACGTGGGGACGGCAGGAGCAGGAACCCGGGCGTCCACCGGGAGGAACAACGAGGGGACCGTGGGGAACGTGGAGAAGAGCATCGTGATGCGGACCGACGAGGTCGCCGAGGAGCGCGACCTGGTCGGCGTGTACCTGCACGAGATCTCCCGCACGCCACTGCTCGACGCCGCCGCCGAGGTCGACCTCTCCAAGGCCATCGAGGCCGGCCTTTACGCTGAGCACCTGCTCGAATCCGACCGGGTGCCGGATGGCGTCAGCCGTGCGGAACTCCGGCGACTCGTGATCGAGGGGGAGCGCGCGAAGGACCTGTTCATCCGCGCCAATCTCCGACTGGTCGTGTCGATCGCCCGACGCTACGTCCGTTCCGGCATGCCGATGCTCGACCTGATCCAGGAGGGCAACACCGGCCTGGTGCGGGCGGTCGAGAAGTTCGACTACGAGCGGGGGTACAAGTTCTCGACGTACGCGACGTGGTGGATCCGCCAGGCGATCAGCCGGGCGATCGCCCAGCAGGAGCGGACCGTACGGCTGCCGGTGCACCTGGTCGAGGACGTCAACCGGATGCGCAACGTGGCCCGGCAGCTCACCCGTGAGCTGGGCACCGACCCGGAGCCGGAGCAGATCGCGGCGACCCTGGGCGTGCCGGTGGAGCGGGTGCACGAGCTGGTGCGCTGGTCGCAGGACACGGTGTCGCTGGACACCCCGGTCGGCGACGACGGAGACACCAACCTCGGCGACCTGGTCGCGGACAGCGACGCACCGTCGCCGGAGGACATCGTCCTCACCGGGCTGGAGCGGCAGCGGATCGAGGGCCTGCTCAACCACCTCGACGACCGGTCGGCCGGCATCATGCGGGCGCGGTACGGCCTCGAGGACGGTCGCGAGCACTCCCTGACCGAGGTCGCGTCCCGGTTCTCGCTGTCGCGCGAACGGATCCGGCAGCTTGAGATCCAGGCGCTGGGCCGGCTGCGGGAGCTGGCCCGGGCGGAGGGCCTGGCCGCGGCCTGACGGTGGCGTGGCGCCTCCTGCCGCGGCGGTGTTCCGCCGCGCCGCGCGGCGGACGGCGCGGGTGCGAGACGGCCGGCGTACGACACCGGCCGTTCGTCGTCCCTCCGCCGCGGCGGTGTCGGTCGCCGCGGGTCGGGTCGGCCGCGGCCACAGGGTCCGGGTCACCGGAAGCGTTCGACCAGGTCGCCGAGCCTCGCCGTCGGCTGGGTCTCGCAGAGCTGGTCGAGCGCCGCCATGACCAGCGGGTTGTGGGCGTCGGAGACGCCCTTGGCGAGTCCGATCCGCCGAACCGCGGCCACCCGCTCCTCGGGCGTCGCCCGCCGGTACTCGGCACAGGTCGAGTGGGAGGTCAGCCCGCCGGCGTCGCGCAGATCGTCGACGACCGCCCGGCCGACCAGGAACGCCAGGACGGCCACCACCGTCGCCGCGCCGAGGCTGAGCCAGAGCGCGCGGCGGCGGTCCGGGCGTACCGCCCCGCCCGGCGCCGAGGGTTGCCCGGCGCCGGGCGGGGCGACATCGTCTCCGGCGGGTTCCGCGGCCGCGACGGCGGCCTCCCGGGCGGGCGGCA
The DNA here is from genome assembly GCA_937951935.1 of uncultured Micromonospora sp. Classification (GTDB taxonomy): domain Bacteria; phylum Actinomycetota; class Actinomycetes; order Mycobacteriales; family Micromonosporaceae; genus Plantactinospora. The sequence continues at coordinate 3,132 of CALGAM010000145.1, read as the reverse complement.
CGGCCGCGACGGCGGCCTCCTCGGCCGGCATTGCCGCGACGGCGGCGGCGAGCTCTGCCGCGTACGCCGCGTCGTCGGCCACGGCTGTGGCCAGCAGACGCCGGACCAGGGAGTCGTTGTGCGGCTCCCGGATCAGCTCGGCCAGCGCCTCCTGCTCGCCGAGGGCGCGGAGCCGGTCCGCGACCAGCCGGTAGAGCCGGTGTGACGGGTCGTCCCCGCCCGGCGACGTCGACGGGCCGGACGGCACGCGGGCCTCGGACGGCCCGGGCGCGTCCGCCGCCGCGGCGACCTCCGGCAGGCGGGGGGCGAGACGGCGCAGCACCACGGCGGCCAGTTCCCTGGCCTCCGACCTCGTGGCCTCCGACGAGCTCATGCCGGCGGGGTGGCTACTTGACCCGGCCGTAGCCGTACGGCGGCATGATGTCGATGCTGGCGAGCCTGACGCTCTCGCCCGGTTGCGGGGCATGGATGATCTTGCCGTCGCCGACGTAGATCGCGACGTGCCCGAGGTTCCGGTAGAAGACGAGGTCACCGGGTTTCAGGGCGCTCCGGCTGATGTGCGCGACCACACTCCACTGTCGTGCGGCGCTGTGCGGCAGGGACTTGCCGGCGGCCCGCCAGGCCGCCGAGGTCAACCCGGAGCAGTCGTAGCCGTTCGGCCCGTCGGCGCCGTAGACGTACGGGGTGCCGATGGCCCGGTAGGCGAAGGCCACCGCCTTGCCCGCGTTGCCGTCGATGGCCGGGATCTTGCCCGTGTACGCGCCACCGGTCGAGGTCGGCGAGCCGTACGCGGCCCGGCGCAGGTCGTAGAGCCGTTTGAGATCTGCCTCGATCTTCTTCTTGTGGGCGGCGATCTGCTTCGCCTGGGCGGTCTGCCGGGCCAGTGTGGCGTCGAGCTGCGCCTTCTGGTCGAGGTACTGGCGTTGGGCCGCGTCGAACGCGGAGAGCTGCCGCTCACGGTCGTGGGCGAGCCGCTCCAGGAACCCGAGGCGGTCGACCAGGTCGTTCGTGGCGCCGCGCCCGAGGAGCACGCTGGCGTTGCTCAACCCGCCGAACTTGTACGCCTGGGCGGCGATCCTCGCCACCTCCGCACGGCCCTGCGCCACCTGCTGCTCCAGCGGGCCGAGCCGCTGGTTGAGCGCGGCCACCGCGGCCCTGCTCTTCTTGATGTCCTCGTTGAGCCTGTTGTACGCCTCGATGACGTCCTCCAGCTCGGCGGAGGCCTTGTTGATCCGCTGCGTGAGCTCGGCGGCCGACGGCTCGGCCCGGGCCACCGACGTCGGGGCGACCAGGGCCGCCGAGACGGTGGCCACGACGAGCGCCCGCAGCAGGGTCCGCGTCGAAGACAACCTGTGCACAGCCCTTTCTCGCGCTGTCGCCACGGGCGCTGGCCGCGCTCGGGCGAGGTTGGCCGGCGCCGTCCGGCGGGACGGCTGACGTCCGGGCCAGCCGGTTCAACCTAGCCCGACACGGGGGACCACCGATAGGGGCCGGTGTGCGATCCGCGGCACTGGTGGCCGACGTGACGGCAGCTCGGGACCCCGGTGTCGACTCTGGATCGACCCCGTGTCGGCGGCCCGCCCGGGCATCTTTGGGGGGATGCCCGATGATACGCCCCTTTGGTCGGTGTTTGCGGATGGCATCGGCGGCCAGCGGTGATCAAACCAGTGTAGATGCGGATAAATCATATCGGTCCCCGCGGCAACCGCCGGCGGAGGCGCGCCCCGGGATGATCGTTCTCCCCTGGTCACTGGCACCTCCGGCGCACACTGGGGCCAGGCCGAGAAGGTTTCCGGAAGCGGCGGCAGACGCGGACGTCGGCGCCGGTGCCACGACCACCGGCACGGCGACGGGGGAGCGCCGACAACCGACGCACCAGCGCCGCCACCACCGGTTGCCCTCACCGGCACCAGACCGGCCCGACCCAGCCAGCGAGCACCCTCCCCACGAGAGATCGGCATCCGGCTGCCACCGGATGCCGATCCACACCATCCACAGCAGCCCGCCTCAGGAGCCGTTGGAGGTAGCAATGGAGCCTACTCGTCCCGCCAGGCACCTGCCAGACGCCGACCCCGGGGCCGCGCCGGCCAGCCCGGCGCGACCCGTGATCGATCTCTACCACCGGCCCGGGATCCGGGTCACCAGCGAGGCCTTCATCGTCGCCGGGCGGCGTTTCCCGATCGCCGAGCTGACCCACCTGCAGACCGCCCGGGGACCGCACCACCGGCTGACGGTGCGTGCCGTGTCGGTCACCACCGTCGTGGTGATCGGCATCGGTGTCGCGCTCGGGTACACCGGGGACCTCCACCGGTTGCCCGCCACGACGTACGTCCTGCTCGGCCTCGCGGCACTCGTGCCGGTGGTACTCGCCGCGGTCGGCCACCGGTGGCGCCCGCCGGCGTACGAACTCTGGGGGAGGTACCGGGGGGCCACCGTCCTGCTGTTCAGCACCGACCAGGAGCGGCAGTTCGGGCAGGTGACCCGGGCGCTGATCCGGGCCCGTGAGGCGGCGCGGCTCGGCACGCTGGCTCACCCGGTCGCCTCGGACACCCCGTACGAGCCGCTGTCGTAGCGGTACGCGCGGTGACGACCCGCCGGCTGACCCGCCGACCTGCCGCCCCGCGGGTCAGCCGGCCACCGGCTCCGGCTCGGTCCGGCGCTCCTGCTCGCGCACCTGACGGGTGATCGTCCGCTCCGCGTAGAACGACAGGAACGGCACCGTGCCGGCCAGCATCACCAGCACCATCCGCCCCAACGGCCAGCGTGCCCGCCGGCCCAGGTCGAAGGCGGTCAACAGGTAGACCATGTAGAGGAAGCCGTGGGCCGGACCGACGGTCTCGACCACGGTGGGGTCGTTGCCGAGATACTTCAGCGGCATGCCGATCAGGACCAGCACGATCAGCACCACGCCGACGATGTTGGCTACCACACGGTAGCGGGTCAGGGCTGCGCCCACGATTCGTCCTTCCTGACGGCGGCCGGGCCGGGATAGCCGGGATAGTCGGCGGGCCGGGCTCCCGGATTGGCGTTCAGCCAGGCCAGGTAGTGGTTGTATGCGGCGAGTTCGGGGTCGTCGTCGGGTTCGGCGACCCGGTGCCGGCGGGCCGAGCGCACGGGACGGCGGATTCCGGG
>CALGAM010000144.1 GCA_937951935.1 uncultured Micromonospora sp. | reverse complement strand
CCGGTTACCGGGCTTCCCGCAGGTGCACCGGAAGTTCCGCCGGTCCCCGGACGACCAGCCCGGGGGCGTACCGGATGTCCTCGGACGCCAGGGTGACGTCGAGCCGGATGAGGGCGGCGAAGGCGGCCCGCGCGGTGATCCGGGCCATCGGCGCCCCGATGCAGAAGTGGATGCCGTGGCCGAACCCGAGGTTGCGGGTCGAGGGCCGGGACAGGTCGAGCCGGTCCGGGTCCGGGTACGCCGCGGGGTCCCGGTTCGCCGCCCCGATCAGGACGAACATCGGCTCACCCGGCACCAGCGTCAGGTCCCCGAGCCGGGTCTCGCGCAGCGCCACCCGGGACGTGACCTGGATGGGGGAGTCGTACCGGATGAGTTCCTCCACCGCGTCGGGCACCCGGTCCGGGTGTGCCCGCAGCCAGGCGAGCTGGTCGGGATTGCGCAGCAGGGCAAGCATGCCGCCGGCGACCAGGTTGACGGTGGTGCCGTACCCGGCGGCGAGCAGGGTGGCGCAGGTGGTGACCAGCTCCAGGTCGGTCAGCCGGTCCCCGTTGTGCTGGGCGACCACGAGCTGGCTCACCAGGTCGTCGGCGGGCGCCGCGCGCCGCGCCTCGACCAGTTCGGCGAAGTGGGCGCGGAAGCCGGCGCGCGCCTCGTCGCGTCGGCGGACCTCCTCCGGGCTGAGCAGCCAGATCGGGTCCAGGCCCCGCGCGCTGTCCGCGGCCCAGCCCCGGAACCGCGGGTAGTGCTCCTTCCCGACGCCCATCAGCTCGCCCAGCACGAGCGCCTGGAGGGGGTGGGCCACGGCCGTGACCAGGTCCACCGGGCCGTGGCGGCCGAGTTCGACCGCCTCGGCGACCAGTCGCTCGACGATCGCCTCGGCCCGGTGTCGGATCCGTTCCATGGCGCGTCCGGAGAACGCCCTGCCGACCAGGGACCGGATCCGGGTGTGGTCGGGCGGGTCGAGGAACATCAGCGGGCGCAGCGGCGGCCCGTCGGGGTTCGGTACGAACTGGTCGGCCACGAGGTCGCCGTCGCCCCAGCCGAACGCGGGATCCCGCAGCACCCGCGACGCCTCCTCGTGACCGGTGACGAACACCATGCCGACGGGCGTGCGCAGTACCGGCCCGTTCTCGCGCATCCGCCGGTACGTCGGGTACGGGTCGGACACGAACTCCGGGTCGAACGGGTCGAACGGCATCAGCTGCGCGAGCATCTCGCGGTCGAACAGAGCTGCCTCGGTCATCGTGCGTGCGTCTCCTGTTCGCTCGGGGAAGGTCTCCGGTCCGCTCAGGGAAGGTCGAGTTGGCCGCTCAGCCAGGACCGCGCGATCGTGGGGTACGGCTCGTCGCCGTTCACGTCGAGCCTGCGCCACAGGTCCGCCAGCCGGTGCCGGGCGGCCGTGCAGTGGACGTGCGCCAGGTCCTGCGCCGCGCTCGGCTCGCCGTTGGTCGACTGGCTGGCCCGGGCCAGCACGGCCCACATGGTGAACAGCTCGCTCGCGATCCGGGCGAGCAGGATCAGCGTGTGTTCCCGGTGCGGCAGCTTCGCCGGGTCGTCCGCCCAGACGGCCGTCTCGGCGCAGACGCGGGTGAACTGCCGGACCTGCCGGGCGGTCTCGTCCAGGTGGGCCCGGTTGGCGGGGGAGAGCCGGGCGGCCCTGGCGCCGACCAGCGCCGGCTGCCTCGCGTCGGGGACGGTGCGGCAGGTCGCCAGCAGCAGCCGGCCGGCCTGGTTGTCGAGTTGGAAGTCGACGTTGCCGGTGATGCGCAGGCCCCGGGCGTCCCGGAACAGCCGCTCCAGCGGGGCGTCGTCGGCACCCCGGTCGCGCTTGCTCGCCGCCGTCTCGTACCCCTCGCCGCCGAGCAGCGACATTGTGCGGTCCACCACCCGCCAGCAGGCGGTCGCGCAGATGTTCTTCGCCGCGAGCCGCTCGTAGGTCCGGTCGGGCAGCCCGGAGCCGAGCAGGCTCCACCGGATCACGCTCTCCATCGCGAAGACGTCCGCGAGCGAGGCGGCGAGCATCCGCTGGATCTCGTCGTACGTGCCGAGCCCACGGCCGTCGATGCTGCGGCGGCCGACGAACTCCCGACAGTGGCGCAGGCAGCTGCGGGCGATGGCGAGGGCGGGGGCCGAGGTGATGAGGTTGCGGCCGACCAGCATCATCGCGCCGAACACCGGTGACAGGCGGGGGTCGTCCGGGTTGCCGGCCAGCACGTGCTCGCGCGGCACCCGTACCTCGGTGAAGCGCAGCATCCCGGCCGGCAGTCCGCGAACGCCCATGAACTGCTGCTCGGCCACGACCCGTACGCCCGGGCGGCCGGTGTCGACGACGGCCAGGCCGAGCCGGCGGCCGGTCGGTTCGACGACGGTGGCGGTGACGCCGAGCAGTTCGGCGATCGGGCCGTTGCCGGCGAACAGCTTCTCCCCGGTCAGCAGGTACGCCGTGCCGTCCGCGGTGGGGGTGAGCGTGGTCGACGGCCACTGGTTGTTCTGCCCGGCCGGTTCGGTGTCCGCCCACCCGGAGACGAAGCCCGCGGCCATCCGCTGCCTGACGAAGGCGCGCAACGGCCCGAACGGCAGCACCAGCGGGATGAGCCCCACCCCGATGCCGTTGTGCATGGCGAGCGACTGGCCGGCCGCGACCGACACCGTGGCGGCCCGCTCGATGGCCCGGAACGTCGCGTACGCGCCGAGCCCACGCCCGCCCAGCTCCGGGGGCAGACGCAGGTCCAGCAGCCGTTCGGCGCGCAGGTCGCGGAACAGCCCGGGCGGCAGGGCGCCGGTCCGGTCCACCTCCTCGGCGTCGATCCGGCTCGCCAGGAACGCGCCCAGCCGGTCGACCACCTCGTCGGCCGCCGCCTGTTCGGCCGGGTCGGGCTCGGGGAAGGGCTGCAGCGCGGCCCAGTCGATCCGGCCGGCGGCGAGTGCGTCGAGGAAGCTCGGGGCGCTCATCGGACGGCCTGCCGGGTTCCGGTGTCGGCGGAGAGCCGGATGGCGTCGAGCAGCCGGTGCACCCGCAGCCCGGTTTCGAGGTCGGGTACCCGCCGCTCACCGGTGCGGATGTCCTCGCCGAGCTGGTGGTAGAGCTGGGCGACCGAGAGGATCGCGGTGACCGGGATCGGCGCGGCGACGGTCCGGTAGCGGTCCGGCACCTCCAGGGTCTCCCAGTCGCCGCCGGGCACCCGCGCCGCCCGGAGCACCAGGTCGCCGAGCTGCACGCCACGCGGTCCGCCGGGGCCGGCCGAGGTGAGCAGCAGGTCGCCGCGCGTCCCGTTGATCTCGATGTGGGTACGCGGGGTGCCGACCTTGCCGTCGTACACGTGCACCGACGCGACCGCGCCGTCGGCCAGGGTGGCGCTGAGCAGGACGTGGTCGGGCGCGGTGGCCTCGACGGTACGGTCGGTGCCGGTGACCGTGTACCGCAGACGCCGGCGGGCCAGCGTGGCGGTGACGTCGGTGATCTCCCCGACCAGGTGTTGCAGCAGGTCGAGGGTGTGCCCGCCGGCCACCTCCAGGGTGCTGGCGCCGTTGTCGACGTCCAGGGTGTACACGGCCGACGGGGCGATCTGCCCGTCCGCCAGCTTGCCCCGGGCGGCGATCACGTCGACCGAGGTGACCTGTCCGATGTACCCCTCGGCGATCAGGTCCCTCAGGTAGGCGACGGCCGGGGCGTACCGGGCCTGGAGGCCGACCGCGTGGGTGACGCCAGCGTCCCGGGCCGCCGAGGCCATCATCTCGGCCTCCTTCGTGGTCCGGGCCAGCGGCCACTCGCAGTAGACGTGCTTGCCGGCCTCCAGCGCGGCCAGAACCGGGTCGAGGTGGGCCGGGGTGCGTACCGCGACCGTCACCAGGTCCACCTCCGGGTGGCTGGCGAGCTGGCGTGCGTCGGTGAAGGCGTGTGCGGCACCGAACGCGGTCGCGGCCATCCGGGCGCTCTCCGGCCGGGTGGTGCAGACCGCGGTGATGGCGAAGTTCGGAAGCTGCGTCAGCGCGGGGACGTGCGCCGTGGAGGCCCAGCCCTGCTGCGGGTTGGCGCCCACGATGCCCACCCGGATGATGTCGGAGCCCATGTCGCGTCCTCCTTGAGGTCGTACGGGGACGGTGTTCGGTCGTCCCGCGTCGGTCGGTGCTCAGACGAGGCGGGTGAGCACCTCGGGGCTGAACGGGATCAGCTCGTCGTACCGGCCGTCGCGGATCTTGGCCACCCACTCCGGGTCGGCGGCGAGCAGCCGGCCGACGGCGACCAGGTCGAAGTCGTCTCGTTCCAGCCGTCGCACCAGCTCGGCCAGGCCCGCGTTGGTGGCGCCGACACCCATGAACGCGGTGAGGAACTCGCTGTTGTCCAGCCCCACCGATCCGACCGTCACGGTGGGCCGGCCGGAGATCTTCTTCACCCAACCGGCGAAACCCAGGTCCGTGCCGTCGAACTCGGGGAGCCAGAACCGGCGGGTCGAGCAGTGGAAGACGTCCACCCCGGCCCGTACCAGCGGCTCCAGGAACTGCTCCAGTTCCTGCGGCGACTCGGCGAGCCGGGCGTCGAAGGCGGGGATCTTCCACTGTGACAGGCGCAGGAAGATCGGGAAGTCCGGTCCGACGGCGGCCCGGCAGGCGGCCACCACCTCGGCCGCGAACGTGGCGCGGGCGGCCGGGCTGCCGCCGTACCGGTCGGTGCGGCGGTTGGTGGCCGACCAGAGGAACTGGTCGATCAGGTAGCCGTGCGCCCCGTGCAGTTCGATGCCGTCGAACCCGAGCCGCTTGGCGTCGGCGGCGGCGCGCGCGAAGCTCGCCACCACCTCGGCGATGCCGGCCTCGGTGAGCGGCTCGCCGACCCTGTCGCCGAGCACGTCGAGGCCGGACGGGCTGACGGGGGCGACGCCGGGCACCGGCGGGTCGTCCGGTTTGCGGGCGGCGCCCACGTGCCAGAGCTGCGGGATGATCCGGCCACCGGCCTCGTGCACCTCGCGGACCACCCGCGCCCAGCCGGCGAGTGGGGCCTCGCCGAAGAACCGGGGGACGGTGTCGCTGGACGCGGAGGCCGGGTGGTCGACGACGGTGCTCTCGGTGATGATGAGGCCCACGCCGTGTCGGGCCCGCCGGGCGTAGTACGCCGCCACGTCCTCGCCGGGTACGCCGTCCGGGGAGAAGTTGCGGGTCATCGGGGCCATCACGAAGCGGTTCGGGACGGTCAGGGAACCGACCGAGAAGGGGCGGAACAGCGACGCCACCGAGGTGGCGGCGACGGTCGACGCGTTGGGCACGGGAACCTCTCTTGTCGTGGGTCGGGGTTGGGGGAGGTGTCTGCCGTCGGGGTGGGCGGTGTCGCCCCGCCGGTGCTGGTCCGCCGGGTGGCGGGGAGCCGTGGTGATCAACCGGGTGGCGGAGACGCGGCGGGAGAGGGACGACCGGGACGTCGCCGGGGTGCGGTCGTCCGGCGGTCACGTGGCCAGCGCCGGGGTGCGGTCGAGCTCGCCGGCGGTGTCGAGGCGGGCCAGCTCCGCCTGCGCGGCGGCGATGGCCTCGTCGACCCCGCACACCGTCGGCAGGTCGTAGAGCTCGACGATCCGGGTCAGGCGTTGCGGGATCGTCCCGCCCACCACCTGGTGCGGGATGCCGAGCTCGGCGAGCGTGTCGCGCAGCATCTGGTCGGAGAGCTGCCGGAACCGTTCGGAGACCGGCCGGTGGCCGTCGGCCACCAGCGGAAACTCCACGGGCAGGTGGACGAACGCGTCGTAGGTCCTGCTGGCGTGCTGCTTCACCACGGCGCCGAAGTGCTTGATCACCTCGGCGAAGAGTCGTGCCTGGGCGATCGCCTCGGGCTTCGGCTCGCCGTCGTCGGGGTGGATGCCGACGGACATGCGGACCGTGCCGTAGACCCACTCGTGCAGCGAGGACCCGTCCGAGACGAAGCCGTCCGGCAGGTGGCTCTCGTGGACCGCCCGCTCGACGTACCGCCGGATGCCCAGTTCGAACAGTTCGGGCCCGGTGCACTCCTCCAGGGTCTTGCCGGGGAAGGCCTCCGGCAGGATCTCGCGCATCGTCTTGGCGTGGGTACGCGGGATGCCGGTCAGGTGCGCCAGCGCGATCGAGGTGGTCGTCTTGCCGGTGCAGTAGGTGCCGGATATCGCCAGTTTCATGGCTGCTCCCTGTCCTGTCGGCGCCCGTCGCCGGGCGGTTGGTGGGTGGCCGGGGGCGCGGGCAGCCGGTGGGCGATCGCGTACGTGGCTCGGTAGCCGGGCAGCTCGCCGAGCAGGTCCAGCGCCCGCCAGATCCCGCCGTGCGTGGTGAGGAGTCGGCTTCGGACGGCCGACGTGCTGATCGGCAGTGGGCGGTCGATCGGCTGGACCGGCGAGGTCCGGTCCACGACGATCCGGCGCATCCACATCGTGTCGCTGTCGGCCCGGTGGATCCCGTCCAGCTCGTAGAGCAGCGCCTGGGCCAGTTGCGCGACGCCCATCGCGGCGTCCACGACGGACAGGGACGGGTGGTAGGCGGCCTCCAGCCCGCTGGTCGGCGTCGGCGCGCCCGGCTCGGGCGTCAGCCGCAGGATCGCGTCGACCCGCAGACCGGGCAGGTCCATCCGGACGTCCTCGACGGATGCGCGCCGGTGTCGGTAGAGGTCGCCGAAGTACCGCTGCCCGGCGGGCCCCAACAGGTCGTCGGTGGTCGCGTACCGCTCGCGGCGGTTCCCGGTCGCCTCGGCGCCGCGGTGCGCGAACACCGCGTGGACGCGCAGCGTGCCGATCCGGGCCTCCACGGGCGACGACCACGCCCCGTCGGTCGTACGCGTCGCCTCGGCCGCGTCGTGCCGGGCCGAGACCGGGAAGGCGTCGAGGTGTTCCTGCGGCCGGGATCCGGACCGCATCACCAGCCGGCGCAGCCACATCCGGCGGCGCTGCTCCTCGTCCAGCGCGTGTCGCCGGGTGAGCAGTGCCTCGGCGAGCTGGGCGGCGATGAGCAGCCCGTCCACCACGCTCAGGTGCGGCCGGCGGGCGACCCCGGCCGCCTTGCGGGACCAGTCCGGCGGGTAGTCCACCGAGGCGGTGGCGTGGACCGTGCCGCCGGCCGGGCCGGTCTCCACGGTCAGCTCCCGCAACCGGTGGCGTACCCGGCGGAAACCGCTGCTGAGGAAGCGGTGCTCGCCGGCACCGAGCAGGTGGTCGATCGAGCGCAGCGCCCCGACGGGCTTCGGGAGTACGGTCTCGGTGGTCACAGCGCCCCCAGTTGCTCTGCGGCGAGCTGCTCGCGTACCCGTTCGACCAGGTCACCGGCGGTGCGTACGCCGTGCAGCGACTCGTCGGGCAGCCGGATGCCGAGCTCGCCCTCCAGCTCGCCGACCACCTCGGCCAGGAAGAGCGTGTCGCCGCCGAGGTCGGTGTCGAAGCGGGTCTCCCACCGCACCCGCGGCGCGTCGGTGCCGCCGACCGTGCCGGGGTCGCCGACCGCGGCGACCGCCGCCTCGACCCGGCGCAGCAGCTCCTCGCCGGTCCACGGATGCCCACCGGGCGGCGTCGACCGGGCTGGGGGAGCGGGCAGCCGTACCACCTGGGCGGCGTACGTCAGCCCGCTGCCGTAGCCCAGCAGCAGGGCGAGCCCGCCCGGTCGCGCTCTGCCGGTGCTGAGCAGGTCGTGCATGGCCAGCGGGATGGACGCCGCCGCCGTGCAGCCGTGTTCGCGTACGCTGCGGGCCACGGTGACCCGGTCGGGCAGGTCCAACGCGCGTACCCAGGCGTCGATGAGCCGGTCGTTGGCCTGGTGGGGGATGAAGGCGTCGAGGTCGCCGGCGGTGACGCCGGCCGCCGCCAGGCTGCGGCGCGCCACCCCGACCAGTGTGTCGGCGGCCCACCGGAACAGGCGCCGGCCCGGCACGAACCCGTCGTCGCAGCCCCAGGCGACCGGACCGATGCCGGGTGTGCTCGCCGGGCCGACCACCAGTGCGCCGGTGCCGTCGCCGAACAGGTAGCCCGCCTGCTCCGGGTCGGCCGGGTCCACCAGGTCGCTGGTCCGCTCGGTGCCGATGACCACGACGTGGCGGGCGCTCGCCGTCCGGACCAGGTCGCCCGCCACGGCGAGCGCGTAGCAGAAGCCGGTGCAGGCCGTGGAGATGTCGAAGGCGCCGGCCGCGCGGGCCCCGAGCCGCTGCGCGACCGTCGCGGCGACGGTGGGCGTCTGGTGCGGGCCGGTGGCCGACGCGACGATCACGCACTGCACGTCCCTGGCCGGTATCCCGCCGGCCTCCAGGGCGTCGGACGCCGCGGCGACGGACATCTCGACCAGCGACTCGGTGTCGCCGGCCCGGCGCCGCCGGCTGATCCCGGTCAGGTGCCGGATCCAGTCCGCCGACGCGCCGGGGGCGAGTTCGTCGTTCGGTACGACCCGGCGGGGGTGGTAGGCGCCGACCCCGTAGATTCGAGCAAATCGATGGGTTGCCGGTGGACGTCTGAGCGCAATCATGCTGAGCGCCTCCTCATCGAGGTGAGCGTCGCCGTTCGCGTCCGGTCCGGGTGGGTGATCACCAACCCGTCCCCGACGTTACGGGCATCGATGGGAGTCGTCGTGTTCCTGGCAAGAAGCTGCCGGAACGCCTGGCATCTTGCTGCCCGGCGTATCTGCCGCCGGGTGTGCGGGCTCTGCGCGGCGCGGACCGGCCCACACCGGGTGCGGTTGGGCGGGAACGTCCCCGGGCAGGGCACGCCGACCTCGCGGGGCTCGGGCAGTGGTCAGGTGGACGGACGTGCGGCCGTGCGTCGGCAACGACCGGCCGGCCAACCGGTCGCCCCGGCTTCCGACGGGCACGCGGCCGTGAGGGGGACCGGACGACCCGCGGGGACCCCGGTCCGCCCACCGTGTCGCGGGGGCGGGGCACCCAGGCGGCCGGCGGAGAGCGCCGCGACCGGTGTTCCGGTCAGGCGGTGACCCGGCGCGGCGGCCGGCTGTGGAAGGCCAGCAGGCCCAGCTCGGCGGCGCGTACGCCGGCCTGGAAGCGCGAGTTGGCGTTGAACGTCCGCAACAGTTCGGCCACCCGCCGGCGGTAGGTGCGGACGGACAGCCCGAGGCAGCGTGCGGCCGCCTCGTCCGTGCAGCCGCTGTTGAGGTAGAGCAGGATCTGCGAGGAGAGGTCGTCCAGGTCCGCGTCGGCGTACGTGAGGTAGTCGGTCAGCTCGATGGCGGTGTCCCACGAGCCGGTGAACAGCGCGTCCAGGGCGTCGAGCAGCGCGGGCGTACGCACCATCAGCCGGGTCGGTACGCCCTGCGAGACAGAACGCAGGATCGCCACCGACCCGTCCAGCATGGCGATCATGGACAGCTCGCGGCGGGCGGGCGCGATGCGGACCTGCCCGCCGGCCCGCCGGAGCTCGTTCAGGAAGTCCCGGCCGGCGGGTGTCATCACGGCGGCGGGACCGTAGAGGTGCCGTACCCGGACCGGGCGGCCCGCCAGCGCCAGGACCGGGTTGCGTTCGCGGCCGAGGGCCATGCTGAGGGTGGCGTCGGCGCCCGCGAAGTACACCGTGGAGCGGGCCTGGGCCAGCGCCTGTCGCAGCGCGTGGCACAGGGCCCGGTCGTCGGGCAGCACCTCCTGCGTGAACGGGCACCGGTTCTCCGACATCGCCGCCTCGAGCAGCTCGCGGGCCCGGCGCAGCATCGTGCCGAGCCGGTCGGTGTCCTGGTTGCCCGGGTCGACCGGGTACGGCTGCTCCGGGGCGGGCTGGGTGTCGCCGTCGATGACCAGATCTGTCATGTGGTTCCCCCATTGGGTGCTCATCCGGCAGTGATGGGGACGCGGGGTGCGGCGGGGCGGGCCGCGAGTCTGGCGGGGGGCGCACGCGCGGCCACGGGCACGTGGCCGCGGACCCGGTACGTCCGGCTGGTTGGCTGCCGGGTTTACACCTAGACAGAGCGAGACGGCGGGGCCCCGGATACCTGAGCCGCGCGCCGGGGTGCGGTCACCTTCCGAGCTCGGTACGCAACCGGCGAAGGATCCGCAGCCGGGTCGGTCCGACGGAGCCGCGGGGCATGGCGAGAGCGTCGCTGATCTCGTCGTAACTCATCGGCGGGTCGGCCAGCAGCAGGCCCACGAGGGCCTGGTGGGCGGGCGGAAGTCGGCTGACCGCGCTCAGGAGGCGATGGTTCTCGGCACGCGACACCGCCGTCTCCTCCGGACTCGGCTGTGGGTCGGTGGTCGTGGCCAGGGTGGTGACGTCGTCGATCGGGAGCAGGCGGCGTGACCGGGCGAGGACCTTGATCGCCTCGCGGCGCGCGGTGGTGACGAGCCAGCTGCCGAGGCGTTCGGGCTCGCGCAACGACGAGAGGTTCTCCACCACGCGCAGCCAGGTGAGCTGGCAGGTGTCCTCGCACTCGGCGTGCCGCAGGCCCATCGAGCGGGCCACCGTCCAGACCACCGGTGTGAAGAGGGTGATCAGCTCCCGCCAGGCGGCCTCCTCGCCGGCCCGGCATCGCTGCACCAGTTCGAGGGTGCGGGTGGCTCGGCCGGCGCTGCCGAGCGGCGCGCTCTGGCGGGGTTCGACGAACTGAGCTCGCGCATGGGTCGTGTGATGGACTGCCACCTGGTTCCCCCCGTGCATCGGGCCCGATCGTTTGCGACGTCCGCTAGACTAGCGCCCGTCAGCTCCAGCTAACTGTGTAACTGTTGCCTAACACATGTTGGTTTGGAGAACAACGTACTCCTTTCTTGTGTACGTTGTACATACATCGACCGGCCGATCACCTCCATCCAGTCGTATCGATCTTCATAGGTAGGAGCAAGCCTGTGTCCCGCAACGCCCCTCCCCGTGCCGACACCTCGCCTCCCGACTACCACGCCGGACTGCGTAGTTCGACAGAAGAGTCTGATTTGGACGACCTTCCCGTGGAGGGAACCATTCCGGAGTGGCTCAGCGGCACGCTGGTGCGCAACGGCCCGGGTCTGTGGGACGCCGGGCGGCGCTCGTACCGGCACTGGTTCGACGGCCAGGCGATGCTGCACCGTTTCGGCTTCCACAACGGGCAGGTCAGCTACCGCGGCCGGTTCCTCGACTCCGCCAACTACCGCGCCGTCCGGCAGCAGGGCAAGATCGCGTACGGCGAGTTCGCCACCGATCCGTGCGTCTCCATCTTCAGCCGCCTCTTCTCGCGGTTCGCACCCCCGCCCGAGGCGCCCGCCGTGAACGCGAACGTCAACGTTCTGCTGGCGGAGGGCCGGTCGCTGGCCATCACCGAGGCGCCGTTGGCGATCGAGTTCGACCCCCGGACGCTGGAGACGCTGGGCGTCGTCGGGTTCGACGACAACCTGCAGGCGCACGTCACCACCGCCCACCCGCACATCGAACCGCGTACCGGCCACCTCATCAACTACGGCCTGGCGTTCTCCAAGCGCAGCGAGTACCGCCTGTTCCGGCAGCCGGACGGCACCGGGCGGCGCGAGGTGATCGGCACGTACCCCGTCGACCTGCCGGGGTACGTGCACAGCTACGCCATCACCGAGCGGTACGGCGTGCTGGCGGTCTTCCCGTTCGTCGTGAACCCCCTGTCGTTCCTGCTGCGTCGTCGACCGTTCATCGAGAACTACCGGTGGCGCCCCGAACTGGGCACCCGCATCGCCGTCATCGACCTCGCCAACGGCGACGTGCGCGAGTTCCAGGCACCGCCGGTGTTCTCGTTCCACCACATCAACGCGTACGACGACGGCGACACGATCGTCATGGACCTGTGCGGGTACGACGACGCCGGGGTGGTCCAGGCGTTCTACCTGCACCGGCTGCGCGCGGGCACGGAGGTGCCGATCGCCGTGCCGACCCGCTTCCGCATCGACCTCGCCTCGGGGCGGGTCGACGTACGGCGGCTTGCCGAGGTCTCGTTCGAGCTGCCCCGGATCAACTACGGCGCCCACAACGGGCGGCCGTACCGCTACGCGTACGGGGTCGGCACGACCGACGGCCGCGACTTCTTCAACCAGCTCGTCAAGCTCGACACCGGCGGGCCGGACGGCGAGCGGGCCGAGACGACCATCTGGCGGGGCACCCGCTGCTACCCGGGCGAGCCGGTCTTCGTCCCCCGACCCGGGGCTGAGCGGGAGGACGACGGCGTGGTGCTCTCGGTCGTCCTCGACGCCTCGGCGCACCGGTCGTTCCTGCTGGTCCTGGACGGTGCCTCGTTCACCGAGCTGGCGCGGGCGTCGGTACCCCACCCGATCCCGTTCGGGTTCCACGGCCAGTTCGCCCGGTCGCGGTGACGGACGGCGGTGACCGGGGCCGGTCGGCCCGTGGGGCGACGTGGACCGACGGGTCGTCGTCCCACGGCGGCCGACCGTCACGCCACGACCGTCAGCGACCGTCGGACCCGGCCGCCGGCGGGTCGAGCCGCCGGATCATCGCGGCGAGTTCCGCCTCGAACAGCGGCTCCGCGTCGGTGAGCGCCCAACGCTGGTGTCCGAACACCTCCAGCGCGACCATCCCGTACAGCTGGGTCCAGCAGGAGAGGTAGACGAACACGGCGGGCATCGGCAGTACGCCGCCCAGCTCCTCGGCCAGCGCGCCGAGCTGGACGCGCAGCCGCGGCGGGATCTCCTCCCGGGCGGGCGTCGGGAACGGCCGCCGGGTCCACAGTTCGATGAACAGCTGCGCGAAGACCGCGCCGAACCGGGTGCCGGCCTCGCCGCACGCCTGCATGGCGCGCAGGTTCGGGTCGGCCGCGCCGTCGTCAGGTTTCTGCTGCTTGGTGTAGGTCATGTCGCGCCCGGGTGGTGGCGTGCCGAAGGCCAGCGAGAACTCCGCCGGGTGCGCGACCGCCCACTGCCGGAAGGCCCGGCTGACCGCGACCAGCCGCCCGAGTGTGTCGTCCGCCGGGGTCGCGTCGCGGGCCACCTCCATCGCGCTGCGGACGCTGTCGTACGCGTCCGCGGTCAGCTCAGTGATCAGGGTGTCCAGGCTCGGGAAGTACCGGTAGAGCGACGGAGCGCTCATGCCCATGTCCCGGGCGATCGCCCGTAGGGA
Source organism: uncultured Micromonospora sp. (assembly GCA_937951935.1). Taxonomy (GTDB): domain Bacteria; phylum Actinomycetota; class Actinomycetes; order Mycobacteriales; family Micromonosporaceae; genus Plantactinospora. The sequence continues at coordinate 29,213 of CALGAM010000144.1, read as the reverse complement.
GATCGCCGACGGACCGTCGGCGACGAGGTAGCGCCGCGCGATCTCCTTGATCTCGGCGACGGTAGCCGCGCGAAGACGATCACGCCTACTGAGCGCTGCTGCCATGTCTCCGTACCTCCACCGTCTTTTGCCTTGACATCTGCTATCACCGCTTGGTTCAGTTAATGCTGTTAGCTCAAGCTACTGCCTTCAGCCTACGCGTACCCATCAAGGAGGTACAAGTCATGTTTGAGTTCATGGGGCGGATGGCGGTCAGATGGCGCTGGCCGATCCTCATCGGCGCGCTCGTTCTGCTGGGGGTCGCGGGTGGCTGGGGGACAACGGTCTTCACCGAGCTTTCCAGCGGCGGCTTCGACGACCCGAAGGGCGAGGCGCAGCGCGCCGCGGTCCGGATCGAGAACGAGCTCGGCCCGCAGAGCCCTGACCTGATCATCCTGTACTCCGACGAGAACCGGACGGTGGACGACCCGGGCTTCCGGGGCCCGGTGGAGTCCGTGGTCAACCGGCTGGGCGACCGGCCGGAGGTGGTACGGGTGATCTCGTACTACGAGACCCAGGCGCCGCAGTTGGTCTCGTCCGACCGCAAGGCCACCTACCTGGCGGTCAACCTCGCGGGCAAGGGCGACGACGAGAAGATCGAGTCGTACGACGAGATCCGGGACCTGGTCAAGGCGGAGGGCCTCACCACCCAGGTGGGCGGCCCGCTCGGGGTCTTCGACGACCTGAACTCGCAGGTCGCCAAGGACGTGGCCATCGCGGAGACCGTCTCCCTGCCGATCCTGCTCATCCTGCTGATCTTCATCTTCCGCTCCGCGGTGGCGGCCCTGCTGCCGCTCGCCGTCGGCACCATGGCCATCATGGGCGCCTTCCTCGCGACCCGCCTGATCGTCTACGCCACCGACGTGTCGATCTTCGCGATCAACGTCATCACCCTACTCGGCCTGGGACTCGGTATCGACTACGCGCTGCTGGTGGTCAACCGGTTCCGGGAGGAACTCCGGGACGGATGGGAGGTCCCGGACGCGATCCGGCGGACGGTCGCCACCGCCGGCCGTACCGTCACCGTCTCCGGTCTGACGCTCTGCCTGGCGCTGTCCGGCCTGGTCCTCTTCCCCCAGCAGTTCCTCCGCTCGATGGGCTACGGCGCGATCGCGACCGTGCTGGTGGCGGTGGCGAGCGCGGTGACCGTGCTGCCGGCGCTGCTGGCCCTGCTCGGGCACCGGGTGAACCGCTGGCGCGTGCCGCTGCCCGGCGCACGCCGGCGGCAGGCGGTCGTGGCCGACGACTCCGAGGGCGTCTTCGCCCGGCTGGGGCGCAGCGTCATGCGCCGCCCGGTGCTCTACATCGTCGGCTCGCTGGTGCTGCTGGCCGTGATCGCGCTGCCGGTGACGCACGTCCGGTTCGGCAGTGCGGACGAGCGGGTGCTGCCCGCCTCGGCGGCCAGCCGTGAGGTGGCCGACCGGATCAGCGCGGACTTCGCCGACCCGGGTACGGACCACCTGCGGGTGCTGGTCTCCGGCGGCGGTGCGGAGGCGGCGAACACGGTCGCCGCGGGCATCCGCGGGCTGCCGCACGTCACCGAGGCACGGGTGGCGGCCGAACGGGGCGGCTCGGCCCTGGTCGAGGTGGTCTACGACGTGGAGCCCAGCTCCAGGGAGGCACGCCAGCTGGTCGCCGACATCCGGGCGCTGCCCGAGCCGGGTGGCAGCGAGGTCCTGGTCACGGGCCGTCCCGCGGCGCTGGTGGACCGCCTGGACAGCCTCGGCAGCCGGCTGCCGTGGATGGCGTTGGCGGTGGTCGGCGTCATGCTGGTCATCCTGTTCGTGTCGTTCCGCTCGGTGGTGCTGCCGTTCAAGGCCGTGGTGATGAACGCGATCTCGATCGCGGCGGCCCTGGGCGCCATCGTGTGGGTGTTCCAGGACGGACACCTCTCCGGCGTGCTCGGCTTCACGCCGACGAACGAGCTGGAGGCCAACCAGCTCCTCCTGATCGCCACACTGCTCTTCGGCCTGTCGCTGGACTACGAGGTGTTCCTGCTCGCCCGCATCCGCGAGGAGTGGGAGCGCACGGGCGACACCCGGCACGCCATCGCGGCGGGTCTGCAGCGCAGCGGCGGCATCATCACCTCGGCCGCGGTCCTGCTGATCATCGTGTTCGCCGGGTTCACGTTCGCGGGTGTGACCTTCATGAAGATGATCGGCCTCGGCACCGTGGTGGCGATCGCGCTCGACGCGACCGTCGTGCGGCTGCTGCTGGTGCCGGCCACCATGCGGCTGCTCGGCCGGGCCAACTGGTGGGGACCGTGGGGGCGTATCCCGGAGCTGTGCCGGGACGAGACGCCGCCGATCCCGGTCTCGCCGGCCGCGGCGCCGCGTGAGGATCGAGTGGTGCTTCGGTAACCCGCGGCGGTGTGGGGAGGCCGCGCCGGCCTCCCCACACCCCGTGGCGTATGGTGCCTGAGCTGGAGGAGGCCAGCATGTCGTCCGCGCTCCGAACCCTCGTCGCTCCCGAACCGACCACCACCCGACGCGCGAGCGGCACCGGTCGCTGGTGCGCGCGGGAGTGGCTACAGCGGAGGTTCGGCACCACCCGGGCGGCGCCACGTGTGCGAAGTATCCGACATCATACCGAGACGGATCTGGCGGCGAGTTACCGTCAAGGTGTGCAACCCGGGGAAAGTGCCTCGCCTGAACCAACTAAGCCGCATAACGCGCCGAGTCTGACCGAACCGGGCGCGGAGGCCGCGCCCGACGTCACCATGGACGACCTCCGCCGGGCCGTCGGCCAGCCCGGCGACGGGGTGGTCGAGCGTTCCCTCGACGCGGTTCTGAAATTTCTTCGGAAGCGCTCGGGCGGGAGGTAGCCACCGCCCGAACGCCATCCGGGTTGCCGAGAAATCCCCCCGGAAAAGTTTGGTTCACCGGTATCCAACGCCCCCGTTGCCGGCTCTGTATCAGTGACCTCGACGGTGGGCCGCCTGCAGTGTCGCTTACCACCGGCCCTTTCGCTCGGTATTGCCGACGCGCGTCGTGGTCGCTGCTGACCCGTTGATGTGCGTCGAGGAGACGCGCTGGAAGGGGCGACCGTGATTACGGATAGCTACCGTGCCACCCTGTCGTCGGTGCTGGACTGGGTCCGGCAAGCGCGGGAAAACAACCTGTACACGTTCGAGCAGCCGTTCTCGTCACCGCCGGGCGCGCAGGCCCAGTTGGACGGTCGTCCGGTGACGATGCTGACGAGCAGCAACTATCTCGGCCTCGCGAACCACCCGGAAATCACCGAGGCCATGAAGCGGGCGTTGGACCAGTTCGGTCCGAGCGCCTGTGGTGCCCGGCTGAACAACGGCACCACAACCCTGCACCTGGAGCTGGAACAACGGCTGGCGGATTGGTACGGCGCCGAGGCCGGCATCATCTTCAGCTCCGGTTACCTGGCCAACCTGGGAACGATTTCCGCCCTCTGCGACGCGGACACGGTGGTCATCACAGACCAGTTCAACCACATGAGCATTCTTGACGGCTGCCGGCTTTCCGAGGGCAACGTCAAGATCTTCGCGCACAACTCGATGGAGAAGCTGGAGTACGTCTTCCAGCGCAACGCCGACGCGCCCAAGAAATTCCTCGTCGTCGACGGGGTGTACTCGATGGACGGTGAGATCGCGCCGCTGGACGAGATCTCCAAGCTGGCCGAGCGGTACGGCGCGATGCTGCTGGTGGACGAGGCGCACGGGCTCGGGGTCCTGGGCGAGCGCGGCCTGGGCGCGGTGGAACACCTCGGCGTCCGGCCCGACCTGGTGATGGGCACGTTCAGCAAGTCGCTGGCCGGGGTCGGCGGGTTCGTCGTCGGCGAGCGGGACGTCATCGAGTACATCCGACACTCCGCGCACGCGTACCTGTTCAACGCCAGCCTGCCGGCGGTCACCGTGGCCGGGGTGCTGGCCGCGATGGACCTGATGGAGCGGGAGCCCTGGCGGATCACCAAGCTGTGGCGCAACACCGCCCGGTTCCGCGCCGGCCTGCTGGAGCAGGGCTTCGAGGTGATGGGCAGCGTCACGCCGGTGGTGCCGATCCTGATCGGCGACGACATGAAGGCGCTGCGGATGGCCCGCGAGCTGCTCGACGACGGTCTCTACGTGGCCTGCGCGATCTTCCCCGCCGTGCCGCGCAACAGCAGCCGGTTCCGCGCCACCGTCACCGCCGCGATGGAGGACGACGACATCGACCGGGCGCTGGAGATGCTCGGCGCCGCCGCCCGCCGACACGGCATTCTCTCCTGAAAGGGACGCGACGTGACTCCCACCGACACCGTTGCCCCTGCCCTGCAGGCCAAGGGGATGTACCTGGGTACGCCGGGAGAACTCCCGCGCTCGGCGGTCGTCTTTCCCGGGCACGGCGCACAGTACGTCGACATGCTCGCCGATCTGTACGAGTCGCACCCCGTGGTCCGCGAGACGCTGGACCGGATCGACGACGCGTACCGGTCGCGGACCGGGCACACGCTCACCAGCAGGATGTTCTCCGGTGGCTCGGCCGATCCCGAGACCACGCTGGCGGACCCGGAGGTCATGCAGCCGGCGATCTTCGCGGCCAGCCTGGCGCTGTTCCGCGTGCTGGAGTCCGCCGGACACCGGCCCGACCTGCTCGTCGGGCACAGCCTCGGCGAGCTGAGCGCCCTCGTCGCCGCCGGCGCGCTCAGCATCGAGGACGGGCTCGCGGCGGTGCACGCGCGGGGCTGCGCGGTCAAGGTCGTGGCCCCCGAGCACCGCGGCGCCATGCTCAGCGTACGGGTGGAGACGGCCGCCGAACGGGCCGTGCTGGACCGCCTGCTGCTGCTCACCCCGGGCTCCGACGGGTACGCCGTCCGCAGCGTGGTGAACTCGCCGGAGCAGACGGTCGTGTCGGGTGACCACCGTACGGTCGAGGCGCTGGCCGAGGCGTGCGGCCGGCGCGGGCTGAAGGTGTGGCGCCTGCCGGTCTCGCACGGCTTCCACTCGCGACTGCTCGCCCCGGCGGTGCCGCTGCTGGAGGCCGAACTGGCCCGGCTGACCTGGTCGGTGCCCCGGGTGCCGGTGCTCTCCGGCGTCTTCGGCGGCCGGTACGAGCCCGCGGACCTGCCCGACCTGCCGGCGCTGTTGGCCCGCCAGCTCGTCACCCCGTTCAGCTTCCAGGACCTGATCGAGCAGGCGTACGCCGCCGGCATCCGGCTGTTCGTCGAGGCCGGCCCGAAGTCCATCCTGTCGGGGCTGGTCAGCCGGATCCTGCGGGACCGCGACGTGCTGGTCGTGGCCACGAACGTGCCGGCGTTCGGCGGCGTGGAGAGCCTCCGCCGGGCGGAGGCGGCGCTGGCGGTGTGGCTTCCCGGCCGGTACGCGGCCGGGACGACCGAACCGGTCGCCGCCAACGGCAGCACGGCGCACACCGCGAACGGCAGCACGGCGCACACCGCCAACGGCGGCGTGGCCCACGCCGCGAACGGCGGGTCCGCCGCCACGTCCGCCGCGGGTGCGGCCACCCGGTTGGACGCGGAGCTGGAACGGGAGCTGCTGCACATCGTCTCCCGGCAGACCGGCTACCCGGTGGCGATGCTCGGCGTCGACCAGCGGATGGTCGCCGACCTCGGGTTCAGCCCGCGGGTACGGGAAGGACTCGTCACCGCGCTCGCCGGGCGGCTGAACGTACCCGTCGGTGAGGTTCCCACCTCCGACGGCACGCTCGGCGAGCTGTTCGCCGAGCTGCTCGCCCGCGCGAACACCGACGCCGGGCAGTCCGCGGGCGGCGCCGCCGAGACGGCCGACGCGGCGACGGCCCCCGCGCCGACGGCCACGAGTGTGCCCGAGGAGCGGCTGGACCAGATCCGCGAGGAGGTTCTCGCGGTGGTGCAGGCCAAGACCGGATATCCGCCGGACCTGCTGGAGGGCGACCTCGACCTGGAGGCCGACCTCGGCATCGACTCGGTCAAGCAGGTGGAGATCCTCGCCGAGCTGCGGACCGTCCTGAGCCTCGGACCGGACGTGGAACTGCCGGCGAAGGACCTCAACACGCTCGACCGGATCGTGGCGGAGCTGGCCACGCTCACCGCCGGCCCGGCCGCGGCCGAACCGGCCCCGGCGCCGGCCGAGCCGCCGGTGGCCGAACCGGTGCTCGCGGGTGTGTCGGCGACGGCGGTCGCGGGCACGGCCGCCGAGCCGGCGCCGGCCGCCGCGTCCGACGGCGCGGGGCCGGTGCCGTCGGCCGACACCGCGGAGCCGGTGCCGACGGCCGCCGCGTCCGACGGCGCGGAGCTGGTGCCGCCGGTCGCCACGCGCGAGATCGACCGGGTGGCCCGTCGGTACGTCCCGGTGCTGGTCCGCCGCGACCTGCCGGAGGGGACCCGGGTCGACCTGTCGGGCTCGACGGTCGTGGTGGTGCCCGATCCGGGCGGTGCCGTCAGCGGCGCGCTGCTGCCCCGGCTGACCGACGCGGGCGCACGGGTGCTGCTCGTCGACGGCGAGCTGGGCGACCCGGAGCGGACCGCCGAGGCGTTCGCCCGGGTCACGGCGCCGGCCGACCGGCCGCTGACCGTCCTCAACCTGTACGGCCTGGGCGGCTCGCGGTTCCAGGACCCGGGCGCCGACTGGCCCGCCCACGTCGACGCCCAGTTCACGGTCAACCTGCTCGCCGCCAAGGCGTACCACGCCGACCTGTCGCGGGGCGCCGGCCACGCCTACGTGGCGGTCACCCGTGCCGGCGACGCGGCGGGCCGGGCCACGGCCGGCTTCGTGAAGAGCCTGGCCCTGGAGCTGCCCGCCATCCGCGCCACGGTGATCGACCTCGACCCCGACGATCCCGAGCGGGCGGCGGGACAGATCATCGACGAGCTGACGGCACCGCCCGGCACGACCGTCGAGGTCCGGTACGCCGGGCAGCGGCGGCACATCGTCCAGGTGGTCCCGCACGAGCTGGACTGGAACCCCCGGCAGCGGGGTGTCGGGCTGCGCGCCGGCGACGTCGTGGTGTTCACCGGCGGCGGCCGGGGCATCACGTACGAGTGCGCGGCGGGGCTCGCCGAGGTGCCGGGCGTGCACCTGGTGTTGCTCGGGCGGACGGCGCCGCCGGCCGGCGACGAGCCGTGGCTGACCATGACCGACCAGGAGTTCGCCGGCTACCGGGAGGACTTCCTGCGCGGCTACAAGCAGGCCAACCCCGGACGCAGCCTGGCCGACGCGCAGTCGGCCTTCGCCCGGGTCGCGGCGGCCCGGGAGCTGCACCAGAACCTCACGCGGCTGCGGGCACGCAACCCGCTGGTCCGCTACGAGGTGTGTGACGTGGCCGACGGGGAGCAGGTCCGGGCCGTGGTCGCGCGGGTGCGCGCCGAGCTGGGACCGATCACCGGTGCGGTGCACGGCGCCGGCCTCGAATCGATCAACCCGGTGCCGCGTAAGCACGTCGGGTACGCCCGCCAGGTGCTGCGGGTCAAGGCCGGCGGCGCGTACGCGCTCTGGCACGCCGTGGCGGCGGACCGGCCACGCTTCTTCGTGCTGTTCGGCTCGATCCTCGGGCGGTTCGGCATGGACGGGCAGGTCGACTACGCGGCCGGCGCCGACCTGATGTCCGCGGTGTCGGCGGAGCTGGCCGCCGACCACCCCGAGACCCGGTCGTTCACGCTGGCCTGGACGGCCTGGTCCGACACGGGCATGGCGGCGAGCGCGGCGGTCCGGCGGATCCAGGAGCAGCAGCGGCGGCTGCGTTACATCTCCGTGGAGGAGGGCGTCCAGGCGTTCGTCCGGGAGCTGTGCTACGGCGGGCGCGAGCCGGAGGTGCTGGTCTTCGGGGACACCGGGCTCAACGACCTCGGCGGCCAGGACGCCGCGCTCACCGCCGACCAGCGCGGGGTGGCCACGCCGTTCGCGGCCGACGGGTGGCTGATCGACCGGGTACGCCTGCCCCTGCTCGACCGCGTGACCCACCTCGACGACCGGACCGTGCGGGTCACCCGACCGCTGGACCCGGAGGTGGACCGCTACCTGGCCGACCACAGGGTCCGCGGTACCGGGACCGTACCGGCGGTGCTGCACGTGGAGGCGCACGCCGAGGCGGCCTCGCTGCTGGTGCCGGGTGAGTCCCTGATCGGTGTCGAGGACGTCGAGCTGCTGCGCTTCATCAAGCCGAACACCAGGTTCACCCGGGTGCTGACCGTGGCCGCCGAGCTGGCGCAGGGCGACACGGGCGGCCACCGGGTGGCCGCGGAGCTGCGGTCGGAGCTGATCGGGCCGGACGGCCGGCCGCTGGACGAGGGCACCCTGCACTCCCGCGCGGTGTACCGGTTCAGCCCGACGCCGCCACCGGTGACTCCGGCCGGCTTCACCGTCCGGGAGCTGACCTCCGCCACCGGTACGGAGCTGTCGCTCGACCTGTTCTACCGGCACACCGCCGACCACATCAGCTTCGGACCCACGTTCCGGCACGTCCAGCGCGTGTGGACGGTCGGGGAGCGGGAGGTGGCCAGCCTCGTCCGCGTCCCGGACAACCGGTGGCTGCTGGCGTCGGCGTCGGACCCGTACCTGCGTACGGCACCGGTGCTGATCGACAACGCCTGGCGCTCGCTGCTGATGTGGGCCTACCACGAGCTGGGCGAGCTGTACGTGCCCATCTCGATCGGCTCGATCGACTTCCACCGTCCGGCGCTGCCGGGCGAGCCGGTCTACTGCCGATCCGCCGTCACCAAGGTCGACGGGTCGGGCGACGACCGGCGGCTGTACGTGGACACCCAGCTCGTCAACGCCGACGACGAGCTGGTCTGCGACATCCGCGGCCTGATCGTGGTCTGCACCGGCAGCGTGACGGACCGGGTCAGCCTGGCCGTCGCCTGATCCGCCGCATCTCCCTGATCCACCGACCGACTCCGGGCCGCCGGGCACCCGGCGGCCCGGAGATCCGATCCGCCCCCAGGAGGGACCCGCCGTGTCGGCCGACTTCGACGCCATCGCCATCGTGGGCTATGGCTGTGTCTTCCCACCCGACTCATACGACCCGGACGCGTACTGGAACAACATCGTCTCCGGGCGCAGCGGCATCGCCACGCCGCCGCCGGAGCGCTGGGACTGGCGCACGTACCACGCCGAGGACCGCTCGGTCGAGGACCGTACCTACTGCCGCTACGGCGCCTTCCTCGACGACTACCGGTTCCCCGGACCGCCGACCCGTTCCCCGGGCCACCACCTGGCCGCCGAGCGGCTGGCCGAACTGAACCGGACCGAGCTGATGGTGCTCGACACCGTGCTGCAGGCCGCGGACCGGGCCGGCTACCCGGCGAGCCGGCTGCGGGCCGGCACGGCGTTGTTCGTCGGCAACATGCTCGGCGACGAGCAGTTCCTGAACATGTCGCTGGCGGCCCGGACCGCCGAGGTGGCCCACGACATCGCCGGCAGCGCCGCGTTCCGGGCGCTGCCGGAGGACGAGCGGGACGCCATCACGCGGGGCCTGCGCGAGGAGATGCTCGCCCGGTTCCCGGACCCGGAGCGGGTGCCCGCCGCCACCGCGTTCCAGACCGACCTGGCCGGTGCCGTGGCCCGCCTGCTGGGCCTGTCCGGGCAGGCGGTGGTCGCCGACGCGGCCTGCGCCTCGGGGCTGTCCATCGTGGACGTGGCCGTGAAGTACCTGCAGGACCGCACGTACCCGACGGTCATCGCCACCGGCGTGCTCGGCAACATGAGCGTCACCGGCAACGTCTGCTTCGCCAAGATCGGCGGCCTGTCGGCCACGCACAGCGCCCCGCTGGACGCGGGCGCCGACGGCCTGATTCCCGGCGAGGGCGCCGGGACGGTCCTGCTGCGGCGGCTGGACGACGCGGTCCGGGACGGCGACCGGATCTTCGGCGTCATCCGCGGCGTGGCGACCCGCTGTGACGGCAAGGGCAAGGCGATCTACGCCCCCTCGTCGCGGGGCCAGGTCGCGGCGATGCGGCGGGCGCTGGAGCTGGCCGGCGTCGCACCCGAGGACCTGGACTACGTGGAGACCCACGCGACCTCGACGCCCACCGGCGACGTGGTCGAGATCTCCTCCCTGCGGGAGGTCTTCGACGGCCGCCCGGTCGCACCCGGGTCGGTGCCGATCGGCTCGGTCAAGGCGCAGATCGGACACACGTTCTCCGCGGCCGGCATGGCCAACCTGATCAAGATTCTGGAGGCGTTCCGCCGGGAGACGCTGCCGCCGACCCACAACTTCACCGCACCACCGCCCGCCATGCGGCTGGACGAGTCGCCGTTCACGGTCGTCACCGAGCCGCGGCCCTGGCCGGCGGTCGCGTCCCGTCCCCGTCGGGCGCTGTCCAACGCGTTCGGCTTCGGCGGGGTGAACACCAGCATCGTGGTCGAGCAGTACGACCCGGCGTGGCACGCGCCGGGCGACGCCCTCTCGCCGGTGACCGGGGAGGCCACCGCCGAGCCGGTCGCCGTGGTGGGAGTCGGCTGCGTGACCCCGTACGCGCGCGGGCTGGACGAGGTGCGGCCGGACCGGCCGGCCGACGCGGGCGTGACCGGCTTCCCGGCCGACCGCTGGTACCCGGACGCGGCCCGCGTGCACGACCCGGACGGCACCTGGCGCGGCGCGGTGGTCCAGAACCTGGACTTCCCCTGGAAGAAGTACCGGATCCCGCCGACCGTGCTGGACCAGATCGACCGCGCGCAGCTCATGGCGGTGATGGCCGCCGACAGCGCGCTCACCGACTGGGGCGGCTCGCCGGAGCAGCGGCGGGAGGCCTCGATCTTCCTCGGCATGGTGTGCGGGCTGGAGGCCGCGCTGCTGCGTAACTACCGCATCCGCTCGGTGGAGTACACCAGGGCGCTGGCCGGCGTCCCCGGCTTCCGCGACCTCGACCAGGCCGTCCGCGACGAGATCGTCGGCTCGTACACCGAGCGGATCAACGGACACGTGGCGCCGACCCGCGAGGACGCGCTGCCCGGCTACATGGACAACATCACGGCCGGCCGGATCGCCAACCTGTTCGACCTGCGCGGCCCGGCCATGGCCGTGGACGAGGACGTCTGCTCGTTCCCGGCGGCCCTGGACTTCGCGGTCCGCTTCCTCGCCCGCGGCGAGTCGTCGGTCGCCCTGGTCGGCGGCCTGCACGCCAACCTGGCGCCCGAGTTCACCCGGCTGTACGAGCGCCGCCTCGCCGCGGCCGGGCAGCCGGTCGACGGTCTCGTGCCGGGCGAGGCGGCGGTGTTCTTCGTCCTCAAGCCGCTCTCGGCCGTGACACCGGAGGAACACGTGCACGCGGTGCTGCACCCGGCGACCCGCGTCGAGGTACGGGCCCCGGTCGCCGAGGCGGGCCGGCCGTTCTACTTCGGTGCCGAGGCGGCCGTACGGCTGCTCGACGCGGTCGCGGCCCTGCGCACCGACCCGGACGACCGGGGGCGCTGGCTGGAGACGCCGGCGCTGCACGGTCCCGGGTACCGGTTCGCGGTGACCCGCGCCGGGGCGGAACCGCCGGCCGCCACGCCCGAGCCGGCGGTCGACGCGCCGTCCCCGACGGTCGACGGGGTGCCGCCCGCGGCGGGTGACGGACCGGCCGGCGGCGGGACCGAGCCGGCACCGGTCTCCACCGGGATCGCCTTCGCCACCGGCGACACCATCGCGGAACTCGCGAGCCAGCTCCAACGGCTGGCACGCCGGGACGGGCGACCCGTCGGCCACCTCATCCCGGACGACCGGAACCGCTACCGCATCGCCATCGCGTACGGCACACCCGACGAGCTGATCGCCAAGGCGCAGCTCGCGGCCCGGCTGCTGGCCGGCGCCACCGACCGCACCACCACCGATCCGACGGCCACGACCGCTATGGGAGCAACCCGATGACGACCCGTACCTCTCCGTCCCCCACGCACACGGCGGCCGCCCAGCGGCCGGTCGCCCCGCTGGTGCGGGTGGCGTACTTCTGGCCCGTGCTGGCGTTCTCAATCGCCTGCGCCGTCCCGCTCTACCTGTTGAGCGGCTCGACGGGCGATTACTTCGCCTGGCAGACCGGGTCGGCGCTGACCGCCGCGACCCTCGGCGCCGGGTACACCGCCGCCGTGGTCATGCTCTCGCTGACCCTGCTCGAACGCGACTGGGTGAACGCCCGTGCCACCCTCTTCGCCCCGGCCGTGCTGCTCGGCGTGATGCTGGTCGTGACGGTCCTGCACTGGGACGAGTTCCCGTTCGGCGGCGCCGAGACCGGCTCCGGGGCGTACGCCTGGTTCTGGCTCGGCGTGCACCTGGTGGCGCCGGTGCTGGCCCTCGTGGTGTGGCTGCGCCAGCGCCGTGAGCCCGGCACGGACGGCCCGCCGCAGGCCCCCATGGGGCCGGACGTGTCGATCCCGACCAGCATCATGGGCGTGGTCCTGGTCGGACTGGCGGTGCCGCTGTGGGTCGCGCCGGAGAGCATGGCCGACCACTGGGTCTGGCCCGTCACCCCGCTGGACGCGCGGGCGCTCTCCGCCTGGCTCTTCACCTTCGGGGTGGCCTCGTTCCAGGCGGTGTGGGAGCGCGACGTGCGTCGGCTGAAGGCCGGCTTCTTCACCGACGTCACGCTGAGCACGCTCGGTCTGATCGCGCTGGTCCGGTACTCGGACGACGTGCGCTGGGGCTCGGTGCTCACCTGGGTCTACCTGGTCACGCTGGTGTGCCTGCTGGTGGCCGGGCTGACCGGTCGCTTCCTGGCCCTGCCGCAGGCGCTCGCCCACGGGAGAGGGCACCGATGACCGCGCTGCGGGCCGGGTACCTCCCGACGGAGATTCCCGGCCCGGCGGGGCACCCGCTGCTGGGCATGGCCCCGGAACTGCGTCGCGACGTGCTCGGCACGCTGATGGACGGCTTCCGGCGGTACGGCGACCTGGTGTCGTACCGGATCGGGCCGGCCCGGGGTCCGAAGGCGCTCCGGCGGCGGTACGTCGCGGTGTACCACCCCGACGGCGTGCACCAGGTGCTGACCGACCGGGCGTTCGGCCGGGACGGCACCACCTTCGGTGTGCTGCGGGAGCTCATCGGCGACGGCCTGCTGACCACCGACGGCGACGTCTGGGTCCGGCAGCGGCGCACCCTGCAACCGCTGTTCACCGCCCGGCGGGTGCGGGGCTACCGCGAGGTGATGGCGGCCGAGGCGGAACGCGTCGTCGACGACGTGACCCGCCACCTCGGCAACCAGGTGGACCTGCACCGGCTCATGCACCAGTACACCGTGCGGGTGATCGGGCGGGCCGTCTTCGGCGACGACGTCGAGGACGCCATCCCGGCGCTGCTGCGGGTGATCCCCCGCGCCGGCACGGCCGTCATCGACCGGGCCATGCGGGTGCTGCGGCCGCCGCTCGGCCTGCCGACCCCGGCGAACCGCCGGTTCACCGCCGCCCGCGACGAGCAGTACGCGGTCGTCGACCGCATCCTGGCGCGCCGGGGGGAGCGACCCGCGACGCCTCCGGGCGACGGGCCGGAGCCGGACGCCCCGGGCGACGACATCGTGACCCGGCTGCGGGCCGCGCGGGACCCGGCCACCGGCGCGCCCCTGTCCGACCAGGAGATCCGGGACCAGGCACTGGTGATCCTGCTCGCCGGGCACGAGACCAGCGCCGCGGCGCTCACCTTCACGCTGCACCTGCTCGGCCGGCACCCGGAGGTCCAGGACCGGGTGGCGGAGGCGGCGCGTGCGCCCGAGTCGGACGAGCCGAGCCGGAACCTGCTCAACGCGACGCTCTCCGAGGGGCTGCGACTGCGACCGCCGGCGTACATGACCGAGCGCCGGGCGCACGCCGACACCGAGATCGGTGGGTGGTTCATCCCCCGGGGGAGCATGGTCCTGGTCTCGCCGTGGGTGACGCACCGGCATCCGGAGTTCTGGCCGGAACCCGACGTGTTCCGGCCCGAGCGGTTCCTCGGGCCGCAGGACCGGCCCCGGTACGCGTACTTCCCGTTCGGGGGTGGGCCACGGCACTGCATCGGCGAGCACTTCGCGATGCTGGAGTCCGAGGTGCTGCTGCGGGCGATCCTCAGCCGTTTCCGGCTGACCGCGGTCGAGGAGGATCTCAGGCTGGTCCCGCTGATCACGATGCGGCCGGCCGCCGGCGTACCGGTCGTGTTCGGCAGGCGGTAGGCGGGTGTCGGGTGGGCGGCGCGACACCGCCCACCCGACACCCGCCGGACGACCCACGACGGCCACGGCGCGCGCGGCGGTCCGTGCGGGGCGCCGATCAGCCTCCTGGACGTGGCTCAGGTGCCCGTTTCCTGCACCATCTCCACCGTCCGGCCGATGGTGGCCGCCGGCGGCGGGACGACGATGAGACGGTGAGTTCCAGCGTCCCGGTCGCGCGGCCCGCCGTCGGTGCCGCCACCCGTCCCGATCCCGTCGACGGCCGCGCCTGGGGCGTCGGCACCTGGAGGCGAATCCCGGCGGTGATCGCCCCGTTGCTCGCCACGGTGCTGGGTGGCGCGATGGCGGTGCAGTGGGAGCTGGGCGGCGGCAGGGCGGCGGGGTCGCTGCCGCAGCCGGCGCGGTGGATGGCCGAGAACCTGCCGTTGGTGGACGGTGACGAGCCGGTGTGGATGTGGCGCGGCCCGTTCTTCGTCACGGTGGTGTTGGCGCTGCCCCTCGTGTGGGCGGTGACGGGCCACGCCGCCTCGGCGCTGCCCCGCCACCTGACGAGGGTGGGCCTGCTCGCGGCGGCCGTCGCGATCGGGCTGGAGTACAACAGCCCCGGCTGGGGGTGGGTGTTCGACCTCGTGGCGCTGCTGGCGGCACTCGTCGGCACGGTCTGGTGCGGGGTGCAGGCGATCCGGCGCGACACGCTGCCGCGCAGGGTCGCGTGGTCACTCGTCGCCGCCCTGCCGCTCACACCGGTCGGCGGCGTGCTCACGTACGGGTACCTGCCGCCCGCCCTGACCGTGGGCACACTGCTCGCCTGGGCGGTCGCGGCGCTGGTGTCGGGCGGTGACGGAGCTGCCCCGGCGGAACGCGGATAGTCGTCTGGAGCCGCCGAGCCTCCGGTTGTTCCAGCGTGGCGATGCCGGATCAGTCACGATCGAGACCGGGCGTCGGCGCCGCCTCGGGCTGGCTGCCGTTCGCGTGATGCCGGCTCATCTGGGCGGCGGGTGAGCACCAGGGGGCCGTTCTCGGTGATCGCGACGGTGTGCTCGGAGTGGGCGGTACGCGAGCCGTCGGCGGAGCGGATCGTCCAGCCGTCCTCGTCGAAGACGATCTTGTTGGTGCTCCTGGCGAACCATGGCTCGATCGCGATCGTCAGACCGGGAGACAGCCGCAGACCACGGGCGCGCCGACCCTCGTTCGGCACGTGAGGGTCTTCGTGCATGGTGCGGCCCACCCCGTGACCGCCGAACTCGGTGTTGACCGGTCAGGCGTCTTGAGCCGCTCACCTACGGTGCTGTCATGGTCCGCCGTCCGCTCACTCCCGAACAGATCGAGGCGGGTCGGCGCCTTGGGGCCGCCATCCGTGCCGCACGTGGCGACCGCAACCCGGTCGAGGTGGCGCTGGCGGCCGGTATCTCCCCGGAGACGCTGCGGAAGATCGAGGCTGGTCGGCTGCCGGCGCCCTCGTTCGGCACGATCGTCTCGCTCAGCGACGCGCTGGGCGTTCCGTTGCGTGAGTTCGCCGACGCCTGGCGCGCCGGCACTCTGGTCCGCAGGGTCTCCTAGCGGCAGGGCCCTGGCGGTTTCGTTCGCCCGGCGCAGTCGATCGGCTCGGTGAGCCTACGCCCGCGCGTCACGGCGCGCGGGTGGGCCGCTCGTCCGCCGACCGGGATCCCGAAGATGCCGCCTGCTTGTGGCGGGCGGCCGGTGACGGGACCGCCACCGGCTGGTGTCGGCCGGCTCCGGGTGGCCCGCCTGCCCGCCCGGCGCGGGGCAGGACGGGCAGGGTCGCGGTCACGAATGTGGTACTGTCCCGATCTGTCGGAATCGTGGTTGATCGGGGTTGCTGGTCGCTGTTCGCTCCGTTCTGTGGGTTGGCGTAAGCGTCGGGGTGACATCCCGCCCATTTTCTTGACTCATTCCAGAAAACGGTCCAGACTTCGGGACGTGGCGGCGACCCAGGACTTCCCGCAGATGCTGCGCAGGGCCGCGCTGCGCGTCACCCGTCCCCGGGTGGCGGTGCTGAGCGCGGTGCACGCGCACCCGCACGCGGACACGGACGCGATCATCCGTGCCGTGCGCCGGGAACTCCCGGAGGTGTCCCACCAGGCCGTCTACGACGCGCTGCGCGCGCTGACCGAGGCCGAGCTGGTGCGACGCATCCAACCGTCGGGATCCGTGGCGCGCTACGAGTCGCGGGTCCGCGACAACCACCACCACGTGGTGTGCCGGGCCTGCGGCCGGATCGCCGACGTCGACTGCGCCGTCGGCGAGGCCCCCTGCCTGACCGCCTCCGACGACCACGGCTTCTCGATCGACGAGGCCGAGGTCATCTACTGGGGTCGCTGCCCCGACTGCTCCGACACAGGCAACCTTCGACCCAGTTGATCCGTCACGTCACGGAAGGAATCCGATGCCCGAGAACCACGAGGCCGTCGTCCACGACGCGGAAGCCGGCAGCACCTCCCGCTGCCCGGTCCCGCACGGACGCGCCCCCCACCCGACCGAGGGGGGCGGCAACCGCACCTGGTGGCCGAACCGGCTCAACCTGAAGATCCTCGCCAAGAACCCCGCCGTGGCCAACCCGCTCGGCGAGAACTTCAACTACGCCGAGGCGTTCAACTCCCTCGACCTGGCCGCCGTCAAGCGGGACATCGCGGAGGTGCTGACCACCTCCCAGGACTGGTGGCCGGCCGACTTCGGGCACTACGGCCCCCTGATCATCCGGATGGCCTGGCACAGCGCGGGCACGTACCGGATCAGCGACGGTCGCGGCGGCGCCGGCAGCGGCCAGCAGCGCTTCGCGCCGCTGAACAGCTGGCCGGACAACGCGAACCTGGACAAGGCCCGCCGCCTGCTCTGGCCGGTCAAGAAGAAGTACGGCCAGAAGATCTCCTGGGCCGACCTCATGATCCTCGCCGGTAACGTCGCGCTGGAGACCATGGGCTTCAAGACGCTCGGCTTCGCCGGCGGCCGCGAGGACGTCTGGGAGCCCGAGGAGGACGTCTACTGGGGTCCGGAGACCGAGTGGCTCGGCGACGCCCGCTACACCGGCGACCGGGAGCTGGAGAACCCGCTCGCCGCGGTCCAGATGGGCCTCATCTACGTCAACCCCGAGGGCCCGAACGGCAACCCGGACCCGGTCGCGGCGGCCCGGGACATCCGCGAGACGTTCGGCCGCATGGGCATGAACGACGAGGAGACGGTCGCGCTGATCGCCGGCGGCCACACCTTCGGCAAGACCCACGGCGCCGGCCCCGCCGACCACGTCGGGCCCGAGCCCGAGGCCGCGCCGCTGGAGGAGCAGGGGCTGGGCTGGAAGAGCAGCTACGGCACCGGCAAGGGCGCGGACACCATCACCAGCGGGCTGGAGGTCACCTGGACCTACCACCCCACCCGGTGGGACAACGAGTTCCTCCACATCCTCTTCGCGTACGAGTGGGAGCTGATGAAGTCGCCCGCCGGCGCGTACCAGTGGCGGCCGAAGAACGGCGCGGGCAGCGACATGGTGCCCGAGGCCCACGACCCGACGAAGCGGCGTGAGCCGCGGATGTTGACCACGGACCTCGCGCTGCGGTTCGACCCGGTCTACGAGAAGATCTCCCGGCGTTTCCTGGAGAACCCGGACCAGTTCGCGGACGCCTTCGCCCGCGCCTGGTTCAAGCTGACCCACCGCGACATGGGGCCGGTCACCCGCTACCTGGGCCCGGAGGTCCCCAGCGAGCAGTTCCTGTGGCAGGACCCGCTGCCGCCGCTGACCCACGAGCTCGTCGACGAGAAGGACATCGCCGCGCTCAAGCAGCAGATCCTCGCCTCGGGGCTGACCGTGTCCCAGCTCGTCTCGACCGCCTGGGCCTCGGCGTCGACCTTCCGGGGCAGCGACAAGCGCGGTGGCGCCAACGGGGCGCGCATCCGCCTGGAGCCGCAGCGGAGCTGGGAGGTCAACAACCCGGACGAGCTGGCGAAGGTGCTCGGCACCCTGGAGGGGATCCAGGAGGCGTTCAACGCGTCCCAGACCGGCAACAAGCGCATCTCGCTGGCCGACCTGATCGTCCTCGCCGGCTCGGCGGCGGTCGAGCAGGCGGCCCGGAACGCCGGCTTCACCGTCGAGGTGCCCTTCACGCCGGGCCGGGTCGACGCGCTGCAGGAGCAGACCGACGTGGAGTCCTTCGCCGTGCTGGAGCCGACCGCGGACGGCTTCCGCAACTACTACGGCAAGGGCAACCGGCTTCCGGCCGAGTACGCGCTGATCGACAAGGCGAACCTGCTGACCCTCAGCGCGCCCGAGATGACGGTCCTGATCGGTGGCCTGCGGGTGCTGGGCGCGAACTACCAGCAGTCGTCGCTGGGCGTCCTCACCACCAACCCGGGGGCGCTGACCAACGACTTCTTCGTCAACCTGCTCGACATGGGTACGACGTGGAAGCCGACCTCCGAGGAGGCGACCACCTTCGAGGGCCGGGACTCCGCCACCGGCGAGCTCAAGTGGACGGCCAGCCGGGTCGACCTGGTCTTCGGGTCCAACTCGGAGCTGCGTGCGCTCGCCGAGGTCTACGCCAGCGACGACGCGCGGGAGAAGTTCGTGCACGACTTCGTCGCCGCGTGGGTGAAGGTGATGAACCTCGACCGGTTCGACCTGCGGCGTCCCCGGTGACCCCGGTCTCCGGGTGACCGCGACGTCCACCTGACCGTCGAACGTCCGGGCCGGCCCACACACGGGCCGGCCCGGACGCGTGTCGGGGTCTGGTCCGGGCACGCCGCGCGCCGGGTCGCGCCCCGGATCAGGTCAGCCGCTCCAGCGGGCCGCGCCCCGGGTTCATCAGGGCGGTGACGTGGGCGACGAGCCGGCGTACCGGCCCGGGGTCGCGGAGCACCACCCCGACCTCGATGTTGTGCGACATCGCCCGGTCGGTCAGGTTGGCGCTGGTGATCAGGGCGGTCCGCTGGTCCACCGCGATGATCTTTGCGTGCAGCGCGGCCCGGGAGTTGCCCACCGCCGGCCGGTGGCGGGCCGGCCAGTGCCAGAAGGCGGCCCGGTCCCGCAGCGTCGTGAAGGCGGCCTCGGCTCCGGTCGTACCCCGCAGGGCGCCGCCGTCGGCCGCCGAACTCTCCAGGACCAGGTCGATCCGGACGCCCCGGTCGGCCGCGGCCCGCAGCTCGGCGACCACCTCCGGTACGCCGTACGCGGCGAAGCTGACCACCAGCAGCGAGGCCCGCGCCGACCGGATCAGCTCGACCACGACGGAGCTGGTCAGCCGCACCGGTACGGACGGGCTGACCGGCCCGCTGACGACCAGCTCGGTCCGCCGGGCCGTGGCCCGCCGGTGGATCGTGGCCGCGCTGCCCAGCGCCAACGCCACCGCCGGGCCCGGAAGGTCGGGCGCCTCGGCCCGCCACGACGCGACCAGCCGCCGGGCGTGCGTCGCCACCAGGTAGCCGGGCTGGGCGTCGATCAGCGCGGCCTCCACCTGCCCGTCGGGGGCGTCCACGGTGGCCAGCACCCGGCGCCAGGCGGCCAGGTGCCCGTCCGGCAGGGCGGCGGCGATCCCGGCGATGGTCTCGGCGAACCCCTCCCCGCCCGCCGGAGCCTCGCCCTCGTCCTCGTGACCGTGCCGCATCCGCCGTCGCCGCCCGATCCGTCCGCCCTCGCCCGATGTCCCCGCGTCGCCGCCCGATCCGCCGTCGCCGCCCCGTCCACCGTCAGGCTGTGAAGAACCCGCAGCCCGCCTCGCCCAGCGTGTCGACCAGCAGCGCCCGGTCCAGGTAGTGGTTGCCCCGCTCGCAGGAGGTCTCGGCGGCGAAGAGGCAGGCGTGGCAGGCCGCCGCCGACAGTCGTCCGTGCACGGTCGGGTCGTGCTCGGCGCACAGCGGGTCGGAGCTGCACAGCCGGGCGGCCTCCAGGGCCCGCTCGACCAGCTCCCCGAGGCGGTCGGACCGGCCGAGCGTGACCAGGCCGCCGAGGGTGCCCTCGCTGTCGGGAGCGGCGGTGTAGAGCAGCACCCCGGCGGTGGGATGTTCGCCGGTGCTGGCGTAGATGCGCTCCCCGATCCCGGCCGCGCTGTAGCCGCACTCCAGGGCGAACTCCCGGATCAGCGCGTGCGCGAAGGTGTGCAGCAGGACGAAGCGCAGCCCCGGCCACCCGCCGGGCGGAAGCTGCCGCTGGGCCCGCCACCGGTCGTGGGCTCGGATCAGCAGCTGCTCCCGGCGCTTCACCTCCGGCTGGTGTTCCCAGGCGACGACCCGGTCCTCGTCGAACCGCAGGAAGATTCCCTCGCCGCGCAGCTCCGCGCACGGCACCCAGGTGGGTTCGGCGACGGCGATCGGCCCGCGGCGCCGGTTGGGGGTGTGCAGGACGTCCCACTCGGGTGCGTCGATCCGGGTGAAGCCGTACAGGGCGGCGACCTTCCGGAGCCGGGGCACCAGGACGACCTGGCGCAGCCAGTCCCGGTGCCGGGCGGGGGCCGGCTCCGGCCGGGTGGTGAAGTCCGGCAGGTCCAGCCGGGTGCCGGAGGTGAAGGCCCGCCATTCGGGGGTGAGCACGTCGAGGGCGTCGTCGGCGTCGTCGGTCGGCCCCGCGTCGGCCCGGCGCGTGATCGCCTCCCAGACCCGGTCGACGCCGTACGGTTCCAGCCCCGCCCAGCAGGCCTGGGTCGGAAGGATCGACTTGGCGGTCTCCGGGTCGAGCCCGGCGAGCACCCGCAGGGCCGGCCAGAACTCGGCGACGAGGTGGTCGACCGGGTGCTCGGCGCGGGGAAGGCTGACCACCGACACCTGCAGGGCGAACCAACCGTTGGTGGCGCCGAGCGCGAGGGTCCGGGGCGCCGCGTCGCACGGCTCGTACGTGCCGAGGTGGGGGTGCCGCCCCCGGCAGGCGGGAAGGTTCTGCTCGGCCTGGATCCCGATCGCGTCGGACATCGGCCGACTCGCCCCGCAGCCGTCCGCGTCGCAGGAGACGAGGATGTTGAACGTCTCACCGGTGCTGCCCCGCTCCGAGAGCCTGAGCGAGTGGCCGGGGCCGGGGTCGCTGCCCCGGTGGACGAAGTACGACCACGGGAAGTCGTCCAGGTGACCGTTGCCGCAGGCCAGGACGAACCGGGCCGGTACGGCGGTGGGCCGGTTGCCGCCGTTGCCCCGGCAGGAGTGGACGTAGCGGATCCGGTCGGGCACCGGGGAGGGCAGCAGCTCGAACAGGCCGGAGTCGGCCGGGGCGAGCCGGTTGCAGCGGGTGTCGGAGCAGCGCAGCCAGGTGGGGAAGAGGCTCACCGGTACGCCGACGCGGGTCCACTCGCCGAACTGCTCCGACGTCTCCGGCAGCTGCGGGGGCAGGCGCAGCGCCTGCACCTGCGGCCCGAGCTGCTTGCGCATCACCGCCAGCAGCCGGTCCTCGCTGATGACGGTGGAGCTGGTGAGGTCCCAGTGGTCCAGGCCCAGCATGATCACCGACAGGCTGGGCAGGTCGGCGACGGCGCCGACGCCGTAGGTGTGCAGGAGCTGGTTGGGGCGGAGCGACCCGACTCGCAGGATGCTGCGTGCTGGCTCGGTCATGAACTCGCCACCGGGGTGTTGGGGGTGCCGTTGGGGGAGGGGGCGGTGCCTGCCGCCGGGCCGCTGTCGCGCGGTACGAACGGGGGAGGGTCGTCCTCGCCGGCGCCCGCCGTCCGGAGCAGGAGCTGGACGCCGGGTTCGACGTCCCGCAGCGAGGTGGGGCAGGTGGTCTGCCGCCAGGGTCCCTCCTCCGGCCGGTGCAGCAGGCCGGCGACGTCGTCACTGCGGCGCGGCTTGTCGTACGCCAGTCGTCGGGCCGAGACGGTGCGTTCCCGCGCCCACAGGTCGAGCCGGGCCTCAAGTTGCTCCTCGACCCGGTGTTGGGTGGCGGTGTCGGCGGCGACGGCGCTGCGCCGTTTGAGGAACCGGACGACGTGGTCGGCGAGCTGGCTGTGCCGGTCGAAGTCCTGGGCGCGCAGGTTGCCGTTGTAGTTGCGTTCCAGGTTGCGGACCAGCGCCACCAGCACCCCGGTCAGTCCCCGGTCGATGGCACGTTCGGCGAACGGGGTGACCGACAGCGCCTCCACGTGCCGGTAGACGTTGGCGTGGAAGTGCTCGAACCGCTCGTAGTGCGACAGGTCCCGGGGGCGCGCCCAGTTGAAGACGGTGAAGACCAGGCCGGGGCAGGCCCGGCCGACCCGGCTGGTCGCCTGGATGTACTCGGCGGTCGACTTGGGCTGGTTGGCCACCACCATCACGCCGAGCCGGGGCACGTCGACCCCGACCGCGATCATGTTGGTGGCGAGCAGGACGTCGATCGGCGGCGGGCTGCCCCTGGCCCGGCCGCCGGTGAACCGCACGCCGAGCTGGTCCAGCAGGGGCCGGATGCCGTCCGACGGCAGCCGGGAGGTCAGCTCCTTGACCAGCGGGTCGTAGCGGCGGGCCAGGCCACGCCCGTCGGCCCGGACGAGTCGGGTGGAGACGTCGTCCTCGACCAGTCGGCGCATGCCGCCGAGGTCGCGGAGGCTGTTGAAGTAGCCGACCAGGGTCATGTACGGGTCGGTGACCGGGTTCCGGCCGTACGTCTCGTGCAGTTTCTGCGCGGCGCCGAGCACCGAGACGTAGACCCGGATCAGCGCGGACCTGATCCGCACGCCGTGTGCGCAGATGCCGACGTACCGGCGTCCGGGATGCCGGTCGGCGCTTCGCTGGCGGGCGAAGAAGCTGTCGGCGGCGTCCAGTCCGGCCGGCGGGAAGACCCTGGTCTGGCGGTGGAAGAGCGCCTCGATCTGGTGGCTGGCCCGGCGGACGGTGGCGGTGGAGGCGATCACCTTCGGGCGGGACCAGCGTCCCGGCTCCGGCTCCCAGGTGGCCAGCCGGTCGACCGCGGTCTCGTAGAGGCCGACCAGCGAGCCGAGCGGCCCGGAGATCAGGTGCAGCTCGTCCTGGATGACGAGGTCCGGCGGGCGCAGGCGGGCACAGCCGACGATCCGGGCCGGCGGCGCGCCGCCGCTGGCCCGGTGGAAGCTGCTTCCGCACACGGTCTGCCTCAGGTCCTCGGTCAGGTAACCGTGGCGCTCGCAGCGCTCGGTGACCTGGCCGAACAGGGCGGCCGTCTCGCCCCGCCACGGCAGTTGGGCGAACTTGTCCACGGTGGCGATCAGCAGCGCGGGCGGATGCCGGTAGATCTCCTCGTCGACCACCAGGACGGGCAACCCTTTCCGGTCGTCCGGCTGGTCGTGGCCGCCCAGCGTGCCGAACGGGCACTCCACATCCGGGCAGACGACCAGGGTGCGCCGGTAGACCGGGTGCACGGTGATGTCCCGGCCGGCCTCGATCCGGCTGCCGCACCAGGGGCAGGTGGTGAGCTGGTGCGGCGAGCTCCGCCCCCGGGGCGCCGAGCCCCGGCGCTGCTGGCCGAGCCAGCGTTCGGCGTCGTCGGTGTGGTTGGGGGTGACCCGGCCGCCGACCCAGAGTCCGATCCGGATCGGCTCGGTGCCCCAGGTCGCCTCGTCGGCCCGGCGCAGTGTCTCGGCGGCGCAGATCAGGGTGGCGGCCCGCTCGAACTGCTGGATGGTGAGCAGCCGCAGGGTGTAGCGCATCAGCACGGCCACGCCGCCGGCGCCGTCCAGCCCGCCGTACGCCGGTTGCCGCCGCCGGACCGCGATGGTGAACGCGGTGAGCCCGAGGTACGCCTCGGTCTTGCCGCCACCGGTCGGGAACCAGAGCAGGTCGGCGACCGCCCGGGACCGGTCGTCGGCGCGCTCGTCGTGCCGGGGGTCGGCCAGGGCCGGCAGGTTGAGCAGTATGAACGCCAACTGGAACGGGCGCCACCGGTGGTTGCGCGGCGTGTCGGCGACCTGGAACGCCTGCGCCAGCGGCGTGTCCGGGTGCTCGCGGCGGTGTGCGGCGAGGACGGTGTGGACCCGCTGGAGGTACATCGCCCGGTTGGCGAAGCCGAACGCGGCGCGGGCCGCCGGGTCGGTCTGGAGCAGGTCGATGCCGGCCTCGATCCGGTCGGCGGCGAGGGTGGCGTCCCGCAGCGCCTGCCGGACCTGGGCCTGGTAGCCGTCGAGCTGCCGCCCCGGGTCGGCGGCGGTGGCCTCGTTGTCGGCGATCCAGGCGCGGTAGCCGGTGACGAGTGGGCGCAGCGCCGCGGTCAGCGCCTCGGCCGGGCCGTCCTCGGCGAGCCGGGCCAGCTCCTTCATGTCCAGCACCACGTTGGCCAGTTCCGGCAGGTCGGGGTCGTCCTCCGGATTCGGCACGTCGGTGAACGGCACCTCGTGGTCGGGGACGGTGCTGGTGGCAACGGTGTGGGCGAGGCGCGGGTCGGTGTCGGAGACCGTGACGTGCACCGCCGTGCCGTGCCCGACCGCGAACTCGGGGTGGAAGCGGTAGGCCATCGCCAACCGGCGCCGTTCGGCCTGGTCGGAGGCGTCGCCGCCGGAGATCTGCTCGGGGCGGGGCACGAAGACGGGCCGGTCGTCGGTGCCGGTGGCGGACAGCTCGACCTGGAAGATCCAGGCGGTGGCGTCCCGCCTGCCCGGGTCGGGCTGCTGGTTTTCGAGGAAGAGCGAGACCAGCCACTGCCCGCCCAGTCTGCGCACCCGGCCGCGGACCACGACCGCGGGTTGGGTCCTGTCGACCGGTGCGGCGTCGATGGTGCCCTCGACGAGGGTGATGGTGCGGCTGCCGCCCTGCCGGTGCCGGCGCCAGACCCGGCGGCCCAGGTGCGCCTCGTCGGTGGAGGTGGTGCGCTCGTAGCGGCCCCAGCGCGCGGTGACGGTCAGCGCGGTCACGTCCCCGGCGACGCACGCGGTGAAGCCGAGCGCCGACGGGGCCAGGCTGGGCACGTTCGGCGCGCTCGGCTCGGTCTCGCCCTCCAGCGGGTCGGGCTCCCCGGCCTCGGTGCGTGCGTCCTGGGTCTCCGGGGCGACGGTGGCGCCGCTGGGGGCCAGCCGGCCCAGGATGTAGCGGTCGAGCGGGTCCTCACCGCTCGGGAACTCCTCGTCCGGCCCGCCGAGCGGCCCGAGCAGGTCGGCCAGGACCAGCCGTTGCAGCTCGTCGCGGATCACCCGCCCGTCGGGTACGGCGAGCACACCCTCCCCACTCATGCAGGCCACCGTAGTCAATCGATACGACGGTTCGCGATCGGTCCGACGGTCGCCGGTCTCGCCGCCGCAGGCGCGGCCCGTGACCCCGGGGCAGCCCGAGGTTCGTCGCCGCGGGCGCGTGACCGTACGCGGCAGCCCCCAGACGTCCATAATCCGTTACGCTACTGCCGGTTTGTCACGCGACTGCGGCGGTGCGACTCGGGATGAATCGAGGTGGGCAAGATTTCTGAGTCGGAGTTGGAGGTCGTCGAGGAGCTTGACTCGCTCGGCCGACGGACCGGGGTGGAGGTCGACGACGAACAGGCTTCCGGAACCGACCAGGCCGATCATTCGGGCGACGCCATCCGCGAACCGTTTGATCCCGAGCAGATCGATGTCGTCACCCGTAACACCGCGGTCGAACTCCTGCTGTCCCGGATCCGTACCAAGCGCGTCGACCTGCACCCGGACTTCCAGCGGCAGGCGGGTATCTGGAAGCCGACCGTGAAGAGCCGTCTGATCGAGTCGCTGCTGCTACGGATTCCACTGCCCACCTTCTATGCCGCCGAGGGCGACGACGACGTGTGGTCCATGGTGGACGGTAGCCAGCGACTCACCGCCATCGCCCAGTTCATCGAGCCGGCCTCGATCGGGCAGCCACCGCTGCGCCTGACCGACCTTGAATACCTGGGCAAGGAATACAACGGAAAGACGTTTGAGGACCTACCGGGTCGGCTACAGACTCGGCTGCGAGAAACCGAGCTCATCGTTCACCTCATCCGTCGCGGCACCCCGGAGGAGGTGAAGTTCAACATCTTTGCCCGGATCAACACCGGCGGATTGCCGCTGTCCCGGCAGGAGCTTCGGCACGCGTTGATCCCGGGCAAGGGGCGCGACATCCTCCGGGACTGGGCCGCTTCCGACGCCTTCCGTTCGGCGACCGGCAACAGTGTGCGCAGCGAGCGGATGGTCGACCGGGAGATGATCCTCCGGTTCCTTGCGTTCCGGCTGACTGATCCCTTCGACTACGTTCTGGACGACTTCGATCGCTTCCTGCGCGACAGTATGCACAAGCTGAACGACCTGTCGGACGAGCGGGTCGCGACACTGCGATCCGAATTTGAGAGGGCCATGGCGGCTGCCGAGGACATTTTCGGTGAATATGCCTTCCGGAAGCTCGATCCTTCGGGTGGTAGGCGGCGGCTGCCCATCAACAAGGCACTGTTCGAGGCGGTGTCGGTCAATCTCGCACTGGTCTCCGATGAGGTTGTCGAGCGGCTGATCGCGGAGCGCGAGGACGTCATCCGCCTGTTCCGGCGCCTTATGGGGAATGTTAGTTTCCAGGCGACGATCAGCCAGGGCACCGGTCATCCGGCGAAGGTCCAAGAGCGGTTTCGTCGGATTCGGCGGGCGTTTGAGGGAAAATCATGATCGAGCGCGTGCGGCTGGAGAACTTCAAGGCGTTCCGCAGGATGGATCTTCCCCTCGCTCCGTTGACCTTGCTCAGCGGGGTGAACGCAGCAGGAAAGAGCACCACCATGCAGGCGCTGGCGCTGCTGCGTCAGTCGTATGACGCGGGGGTGCTGGAGCCCGACGGCGGGCTACTTCTCAACGGCGAGTTGGTGGAGCTGGGCGTAGGACGAGACGTTCTGCACGAGGACTACTCCGACGGGCGGCGCGGACGGGGCATCTTCATCACCGTCGCGCTGACGGTCGATGGCCAGGAGGTGAGCTGGAGTGTCGAGTACGAGCCCAGCCGGGACCGAGAGGCCGATCTGCTTCCCGTCGGCGAGAGAGGAGCATTTCCCTCCGGCGACTCCGACAAGATCCTGGCGCTCTCCGGGCTGTTTTCCGCCGGCTTTCAGTACCTCCGGGCCGATCGGATCGTTCCTGCGGTGCACTATCCGAAGTCGTACGAGGTGGCGGTCCGCAAGGGGTTTCTCGGTGCCAGGGGCGAGCACACCGTCAACTTCCTGCGAACCAGGCGGGACGAACGGGTCACGGCAAACGCCGCGCGCCATCCGAGGGCCAAGTCCGACGGTTTGGTTGACCAGGCCGAGGCATGGCTACAGGAGATCTGCCCCGGCGTTGGCCTGTGGGTGGAGGACCTGCGTGGAACAGACCTGGTCCAACTTAGTTACGGATTCGGCGGAACGGCTGGTCTCGGCTCCTCAAACATCCGGTACCGGCCGACGAACGTCGGATTCGGTCTGACCTACGTGCTGCCGATCATCGTGGCCTGCCTTTCGTCCGGCTCGGGAACACTGGTGATGCTGGAGAATCCCGAGGCGCATCTGCATCCTCGCGGGCAGACGCTGATCGCCCGGTTGGCTTGTCTCGCCGTCGCTGCGGGAGCGCAGGTGGTGATCGAGAGCCACAGTGACCACGTTCTCAACGGCGTCCGACTCGCGGTGAAAGACGGCGTGTTGACTCCCGACAAGGTGGCGCTGCATTATTTCGACCGTAACGATGACGGTGAGATCGAGGTCAGCTCTCCTGAAGTTGGCCCCGACGGCATGTTGTCACAGTGGCCGCAGGGGTTCTTCGACGAATGGGACCGGGCGCTCGATCGCCTGCTTGACTGACGGAGAGCCGGCTCTTGTCCCTGCTACTGGTGCTCAACGAACTGTCGTATCGGGGAGTTCGGGCGCAACCTCAGGAGCTGTCAGATTCTCTACACAGGCTTGTCGGGCTGCTGCGGCGGGTACGCGAGCATCGCACCGATGTGGCGCTGGTGACCGAGGCCAAATTCATTGATCTCGAACTTGGTTCGGGCTACACCATACGTCAGTGGGCCGGCGACGGGCGCAACCGAGATGCCTTCCGCTACCTGATGGCCCTGCGGAACAGGGCACCCTTTCGTGATGTCATGCCTGGCGAGCTGTGGCGCGAGGTGGACTATCGACACGCGGACCACCCGGCGGCGGGCTTGGGAACCGCGCACCTCTCCGGCGGGCTGGCGATCAGCCTGTGTCTGGCGAACGTGTGGCAGGCAGCCTGGCTGACGTTGATTCAATCCGCGCTTGCCGAAGACGACTCGGGCGAGATCGTGTTGACTGACAACGAGGTCCAGGTCCGGCATGCCAGCATGCCCGAGCACGTCGCCGTGCACCGTGAATGGCTGTGTGACTCTGCGCTTGACCAGATCCACTCCGGGGCGGAACTCTGGGCTGCCAGGGAGGACGTCTTTCCTCATCTCAGGCTGTTGCCCAGGGTTGCTGATGATCTTGCGAAGCTTCGGCCGGGTTGGCTGAATCCTGTCAAGGAGCAGCTCGCGAAGCTGGAGCAGGCAGCGGCCGGCTGGAACACCGCCCTGGAGGCGGTGCCGCAGTGGCGCAGCAAGGTCACCCCGGAGAGCGA
The DNA here is from genome assembly GCA_937951935.1 of uncultured Micromonospora sp. Lineage (GTDB taxonomy): Bacteria > Actinomycetota > Actinomycetes > Mycobacteriales > Micromonosporaceae > Plantactinospora. The sequence continues at coordinate 684 of CALGAM010000144.1, read as the reverse complement.
CAGCCGGAAGGAACTCTGCCGGTTTCGGGATGTCGACGGACTGGACCACATCTTCGAGTGGCATGCCCGCATCACGCCAGGTGCCGGCCGCCTGCACTTCCGGCTCGATCGACGGGCTCAGCGACTGGTCGTCGCGTACATCGGACCGAAACTGTTCTGAGTGCCTGCGCCGGGTGGTTTGGGACGCCCTGGGTGACGGCGGGCGTCAGGCCGCGGGGACGGGGCGGTCGTGGTGGGCGAAGAGGCGCCGCAGCTCCTCGCGCCCGCGGCTGATGGTCGCCAGCAGTGCGTACGGGTCGGTTCGCGGTGGCAGCGGCAGGTCCGTCACCAGGTCGCGGACGCCGTAGCCGTTCGCCAGCCAGGAGTGGAGGGCGAGGAGATCCTCACGCCGTCCGCGGCTGACGTCCGGGCGCCAGACGTCCACCTCGTACGGGGTGTCGTCCCGGCCGAGCCCGTTCAGCAGGCCGGACTGCCGGATCAGGCACGGGTAGCAGCGTCCGCAGTGGAAGTGGCCGACGCGCCGGTACCGGGGGATCCGACCGCAGCTCACGGTGTTCGTGATCGCTTCGAGGGGCAGTCCCGCGTCCCGGGCGCGCCGGCACACCTCGCCCTTGGTGGCCGGCAGCAGCGGGTTGACCACCCGAACCGTGCCGCCGACGCTCTCGATGAGCGTGTTGAGCAGGT
>CALGAM010000143.1 GCA_937951935.1 uncultured Micromonospora sp. | reverse complement strand
GGAGTCATCTCGACGACGAGCCGGCCACCACCCTCCAGCGGAACCCGCATGACGATGCCCCGGCCCTCCTTGGTGACCTCCAGCGGACCGTCGCCCGTCCGCGGCTTCATCGCCGCCATTTCGTCTCCCCTCAGACCTTCACCAGGGTCGGTGGGTCACCCCACGTCCCATTGCGTCAGCATCACCGCTCAAGACCCGCGGTGCCGACCAACGATTTTCCCTGATGAACACCGCCGGACCCAAACTGAACCAACACTGATGTAACAGCATCTAGCTTATCTTGAGAAGGGGTGTCACAATGTGCGCTCATGCAGGCACGGTCGGCACTCTTCGACCTCTACGGGGACTATCTCCGGTCCCGAGGCGGGCGGGCCCCCGTCTCCGCGCTGGTGAAACTGCTCTCTCCGTTGGGTATCGCCGCGCCCGCAGTCCGTACCGCCGTCTCCCGGATGGTCCGCCAGGGCTGGCTGCACCCGCTCCGGCTCGCCTCCGGCCCAGGTTACCTGCTGACCCCGAAGGCGACCCGCCGCTTGGACGAGGCAGCCGCACGAATCTACCGGACGACCAAGATCGGATGGGACGGGCGGTTTGACCTGATCATTCTCTCCTCGCCCATCAACCGGCGCGACCGCGACCGTCTGGCGTCCAACCTCGCGTACCTCGGCTACGGCCGGCTCGACGAGCAGACCTGGATCGCCACCCGGGCCGCCGAGGACGTCGACGCGCTGCTGACCGAGGCCGGCGTGCGCTACGAACGGTTCACGGCCTCGCACGCGGCCGGCACCGCGGGGGCGATGGCGGTGGTCCGCCGGGCCTGGAACCTGGACGAGATCGCCGAGGCGTACCAGGACTTCGTCGCGCAACAGCGCCCGCTGGTCACCGCGGTCACCGTGCGCAGCGGTGACGAGGAGGCGTACGCGGCCCGATTCCGGCTCGTGCACGCGTGGCGTAACTTCCTCTTCCGAGACCCACAACTGCCCCCCGCGCTGTTGCCGGAACGATGGCCGGGCAACAGCGCGGCGGCGTTCTTCGACCGGCACGCCGCCCGTCTCCGGCCGGCGGCCGACCGATTCGTCGACCAGTGCCTCGACGCCGCCAACCGGGCCGCCCGACAGAAGGGTGCACACAAGTGACCGAGTCCTTGCTCGTCGACCGTTCCGACGCCGTGGTGACGCTCACGCTGAACCGGCCGAAGGCGATGAACGCGTTGGACACCTCCCTCAAGGAGGCGCTGCGCGACGTACTCGCGGAGCTGGAGCACGACCGCTCCTGCCGCGCGGTGGTGCTCGCCGGCGCCGGAAACGCCTTCTGCGCCGGTCAGGACCTGCGCGAACACGCCGGCACCCTCGACTCGGGCAGCAACGATCCGCTCGGCACGGTTCGGGTCCACTACAACCCGATCGCCGCCCGGCTGGCCAGCCTGCCGAAACCGGTGGTGGCGGCGGTTCGCGGCGCGGCCGCCGGGGCCGGCGCCTCGCTGGCCTTCCTCGCCGACTTCCGGATCGGCGGCCCCGGGACCAGCTTCCTGATGGCCTTCGCCAGGGTCGGGCTGGCCGCCGACACCGGCGCCTCCTGGTCGCTGCCCCGGCTCGTCGGGCACGCCAAGGCGGTCGAGCTGTTGATGCTGGCGGAGCCGGTGCCGGCCGAGGAGGCGTACCGGCTCGGGTTGCTGACCCGGCTGGTCGACGACGACGAGCAGGTGTTGCCGACCGCCCAGGAGCTGGCCGCCCGGCTCGCCGCCGGACCGACCGTCGCGTACGGGGCGATCAAGCGCCAGCTCTCGGTCGGCGACGCCGGAACCCTGTCGGAGGCGTTGGCCGCGGAGGCGCAGGCGCAGGCCATCTGCGGGGCCACCGCCGACCACCGGGCCGCCACCAGCGCGTTCCTGGCCAAGCGCCAGCCCACCTTCGAGGGACGGTAGGACGTGCTCCGGCTGTGTGTCGGCTATCCGACACACAGCCGGGGTCAGTCGTCCTCCTCCGGGTCCTGGTTGGCCTCGACCCCGAGCACGAACGCCCGCATCGCCAGCTCGTCACCGGACGGCGAGACGAAGGTCGGCAGCTCCCTCGGTCCCAGCTCCTGCAGGTAGGACCAGAACAGCCGGACCGCCTCGGCCGACGAGGTCGCCTCGATCGGCAGGTGCAGGCTGACCAGCCAGTCCTGCCGCCTGGGCGCCGGCCCGATCTGTGCGGCCAGCTCGGTGTAGAGGTCGTGGTCGATCGGTGTGACCGGGCCGTCCAGGGTGAGCCGATCGGCCGCGACCGGCGCGTCGAAGATCTGCCGGGTGTAGGTCACCGCGAGCCGCTCCGTCTCCGCGGAGCCGGACTGCGGATCGTCCGGGTCCCGCTCGCCGAGGCTGTCCGTCGTGGCCACCCGGCCCAACGCCACCACCAGCGGCGGCTCCTCGTCACGAACCACCAGGACCGGGTCTCCCGGAGCGGGCCGGGGCCCACCGTTCAGGCCGGCCAACTCCAGGGTGTCGTGGTGGAACAGCCGTTCGGTCTCGTACCGCTCACCGGGGATGACAACCGCCCAGGCACCGATCCGCTCGCTCACGCCCTCTCCCTGCTCCGCTCACTCATACCCGTTATCCCATCACGGCCGGGGCGGACGGTTTCACGTGGCAGCCGTCGAGGTGGTCGTCGACCATCCCGGTGGCCTGCATCAGTGCGTACGCGGTGGTGGGTCCGACGAACCGGAAGCCCCGCCTTTTCAGTTCCCTGGCCATCGCGGTCGACTCGGGGGTGACGGTCGGCATCTCGGCGTAGGACCGGGGACGGGCCCTCCGGGTGGTGGGGGCGAACGACCACAGCAGCGCCGCCAGGCCCTCGGGAAGTTCGAGGGCGGCGCGGGCGTTCGCGATCGCGGCCTCGATCTTGGCACGGTTCCGGACGATCCCGGGGTCGGCGAGCAGCCGGGCGACGTCGGACTCGTCGTATCCGGCCACGGTCTGCAGATGGAAGTTGTCGAAGGCGACCCGGAACGCCGGGCGCTTCCTGAGGATGGTCAGCCAGGAGAGCCCGGACTGGAACGCCTCCAGGGTCAGCCTCTCGAAGAGCGCGTCGTCGCCGTACAGCGGCCGACCCCACTCCTCGTCGTGGTACACCACGTAGTCGGGGGTGCTCGCGCCCCAGCCGCACCGGGCCAGGCCGTCCTCGCCCATCACCAGCTCTGTCACGGCACCAACCGTAGGCGCTCGACCCGGCGGAGGGGACACCCCAGCCCGCCGACGGCGCGGGCGGGCAAGGACACCCCGGCCGGACAGGTCCGGGCGCCCACCCGCCACCGGCGACCGGGCCGTACGCCGCCCGCGGTCAGGGCAGCCGACCGCCCTCCACCAGCCGGGCGAACCGCCGCAGCGCCCGGGTCAGACCGACCTTCGACCCGGGCCAGAGCACCGGCCGGGCGACCCGCCCCACGCCCCCGCCCGGCAGGTGGAACCACTCGTGCCAGACGACCTGGGTGCGGTCGCGGTCCATCGGGGTACAGCGCAGCACCCCCGGGCCGCGCAGCAGCCGGCCGCAGTGCACCACCCGGACCTCGTACGGCGGGTCGAACCGGACCACGCGCATCTCGTCCCGCAGCACCGCCGGTCCGATGCGGGTGACCGCCTCCACCAGGCTGCCCTCACCACCGTCGCCCTCGACCAGTCGGACCCGGGTGAACGGGATCCAGTCACCCTGCCGCTCCCAGGTGGTCAGCCCGGCGAAGACCCTGGAGGCGGGGGCGGCGACGATGACGGTGGCGGTGACCTCCCCGGCGCCGGGACGGGCGGCCGCCCGGAGTTCGGCGCCGTCGACGACACCCGGACCGTGGCGAGGCGGGCCGGCATCACCGGCCGGGCCGGGATCGGCGGGCCCGTCGGCCGGGCCGGGATCGTCTCCGGCGCTCACGGCCGCTCCGGAGGCTCCGCCGCGGAATCGCCCGAATCCGCTGTTGCGCCCGCCGAGCCGGACCGGGCCGGGCCGGCGGGGTTGCCGTCCGCGGCAGGCTCCACGGACCCGGCAGCGTCACCCCCGGAGGCACCCGTGGGGCCGGCGGACGGGCCGGAGTCCGGCACACCGGCCGCAGCCCCGCCGGGTGCCGCCCCGCCGCCGGTGGCGACGACACTGCCGACCAGCGCCGCCTCGCGGGCACGCCGCAACCCGTCCGCCTCCTCGACCCGGCCGGCGCGCAACGCCTCGACCTCCGCCAGGAGGACGTTGATCAACTCATCCTTGTACCCGATGTCGTACGCCGTCCGACGCAACGCCTGGTCGACCTGGGCCATCCGGTAGCCCCGCAGCGCCGTGTCGAAGCGAACCCCGCTCAGGTCGGACTCCTGCAGCGGCCGGTTGCCGGGCAGCGGCACGGCGCGACCGTCCGGCTCCACGTCCGCGAGCCCCGGATCGGAGCCGGTCACCAGCACCGTCACACCGAACACCACCGCCGCGACGGTCAACGCCACGACCAGAAGGAGCAGTACCTGACCCATGCGCCGATCGTGGCATGACAACGCGGCGCGGGCGACCCCGCCACCCCACATTCTTCGACAATCATCAGCACACGCTTCCCCTCGGAGCTGGTGACGGCAGCCCGCGCGGGTGCCTCCCGGGCCGGTTGGCTAGCGTCACCGGCGGCAGGAGAGAAACGACCCGGGGGGAGTTGGATGGCGGGCGCGCTACGGCTCGGACGGCGCAGCTTCGGGCCAGAAGAACTCGTCGTGATGGCGATCGTGAACCGGACCCCGGACTCGTTCTTCGACCGAGGCGCCACCTTCGCGGCCGACCGGGCGCTGCGCGCCGTGGAACGGGCGGTGGCGGAGGGTGCGGACATCGTCGACATCGGCGGCGTCAAGGCCGGCCCCGGGGCCGAGGTCGACGTGGCGGAGGAGATCCGCCGTACGGTGGAGATCATCGCCGCCGTACGGGACGAGTTCCCCGACCTGGTGATCTCGATCGACACCTGGCGCGCGCCGGTCGCCGTCGAGGCGGTCGCCGCCGGGGCGGACCTGCTCAACGACACGTGGTCCGGCGCCGACCCGGCGCTCGCCGAGGTCGCCGCCACCACCGGGGTCGGGCTGGTCTGTTCGCACGCCGGAGGGCTGGCCCCGCGCACCCGTCCGCACCGGGCCGCCTTCACCGACGTGGTGGCGGACGTGGTCGAGACCGTCACCGGGCTCGCCGACCGGGCGGTCCGGCTCGGGGTACGGCCCGACGGCATCCTGATCGACCCGGCGCACGACTTCGGCAAGAACACCCGGCACTCGTTGGAGATCACCCGCCGGCTGCCCGAACTGACCGCGACGGGCTGGCCCGTGCTGGTGGCCCTGTCGAACAAGGACTTCGTCGGGGAGACCCTCGACCTGCCGGTCGAGGACCGTCTGGAGGGGACGTTGGCCGCGACCGCGGTCTCGGCCTGGCTCGGCGCGCGGGTCTTCCGGGCCCACCAGGTACGGCCGACCCGTCGGGTGCTGGACATGGTCGCGTCGATCAGGGGCGACCGGCCGCCGGCCGTCTCCCGGCGCGGCCTGGCCTGACGGCCGGGCGATCCGCCGACGGGACTAGCGGGTCCAGCGCAGAATGTCTTTCCGCCAGGCGTACAGAATGCCGAGCGCGAGCACGGCGACGAAAATCCCCATCTCGATCACGGTGGTGACCCCGAAACCGGGGCGGTCGAAGATCACCGCCCAGGGGAAGAGAAACACCGCCTCGACCGCGAAAAGCACGTACAGGTAGGCGAAGACGTAGTAGCGGATCTGCATCTGCGCCCAGTCGCTGCCGACCGGGTCCAGCCCGCACTCGTAGCTGGCCCGCTTACCGGGCGGCTCGGCGGGCCGGGCGGGGCGGAGCAGGCGGTTGGCGGCGAAGGCACCGACGAAGACCAGCACGCTGGCGAGCAGCAGCAATCCCAGCGTCGCGTACGACCCCAGGTAACCGGTCACTCCGGCAGCCTAACGGCCGATCGGCCCCGGGGGACAGCCGCGGGAGGTGTCGTCCCGTTTCCACCGCGCCGAGGCCGGCGTCCGCCATGGAGTGATTTGGATTACCACACGACTTTTCGAGGTGGGACGAAAGTGTGCCAATGCCCCCATCGTCACGTCCCATCCCCGGACCTTAGGCGGAGATTGCGTAACGACCGATTGTAGGCTTCGAAGAGAGGAGCGGGCGGGCCCACCACCGCCAACCCGCCACCGGCCCCGAAGGAGGACAGAGTGGCCGAGCAAGGCGAGGACACCCCGAAGCTCAGCCCCGCTGGCCGGGCCGAGCGAAGCGAGGTGCGACAGTGAGCAAGCAGGTCCGGCAACTGAATCGGGTCGTCATCCGGTTCGCCGGTGACTCCGGCGACGGCATGCAGCTCACCGGCGACCGGTTCACCTCGGAGACCGCCCAACTGGGCAACGACATCTCGACACTGCCCAACTTTCCCGCCGAGATCCGCGCCCCCGCCGGCACCCTGCCCGGCGTGTCCAGCTTCCAGGTCCACTTCGCGGACTACGACATCCTCACGCCCGGTGACACGCCCAACGTCCTGGTCGCGATGAACCCGGCCGCGCTCAAGGCCAACCTCGCCGACCTGCCACGCGGCGCCGACATCATCGTCAACACCGACGAGTTCACCAAGCGCAACCTCGCCAAGGTGGGCTACCAGACCAACCCGCTCGACGACGGTTCACTGGACGGCTACCACCTGCACCCGGTGGCGCTGACCTCGATGACCGTACGCGCCCTCGCCGATTACGACATCTCGAAGAAGGACGCCGAGCGCGCCAAGAACATGTTCGCGCTCGGCCTGCTCTCCTGGATGTACTCGCGGCCGTACGAGTCGACCCTCCGCTTCCTGGAGCGCAAGTTCGCCAGCCGGCCGGCGCTGGCCGCGGCCAACATCGCCGCGTTCAAGGCCGGCTGGAACTTCGGCGAGACCACGGAGGACTTCGCCGTCCGGTACGAGGTCAAGCCGGCGAAGATGCCCCCGGGGACGTACCGCAACATCACCGGCAACGCGGCCCTCTCGCTCGGGATCGTCGCCGCCGGGGTCCGGTCCGGGCTACCGGTCTTCCTCGGGGCGTACCCGATCACGCCGGCCTCGGACATCCTGCACGAGCTGAGCAAACACAAACGGTTCGGCGTCATCACGATGCAGGCCGAGGACGAGATCGCCGCGATCGGGGCGGCGCTGGGCGCGTCGTACGGTGGCGCGCTCGGCGTCACCACCACCTCCGGCCCGGGCGTGGCGCTGAAGGGCGAGACGATCTCCCTGGCCGTGGCTCTGGAGCTGCCGCTGGTGATCGTGGACGTGCAGCGTGCCGGGCCGTCGACCGGCATGCCGACCAAGACCGAGCAGGCCGACCTCAACATGGCGCTGTTCGGGCGACACGGCGAGGCGCCGGTCGCGGTGATCGCGCCGAAGTCGCCGGCCGACTGCTTCTACGCGGCCCTGGAGGCGGCCCGGATCGCGCTGACGTACCGCACACCGGTGGTCCTGCTGTCGGACAACTACGTGGCCAACGGCTCCGAGCCGTGGCTGCTGCCCGAGGTCGACTCCCTTCCCGACCTGCGGGTCGAGTTCGCCACCAAGCCCAACAGCGAGGACGGCAAGACGTTCCTGCCGTACCTGCGGGATCCGGAGACGCTGGCCCGGCCGTGGGCGATTCCCGGCACGCCGGGGTTGGAGCACCGGATCGGCGGCCTGGAGAAGGCCGACAGGACCGGCGCCATCTCGTACGACCCGGCGAACCACGACCTCATGGTCCGGACCCGGGCGGCCCGGATCGAGGCGATCCGGGTGCCGGACGTCGAGGTCGAGGACCCGAACTCCGACGCCCGGGTGTTGGTCCTCGGCTGGGGCTCGACGTACGGGCCGATCGGTGCGGCCTGCCGGAGCCTGCGCCAGCGCGGCCTGTCCATCGCCCAGGCCCACCTGCGGCACCTGGCACCGCTGCCGGCCAACCTCGGCGAGGTGCTGGCCCGCTACGAGCGGGTGGTGATCCCCGAGATGAACCTCGGCCAGCTCGCCCACGTGATCCGGGCCCGCTACCTGGTCGACGCGATCAGCTACAACCAGGTCCGCGGGCTGCCGTTCACCGCCCACGAGCTGGAGACCATGCTGGAAGAGGTAGTCAAGAATGCCTGAGGCCACCGAGCCCACCGGCGGCGCGACCCGGACGCCGGTCGCCCTCACGCTCACCGCGAAGGACTTCAAGTCCGACCAGGAGGTGCGCTGGTGCCCCGGCTGCGGTGACTACGCGATCCTGGCCGCGGTGCAGTCGTTCATGCCCGAGCTGAACATCCCGCGCGAGCGGATCGTCTTCATCTCCGGCATCGGCTGCTCGTCGCGCTTCCCGTACTACATGAACACGTACGGGGTGCACTCGATCCACGGTCGGGCCCCGGCGATCGCCACCGGTCTGTCGGTCTCCCGGCCGGATCTGTCGGTGTGGGTGGTGACCGGTGACGGCGACGCGCTCTCGATCGGCGGAAACCACCTGATCCACGCGCTGCGCCGGAACGTCAACCTGAAGATCCTGCTCTTCAACAACCGGATCTACGGGCTGACCAAGGGTCAGTACTCCCCGACCTCCGAACTCGGCAAGATCACCAAGTCCACCCCGGTCGGCTCGGCGGACTCGCCGTTCAACCCGCTGTCGCTGGCGCTCGGCGCGGAGGCGACCTTCGTGGCCCGCACCATCGACTCGGACCGCAAGCACCTGCAGTCGGTGCTGCGCGCCGCCGCCGAGCACCAGGGCTCGGCGTTCGTGGAGATCTACCAGAACTGCAACATCTTCAACGACGGCGCCTTCGACGTGTTGAAGGAACCGGAGACCCGGGACGACTACCTGATCCGGCTGGAGCACGGCCAGCCGATCGTCTTCGGCTCGCAGGGGCAGTTCTGCGTGGTACACCCGCCGGGCGGGTTCGGTCTGGAGGTACGCCGGACCGCGGACGTGCCGGCGGAGGAGATCGTGGTACACGACGCGACGATCGAGGAGCCGGCGTACGCCTTCGCGCTCTCCCGGCTGCCCGGCGCCGATCTGCGTAACACCCCGATCGGGGTCTTCCGCGACGTCACCCGCCCCACCTACGACGACCTGGTCCGCGAGCAGGTCGAGTCGGCCCGCGCCACGAGCACCGGAACGCCGGAGGAGCAGCTCGCCGGGCTGCTCAACAGCGGCGACACCTGGACGATCCTCTGAGTCGGGAGCCGCCGGCCGGGTCGAGGCTCCGCCGGCGGCCTCCCCACGCCATCCCGGGCAGGGCGGCCGGTGAACGCCGCCCGGACACGTGGGCGGCCCGTCAGCGTTTCTGCTCGGCGTTTCCGGCGTTGACCCGGTCGTCGCGGACGTAGACCAGCATGTCGCCGGTCTCGATCGCGGTTGCGGCCTGGTCCGACAAGGAGATCACCTTGCCGCGCCGGACCAGCGCGATCACCAGGGTCTCCAGCCGCCGCGGTGACACCCCGACCTCCTCCCGGGTGGCGGAGCGCATCGCCAGGGCCATGCCCTGGCCCGGGGTCAGCAGATCCTCGACCACGTCGATCAGTGGCGGCGCCGAGGTGGACACGCCGAGCAGCCGCCCGGCGGTCGCGGAGGAGACGATCACGTGGTGCGCGCCGCTCTGCCGCAGCAGGGGTGCGTTCTCGGCCTCCCGCGCGGACGCGATGATCCGCACCTGACCGGCGGTGAGCTGCCGCACGGTGAGGGTGACCAGCACCGAGACCTCGTCGGTGTCGGTCGCGATGATGACCGACTTCGCGTTCTTGACGTGCGCCTCGTTCAGGACGGCGGAGCGGGTGGCGTTCCCCTCGACCACGACCAGCCCGGCCGAGGTGGCCTGCCGGATGACCGCCGGGTTCCGCTCGACGACGACGATCCGCTGCTTGTCGAAGCCCGTTTCGAGCAGGGCGGAGATCGCGCTACGGCCCTTGGTGCCGTAGCCGCAGATGATGACGTGGTCCTTCACGGTCTTCCTCCACCGCGTCAAGCGGAGGTTGGTGCGGTACTGCTCGGTCAGGACTTCCAGCGTGGTGCCGACCAGGATGATCAGAAAGAGCACCCGGGCGGGCGTGATCACCAGGACGTTGACCAGCCGGGCGCTCTCGGTCACCGGGGTGATGTCGCCGTAACCGGTGGTGGAGAGCGAGACCACGGCGTAGTAGAAGGCGTCGAGGAGGGTCACCCCGTCCTCGTTGACGTCGCGGTAGCCGTCCCGGTCGAGGTAGACCACGACGGCGATCAACAACACGAGGCCGAGTGCCGCGAGCACTCGCCGGACCAGCGCCCGCAGCGGTTCCTGGGCGAGGGCCGGGAAATGGATCACGGCCTACCCCGCCTCATCGCTGCCCCCGACCGCACGCCCACAACATAGCCCGGATCATCGCATCGGGCCGGCGCTCAGCAAGATCCGGGCCGGTGGTTCGGTAGGGGGCCGGTGTTCGGCACGGCTCGGGCCGACGCCCGGCCGGACCCGACCGGCGCGCGCGGAGGCGCCCCGGCGCTGCCACGCGTTACACCGTGGGGTGTTTGTGGTGCACTGCGGGGAAAATTTTCACCGGACCCATTGCGGTACGTGCTGCCAGGTATGCACCCTGTCACGTCAGGTGCGAACCCGCGTCTCCCGTCCCACCCCGCTTCCGTGCCATGGAGGTGCCGTGTCCACGCTGCCCACGATTCCCGACCTGGTTCCGGGGACCGTCGTCACGCTGCGCACAGAGGACTGGCGGTACGGGGGCCGCCCGCTGCGGCTGCGCGTCGGGGAGGTCCGGCACGACCTCTCGCGCTACTACCACGACGAGTGGATCTGGATCGTCGGCGAGGACCTCGACGAGGACGGCGCGTCGCGGGGGCAGGTCGAGGCGCTGGTGCGGGTGGCCGCGCTGACCCGGCGGTCGGACCAGGCCGCGCCGCGCGTCGCGACACGCACTCCGGCCCGGCGGCGCGACCGGTGAGATCGGCGGACGCTTGACGCCGACGCCACGGTGTGAAAATTTCCTTCCAGCGATACCTGAACGTTGGTGAAATTCCGCCAACGTTCGCCCGCTGCCGCGCTCCACCCTCGCAACCGGAGCCCGCCACGAAGGGAACGCACCGTATGAAGCCACATAGGCTCGCGGCCGCCGGGCTGGCCGCCACGCTACTCGGCTCGCTTCTCGCCACACCCGCCGACGCCGCACCCGGCACCGGTCCCGGCGCCGCCGCGGCAACCACCGGCGCCGTCACCTGCCCGACCAACCCCGCCACGCCCAAGCGCCAGTTCCGCGCGATGTGGATCGCCAGCGTGGTCAACATCGACTGGCCGACCCGGGAGTCGTACACGGCACCCGACCGGATCGCGGCCCAGAAGGCCGAGTACGACGCCTGGCTCGACCTGGCCCAGCGGCTCAACCACAACGCCGTGATCGTGCAGGTCCGGCCCACCGCCGACGCGTTCTGGCCGTCGCCGTACGAGCCGTGGTCGGAGTTCCTGACCGGGGTACGCGGCCAGGACCCGGGCTGGGACCCGCTGGCGTACCTGGTCGACGAGGCGCACAAGCGCAACCTGGAGTTCCACGCCTGGTTCAACCCGTACCGGATCTCGATGCCCGACGGCGCCGGCGCCGACATCACCAAGCTCGCCCCTGGCCACCCGGTGCGCCAGCATCCGGAGTGGGCGGTCGCCTACCCGGTCAACGCCGCCGGGTCGCGGCTCTACTACAACCCCGGCATCCCGGAGGTCCGTGAGTTCGTGCAGACCGCGATGCTGGACGCGGTCCGTCGGTACGACATCGACGCGGTGCACTTCGACGACTACTTCTACCCGTACCCGGCCGCCGGGCAGGACTTCCCCGACCAGGACACCTTCGAGCGGTACGGTGCCGGCTTCGCCAGCAAGGCGGACTGGCGGCGGCACAACATCGACCTGCTGATCCAGGAGATGAGCCAGAGGATCAAGGCGATCAAGCCGTGGGTGAAGTTCGGGGTGAGCCCGTTCGGCATCTGGCGGAACAAGTCGGCCGACCCGCTCGGCTCGGACACCAACGGCACCCAGTCGTACGACGCCAACTACGCCGACACCCGCAAGTGGGTGAAGGAGGAGTGGATCGACTACATCGTCCCGCAGCTCTACTGGAACATCGGCCTGGCGGTGGCCGACTACGCCAAGCTTGTCCCCTGGTGGGCCGACGTGGTGGCCGGCACCCGGGTGCAGCTCTACATCGGACAGGCCGACTACAAGATCGGTGACCCGGCCCAGCCGGCGGAGTGGCAGGACCCGGCCGAGATGTCCCGGCACCTGACCCTGAACCGGGACTACCCGGAGGTCGACGGGAACGTGCACTTCAGCGCGGTCCAGGTCCGGTCGAACAAGCTCGGCGCCACCGACATCTACGCCGCGGAGCACTACTCCCGGCCGGCGCTGGTGCCGGCGACCCCGCACCTGGCGGCCAAGCCGCTGATGTTCCCGGTCATCACCGGGGCGACCCGGCACTCCGACGGCATCACGCTGCGCTGGCGGCAGCCGGTCGACGGGATCGGACCGTTCGGTGACGCCACGGCGTACGCGATCTACCGGTTCGACGGGATGAGCAACCCCGGCGCCTGCGGATTCGCCGACGCCGCCCACCTGGTGGCCACGGTCCGCGCGACCGACGGGGCGGTGCAGTCGTACCTGGACCGGACCGCCGAGCCCGGCAAGCGGTACACCTACTACGTCACCGCGCTCGACCGGCTGGCCAACGAGAGCCAGCCCAGCCCGCCGCACTTCGTGCTCCGCTGAGCCCAACGGGTGCTCCAGGGTGCCGTCCGGCGCCCTGGAGCACCCGTGGCGGGGACGGTGTCGGTGTCACGCCCCCCAGAAATCCACCACTGTCCCTAGAATCTGGCGCGTGTTGCCACGGGGGG
>CALGAM010000142.1 GCA_937951935.1 uncultured Micromonospora sp. | reverse complement strand
ACCCGACCGAACCGTCCACTGGAGAGAGTTTGAGGGCTCCGCGGAGCCGCGATGGTGGGCTAGAGTCTGCACTTGATCTATCTCGATGGCGCGCGCCGGGGTCTGCGCGGGTTGGCGGATCTCGCGTGTCCCGGGGTTGGGAGCGGAGATGAACCAGGATGGATCTCTGCCGGTGGGCGGGCCTGGTGACAGAGCGGCCGTCGACACGATCGTGAGTCAGCTCAACGACATCGTTCGTGAGCTGCAGGGCCGTCCGATCGACCCCGACGACAACTACTTCACCGCGGGCCTGGACTCGTCGACCGTGGTCAAGCTGCACGCCCTCCTGATCCGCCGCCTGGACGTCTGGGTTCCCGTGGTGGAGCTGTACCGGCATCCGACCCTGCGCCGGACGGCGGCCCGGATCCACGAGGCGCGCGAGGCGATGGCCCGGGACGCGGCCCAGCGGTCCGGCACTCCGGCCGCCGCCCCGACAGGGGCGGCGGGGCAGCCCGGCCGCCGGGCCGCGGGCGAACAGCCGCGGGCCGGTGCCTCCCGCAGGGAGATCCGCGCGCAGATCCGGCGGGACGGGATGGCTCGGTGACGGGCACGCCTCCGCTGGTCGCGATCGTCGGCGCCGCCTGCGTCCTCCCGGGCTCGGGAAACCTGGACGAGTTCTGGGGCCTGCTGCGCGATCGGCGGGACGCCGTGGTGACCCCGTCCGACGCCGAGCTGCTGGCCGCCGGCGTCACCCCCGACGAACTGGCCGACCCGGACTACGTCCGCGCCGTGCTGCGTACCCCGGGGATCGACCTGTTCGACGCCGACTTCTTCGGGATGTCCCCGGCGGAGGCGGACGCCTGCGACCCCCACCTGCGGGTGTTCCTGGAGACGGCGTACACCGCCGTCGAGCACGCCGGGTACGACGTCACCGCGATCGGCGCCGGCACCGGTGTGTTCGCCGCCGGGCGGCCGGGCCGGTACCGCGGGCTGCACCTGCTGCCGGACGGCTTCGAGACGGCCCAGGACGCGCGAACCGACCCCGATCTGGCCGGCTTCGTCTCGGAACGGCTGGACCTGCGCGGCCCGTCGGTCACGCTCGGCTCCTGCTCGCTGCTCGCCGTCCACCAGGCGGTGCAGGCGTTGCAGGCCGAGACGTGCGACGTCGCGGTGGCCGGTGGGGTACACGTCGAGCTGCCGTACGGGCACGGGTACCGCTGGGAGCCCGGTGCCCGACGGCCGCCGGACGGCCGGACCCGCCCGTTCGACATCGCGGCGGCGGGCTGCGTGTACGGCAGCGGTGCCGGTGTGGTCGTGCTCAAGCGGTTCGCCGAGGCGGTCACCGACGGCGACCAGATCCTGGCGGTGATCCGGGCCGGGGCCACCGGCCATCCCGGCCGCGACGGCGCCGGCTGGGCGGCCACCGTCGCCGAGGCCCTCGCCGTGGCCGGCTGCCACCCGGAGGAGCTGGCGTACGTCGAGGCGCACGGCGCGGCGGTCGGCGAGTCCGACGTCCGCGAACTGGCCGCGGTGGCGGAGGCGTTCCGGCTCGCCGGTGGGACCCCGCCGCGTGGCTCGGTCGCCGTCGGGTCGGTGAAGTCCAACGTCGGGCACCTCGGCGCCGCCGCCGGTGTCGCCGGGCTGCTCAAGACGGTCCTCGCGCTGCGGCACGGGACGATCCCGGCCACGCTGCACGTGGACACCCCGAACCCCGGGCTCGGACTGGCCGACGGCCCGTTGCGGCTGGCCCGCGAGCCGGAGCCCTGGCCGGCACCCGACGGCGTGGCGCTGCGGGCCGCCGTGCACGCGGTCGGCGCGGGCGGCGCCGGCACCGCGCTGGTGCTCGAACGGGGACCACGCCCGGTGCACGTCGAGACACCCCGCCGGCCCAGGGTGGTGGTGTGGTCGGGCCGCGATCCGGCCGCCGTGGAGGCCGCCGGTGCGGCGCTGGGCCGGTTCTTCGCCACCTGCCCGGAGGCGGAGTTCGCCGACGCGGTGGCCACCCTCCAGCGGGGGCGGACCGTCCACCCGCTCCGCCGCGCCGTGGTGGCCGCCAGCGCCGCGGAAGCCACCAGCGCCATCAGAGCCGTCGGCGCCGTCGAGACCGCCGGCACCGTCGAGGCTGCCGCGGCACCGGCCGTCGTCGGCCGCGGTCCGGTGACGTCGCCGCCCGCGGTCGTGTTCTGCTTCCCCGACCTGCGGCCGGGTCAGCCGCCGCCGCTGGACCTGTACCCGGCGCAGCGCGTCTTCACCGAGGCGGTCGACGTCTGCCTCGACGCGCTCGACCGGCACGGGCTCGACGTGTACCCGCACTGGACGGCCGCGTCCACCGACCCCGAGGTCGCCGGTGCGCTGCACCTCGTCACGCAGTACGCCCTCGCCGAAACCTGGCGGGCCTGGGGCGTACGGCCGGCGGCGGTGCTCGGCGTGGGCGCCGGGCTGCTGGCGGCGGCGGTCGCGGCCGGCGCCCTGTCGCTCGACGACGCCGCGGAGCTGGTCGCCGACCCCGGCCCGGCCGGCACCGTGACCTGGACGGAGTCGCCGGTGCCCGTCTGGTCGGCGTACGACGGCCGGCCGGTCCGCTCGGTCTCCTGGCCGCCGGCGGACGCCGACCCGCCCGCCGGGCTCCGCGACGCGCTGCGCGGTGTCCTCGGGTCCGAGCGCCGTGTCCTGTTCGAGGTCGGCCCGGGTGACTCGCTGACCGGTATGGTCGCCGGTCTGCTCGCCGGCGTCGGGTCCACGGCCGACACCGTCGCCGCGTTCGGCGCCGGCCGGGGCGGCGGCGAGCGTCAGCTCGCGGTGGCGCTCGCCCGGCTGTGGGTGGCCGGCGTCGACGTCGACTGGGCGGCGCTGGAGGCGGACCGTCCGCTGCAGCGGGTGCCGGTGCCGGGCCACCCGCTGCGCCGGGAACGCCACTGGGTGGTGCCGGAGCGGGGTCCGGCGGCACCCCGCCAACAGCCGGTGTCACCACCGGCCCGTCCGTCGGTGCCGGCCGAGCCGGCCCGTACGGCCAGCGTCCCGGGACTGCCCCGGCCGGCGGCGCCGCTGCGCCCGCTGAACCGGACCGAGCACGCCTTCTGGGTGCTCGACCAGCTCGCCCCGGACAGCGGGGTGTCGAACATCGGCATCGCGTTCCGCACCGCCCGGCCGCTGCGCTGGTGGCCGCTGCAGACGGCGGTCAACCAGCTGGTACGCCGGCATCCCGCGCTGCGGCTGCGCTTCCCGACGGTCGACGGGACGCCGGTGCGGCACCTCACCGCGGCCGAGGACGCGACGCTGACGGTGCCCACCCGGACCACCACCCCGGACCGGCTCGTGGCGGACCTCCAGAACCTGCTGCACGAGCCGTTCGACCTGGCCCGCGACCTGCCGTTCCGGGTCGGGCACTTCACCCTGCCCGACGGCGGCAGCGTGCTGTGTCTCGCCGCGCACCACATCGTCGTCGACGCGCCGTCGGTGCAGATCCTGGTCGAGGAGTTCGGCCGGATGTACGACGGGATCACCACCACCGGCCGGATCCCCGACGACCTGGCCGGCGAGGCGCCGCTGCTGGCCGAGCCCGAGCCGGCACCCGAGTCGATCCGCTACTGGCTGGACCACCTGCGTGGGGTGGACCCCGAGGCGATGGTGCTGCCGGGTACCCGCGCCGCGCCGGCCCGCCCCACCTTCGCCGGGCACACCTGCAGTTGGCCGGTGACCGACCAGGCGCAGGCGGCGCTGCGGGCGCTGCGGCAGCGGTTCCACACCAGCGACAACGTGGTGTTGATGAGCGCGTTCTGCCTCACCCTGCTGCGCCACGGCGCCGGGCCCGACCTGGTGATCGGGGTGCCGGTCGGCACCCGACGTCCGGCAACCCGGCAGCAGGTGGGCTACGGGGTGAGCACGATGCCGCTGCGGGTGCGGCTCGACCCGGACGCCGGCTTCGGGGACGTGGTACGCCGGGTCGGTGACGCGTTCTTCGCCGGGATCGAACACGCCGACGCCACCGTCGAACGGGTGCTCACCGAACGCGGGCACGGGACCGTCGACTGGCGGGTGCCGCTGTTCCGGCACATGTTCAACTACCGGCCCTGGAGCGACGAGAAGATCCGGGTCTGTGGCGAGGTCCCGGAGTACATCGAGGACCTGTTCGACCGCAGCCGGCTGGACCTGCAGTGCATCGCGGTGCCCGAGCCGGACCGGTTCACGCTGCGCTGCTGGCACAGCACCGAGGTCCACGACGAGGCGGAGATCAGCGCCTTCGTGGCCCGGATGCAGGCGCTGCTGGTCCGGGCCGCCGCCGAGCCGGACCGCCCGGTCGCCGAGCTGCCGTTCGGCTCGGCGGCCGACGAGGCCGCGTTCGAACGGCTCAACCGCACGCAGCGTTCGTGGGGAGCCCCGGACACCCTGGTCGAGCGGATCGTGGCCCGCGCCTCGGCGGACCCGGCGGCGACGGCGGTGGTCGACGGCGACCGCCGGGTGTCGTACCGGGAGTTGGTGGACCGGGCCGGCGCCGTCCGCGACCTGCTGCGACACCACGGCGTGCGCCCCGGCGACGTGGTGGCGCTGGCGCTGGGCCGCTCCACCGAGCTGGTGTCGGCGGTGCTCGGGGTGTGGGCCGTCGGGGCGAGCTACCTGCCGCTGGCACCCGACCAGCCGCCGCGACGCCTGGCGTACCAGGTGGACGACGCCGGTGCCCGGGTGGTCCTGGTCGCCGCGGGTACGGCCGCGGAGTGGTCGCCGGTGCCGGTCCTGGCGGTGCCGGCACACGACCCGGACCCGGGACACGACCCGGACCCGGGACACGACCCGGACCCGG
>CALGAM010000141.1 GCA_937951935.1 uncultured Micromonospora sp. | reverse complement strand
CGGGCGGTCAGCCCTCGTCGATGCCGTCGACACGGTCCTCGGCCACGCCGTCGCCGGGCCGGACGGTCTCCTCCGTACGCGGGTCGCGGCGGTCTCCGGCGAGTGCGGACGCCGCGACGGCACCCCCGACGGTGGAGGCGCCGAACGCGGTGGGCGCCGGTGCCGGTTCGTGGAACTCCGGCTGGTCCGCCCGGTCGCCCCGGCGCCGTCTGTCGTCCGCGTCCGACGACGGGTCCTCCGACACGTTCCTGGGCCGGCCGGTTCCGTTCCGGTCGGTGGCGTCCCGCCCGTCCCCCGTCACCCCGTCGCGGTGCTCTTCCCGGACTCGCCGGTGCTGTCTGCGCATGGGTCCTCTCCTCACCGAGTCCTCGTCACGTCCTGTGGAGGGTTCCGGTCCGCATCACCCCGTTCCGTCGGGTACCGCCGTCGTCAGGCCACCGGCCGCCGTCCGGGTGGTGGCCGGCAGGCGGGGTGAGCGGCGCGCGCCGCGATCCGTGTTCCCGTGGTTCACGCTCGACGGCGGTGTGGCCGTGCCGCCGGGCGGGCGGCCGTGCGTACTCCGGGGTGGTGCTGTGGAGAGCCCGGCGTCGTGCGGCGACCCAGACAGCCGGCACCGCCGCCGTGACGACCAGGACGATGAGGACGACCAGGACGATCTGGGTGGACGACATGATCCCTCCTTCACCATTCGGTATTCCCGCCCGTACCTGGAACGCAATCCCGGTGCGCCGTACTTTCTCCGCACGCCGAGGGGCCGGCGGCTGACGACCGGCCGTACCGTCGGCGACTCTCCGCACCCCGCCCCGGCCGCGCGACACGCCGGATGCCGCCCGGAACCGTGCCGCCCGGGGCATCTAGACTCGCCGCCATGACCTGGCGACATTAGGTCCCCACCCGAGGCCGACGTGGCGTGGGCTGCCGCGCCCCGCCGGGACGTTCCGCGACCCATGACGTCCGAAACGTCCCGAGCGGAGGCCTCATGTCCAATGCCGCCACATCCGCGCCCGAGCCCGCGGCGCGGCGCCTGGCCGTCAGTTACTACCTGTACGCATTCTCGGACGAGTTCGTCCTGCTCTATCCGGTCTACCCGCTGCTCTTCACCGACACCGGTCTCTCCGTTCCACAGATCTCGTCCCTCTTCCTCGTCTGGTCCCTGACCTGCCTGCTGCTGGAGGTCCCCTCCGGCGTACTCGCCGACGCGCTCTCCCGGCGGCTCCTGCTCGGGACGGCGCCACTGCTCGGCGCCGTCGGCTTCGGGCTGTGGGTGCTCGCCCCGTCGTACGGGGCCTTCGCGCTCGGGTTCGTGCTCTGGGGAGCCCGCGGCGCCCTCCAGTCCGGTGCCGCCGAGGCGCTGCTGTACGAGGAACTCGACCGGCTCGGCCTGGCCGCACGGTACGGGCGCGTCGTCGGCCGGGCCAAGACCGTCGGCCTGGTCGCCGCCCTGCTCGCCACCGCCGTCGCGGCGCCGGTCTTCGCCGCCGGTGGTTACCCGGCGGTGGGGCTGGCGAGCGTGCTCGCCAGCCTCGGCTGCGCCGTCGTCGGGTTCACGCTTCCGGAACACCGACGACCCGTAAGCGCGGCGGCGGAGCCGCCTTCGCGGCAGCCGGACGCGGAACCGCTCCCGGGGCGGCCGGATCCCGAGGCCTCCCCGGTGGCGCCGGACGCCGGGCCGGCCGGCTGGTGGGCGGTCCTGCGGGGCGGGCTCGCCGAGGCCCGGACCGACCGGTCGGTCCGGCGGGCGCTGCTCCTCCTGCCATTGATGCTGGGAATCTGGGGCGGACTGGAGGAGTACACGTCGCTGCTGGCCGGGGAGCTCGTGCCGGCGTCGCAGGTGCCGCTGCTGGTGTTCCTCGTCTCGGCCGGCGTCATGGTCGGCGGCCTGCTCACCCCGTACGGCCAGCGCCTGCCGGAGCGGTGGTTCGCCGTGACCGTCGCCCTCGCGGCCGTCCTGCTCGCCCTCGGCGCGCTCAGCGGCCGGCCGGCGGGATTCGCGCTGATCGCCGTGGCGTTCTGCGTCCTGCAGATGGCGAGCATCGTCATGAACGTACGGCTCCAGCAGAGCATCACCGGACCGAGCCGGGCCACGGTCACCTCGCTGGCGGGGCTTGGCACCGAGGTGGTCACCATCTCCCTCTACGGCGGGTACGCCCTCGCCTCCACGGTTGCCGGGCACGCGGTGGTCTTCGCCCTGTTCGCCCTGCCGTACCTGCCGGTGGCGGTCGCGCTGGCCCGGCGTACCCCGGCGGCGTCGACCGCGGCGACCGCCCCGGCCGTGGCCGGGGATGAGGAGGATCGGTGCGCGTGCCGCCACACCGCGGAGACCGATGCCCGCCGACCCGCGACCGGTAGTGCCGGACGGTCGTGATTACGTATCCTGCCGGAGGCACGCGCGCCCGCGACCCTCGACTCTGGCCGGAGCCGCGGGCCGCCGGTCCGGGTGTCGATCCCTGACACATCCCCTCCGGCGAGGTCTGATTGGAAACCCAGAACTGGCCGATCCGGTCGAAGATCGTCGCGCTGGTCGCCGTGCCGATCGCCGCCCTGACGGCACTGTGGATCTTCGCGACCACCCTCACCGTGGGACCGGCGTCCAGTCTGCTCGCGGCGCGCACGCTCCTCGACGAGATCGGGCGTCCCGGCGAGGCGCTCATCGCGGAGCTGCAGCAGGAACGACGGCTCTCCGTGATGCGCCTGGCCGACCCCGCCGTCGCGCCGGCCCTGGCCGACCAGCGCCTCCGTACCGACAACGCGCTCGCCGAGCTGCGCCGCCGGGTTTCCGACGAGGACCTGCGGGACCGCACCAGCGCCCTGGTCGACGCCCGGATCGACCAGCTGCTCGGCGCGGCCGACGCGCTGCCGTCCGGCCGCAGCTCCGTCGACCGGCGTGACATCGACACGATCGAGGCGTTGGGGCTCTACAGCGGCATCATCGACGCGGCGTTCCGGACCACCGCCGCCCTGCAGGTGCTTCCCGACGAGGACGTGTCCCGCGAGGCGGCCGCGCTGACCGACCTCGGTCGGGCCCGCGAGGTGCTCGCCCAGGCCGACGCCCTGCTCGCCGGGGTCTTCCGCGCCGGGCGTTTCGCGCCGGGGGAACACGCCCTGCTCGTTCAGATCATCGGTACCCAGCGGTTCCTCTTCGCCGCCGCCGTCGCCGAGCTGCCCGACGCCGAGCGGACCAGGTATCAGCGGCTCACCGAGGCCGAGCCGTTCGTCCGGCTCCGCGCGATGGAGGACGACCTGATCGGGCGAGGGCGCAGCGGTGCCGCCGCGCCGGTCGACTCCCAGGCCTGGCAGCACAACTACGATCTGGTGCAGCGGCAGCTGCGGGAGTTCGAGCTGCGCGGCGCGGAGGAGCTGGCCGAGCGTAGCCGCCCGGTGGCGGCCACCATCCTGATCCGGGTCGGCCTGGCGGGCCTGCTCGGTCTCGTGGCCGTTCTGACCTCCGGGATCATCGCGCTGCGCATCGGCCGGTCCCTGGTACGACGACTCAGCGACCTGCGCGCGGCGGCCCTGGCGATGGCGAACGACCGCCTGCCCGACGTGGTCGCACGGCTGCGCCGGGGTGAGCAGGTCGACGTCGCCACCGAGGCGCCACCGCTGGACCACGGGCGGGACGAGATCGGCCAGCTCGGGCAGGCGTTCAGTGAGATCCAGCGGACCGCCATCCGGTCCGCCATCGACGAGGCCGCGCTCCGCAGGAGCCTCCGGGAGGTCTTCCTCAACATCGCCCGACGCAGCCAGACCCTGCTGCATCGGCAGCTTGCCCTGCTGGACGAGATGGAGCGTCGGGTCACCGAGCCGACCGAGCTTGCGGACCTGTTCCGGCTCGACCACATGGCGACGCGGATGCGCCGGCACGCGGAGGACCTGGTGGTCCTCGCCGGCGCGGCACCGGGACGCGGCTGGCGCAATCCGGTCCCGATGGTCGACGTGATCCGGGGGGCGATCTCCGAGGTCGAGGACTACGCCCGGGTCGACCTGGGAAGGGTGCCGCCGGCGGCCCTCGTGGGTCCGGCGGTCGGTGACGTGATCCACCTGCTCGCCGAACTGATCGAGAACGCCACGTCGTTCTCGCCGCCACACACCCGGGTCCGGGTCAGCGGCCAGGTGGCTGCCAAGGGCTACGCGATCGAGATCGAGGACCGGGGTCTCGGCATGGACGCCGCGGCCATCGAGCAGGCCAACCAGCGGCTCGCCGAACCACCGGAGTTCGATCCGGCCAACAGCGCCCGGCTCGGGCTCTTCGTGGTCGCCCGGCTCAGCGCGCGGCACAACGTCCGGGTCCGGCTCCGACCGTCGCCGCACGGCGGCATCACCGCCGTGGCGCTCGTGCCGAGCGAGCTTGTGGTTCCGGAGAGCGCGGTTCCGGCCACGCGGGGCGGCGGTTCCGCCCTCCGCCGGTCACCGGTTGCGGGAGGCGTTCCACGGAGTCCGGAACAGACGCGGTCGTCCACCCCGGCGACGTCGGACGCCGGGCCGGGGCCGTCCGGTTCGGACGCCGGGTCGAGGCGGGATGTGGGCTCGGAGGCCGGGTCGGGATCGTCGGGCTCGGACGCCGGACCGGGGACGGGTCGCGATGTGGAAGCCGGCGCGGGGCCGGGCCCGGACCGGCGGACCGCCACGTCGGCGGAGGACTCCCGTCCACGGTCGGCCCTCGGGCCGCGCCGCCGGGCGGGCGAGGCGCTGAACGCGCTGATGGCCGCCGTGCCCGGCGGCCGCACCGAGACGCCGAAGCCGGACGGCGAGGCGCCGGCGGCCGGGAGCCGGCCGCGACCGGAGCGCGAGGCGCCGGCGGCCGAGGCCGGCGGTCCCGCACCCCGGCCCGGCCACGGTACGGAGAACGACGACACCGTCGTGCTGCCGGCCCTCCGGGAGGCGGGTCCGCCGGGTTCCGACCAGCCGGCCGCGGCTGGGTCGGTCGGGCCGGCCGCTGGCGCGGCTGGGTCGGTCGGGCAGGCCGGGCGGGCGGCGGAGTCGGTCCCGGCGCCCGGGGGGCCGGTCCGGCCCGCGGTGGCGCTGGCCGGACCGGACGGGCTGCCCCGTCGGATCCGGCAGACCAGTCTCGCCCCACAGCTGCGGACGACCGGCCCGAGGGTCGGCCCGTCCGTCCCGGGTCGGGCCGGCAGCGGCGCCGGTCGGGATCGCGAACCCGGTGGGTACGACCCGTCGGACGAACCGTCGCCCCGCTCCCCGGAACAGGTTCGGGCGGTGATGGCGGCGTTGCAGGCGGGTACGGCGCGGGGTCGCCGGGACTCGGGTGTGGCGCCGCCGTCCATCGGAGGCTTCGACGACACGGCCCGGGTCGCCGACCCGGGCGCCACCGATTCGGAAAAGGACGGGTGAGTGGTGCAGACGACGAGGCCGGGTACGGATCTCAGCTGGCTGCTCGATGATCTCGTGGAGCGGGTACCGCCCGCGCGGCAGGCCGTGGTCCTCTCCGCGGACGGGCTGCTGATGGCCGCGTCCCGGGGACTGGATCGGGAGGACGCCGAGCACATGGCCGCGATGGCGTCCGGCTTCCAGAGCCTGGCCAAGGGCGCGAGCCGACACTTCCGGGCAGGCCCGGTACGGCAGACGGTGGTCGAGATGGAGGAGGCGTTCCTCTTCGTCTCCGCCGCGGGCCAGGGAGCCTGTCTGGCCGTGTTGGCCGACGCCTCGGCCGACATCGGTGTGGTCGCCTACGAGATGGCCATGCTGGTGACCCGGGTGGGCCAGAACCTGAGCGCCCCGTCCCGGTCGCCCGGGGCGCCCTCCGATGCGGCCTGAACCGCCCGGCGCCCACCACGAGTGGCTGGACGACGACGCCGGGCCGATCGTCCGGCCGTACGCGGTGACGGGCGGCCGGGTCCAGCCGGCGTCCGGCAGGTTCGACCTGATGGCGTTCGTGGTGGCCGGCCCACCCGAGGAGGGACCGGAGCCCGCACAGCCGGAGCACCGGGCCATCATCGCGGCGGCGCAGCGACCGGTGGCGGTGGCCGACCTCGCCGCCGACCTGGACCTCCCCGTCGGCGTGGTACGCGTCCTGCTCGGCGACCTGCTCGCCACCGGGCGGATCTCGATGTACGAACCGCCCGCCTCACGCCAGTTCCCAGACGACGACATTCTCAAGGCGGTGGTCAATGGACTCCGGGCGCTCTGACCGGATCCCGGTCGCGCTGAAGATCCTCATCGCGGGCGGCTTCGGGGTCGGCAAGACGACCTTCGTCGGTGCCGTCAGCGAGATCCGGCCCCTGCAGACCGAGGAGGTGCTGACCGTCGCCGGGATCGACACCGACGACCTGTCCGGTGTGGAGGCCAAACAGACGACCACGGTGGCGATGGACTTCGGCCGGATCACCATCAACGAGGATCTCCAGGTCTACCTCTTCGGCACCCCGGGACAGGACCGGTTCTGGTTCCTCTGGGACGAGTTGGCGTACGGGGCGCTCGGCGCGGTGGTGCTCGCCGACACCCGCCGGCTCGCCGACTGTTTCCCGTCGGTGGACTACTTCGAGCGTCGGGGGATCCCGTTCGTCGTCGGGGTGAACTGCTTCGACGGCGCCCGTCGGTACAGCACCGAGGCGGTACGCAACGCGCTGGACCTGGACCCGGACGTGCCGGTGCTGCTCTGCGACGCCCGGAGCCGGCAGTCCGGCAAGGCGGTGCTGATCGCGCTGGTCGAGCACGTCGCCCAGCGCCAGGGCCACCCGGTGCCGGCGAGCTGAGGCGATCTCGCCGGGGCCGCGCCCCGGCGACCCTCAGCCGACCAGCAGGACGTCCAACCGGCGCGGCCCGTGCACGCCCTCGACCCGGTTCAGCTCGATGTCGCTGGTCGCCGAGGGCCCCGAGATCATGGTGATCGGCCGGGTCGGGTCGGCGAGCCGGGCGAGGCCCTCCGGCACCCCGGCGACCACCTGGTCGGCCCGGACCACGCACAGATGGTGGTCGGGAACCAGGCTCAGCAGCCGCCGGCCCTGCTCGGGCCCGCCGTCGAGGACGAGTGTCCCGGTCTGGGCGACCGCGACCGCACAGCCGGTCACCACCGCCAACCCCGGCTCGTCGAGGTCGGCCACGGTCAGCGGCACCGGGTCGCCGTCCCGCCGGATCCGGCCCGGGTACGCCGACAGCCAGTGCTCCGGTGCTCCGGCCGGCACCACGACGGTGGGGACCGCCCCCAGTAGGCCGGCCAGCGCCTCGGCGAGGTCGACCGGCGCGCAGCGCCGGACCGTGGCACGGTAGTCGACGAGCCGGTCGACCAGCAGGTCGAGCAGGTCCGCGTCCGCCGCGCCGGCGACGGCCGGGGCGGTGCGGTAGCGCCGCGGAACCGCCACGGAGGTGGTGGGCCGGGCGGCCCGGATCCGGGCCAGGATCTCCTCCCGGGCGGAGCCCCGTGCCTCGTCAGCCCTGGTCACGGCCGTCCTCCCGCCCGCCGTGTGCGGTTCGCTCCGCCCACCAGTCGCGGAAGGTCCGGGCGGCTGGCAGCGGCGCGTCGCGGCTCGACGTCCAGGCCGACAGCGGCCACGGCAGTCGGCGTACCTCGCCTCCTGCGGTGAGCAGCCGGAGCGGGGCGGCGCCGCGCCGCGCGGCCCGCAGCGCCGCCGCGTACCGGCGGCGGTCCCGCATCACCCACGACAGCGCCCGCATCGCCATCCGCTCCGGCGACGGCTGTCCGCGACGGGCATCCACGTCGCGCTGGCGCAGGTGAACCAGCACCTGCGGGATGTCGATGCGGACCGGGCAGACGTCGAAGCAGGCGCCGCAGAGCGTCGAGGCGTACGGCAGGCTCCGGTTGGCCCCGGCGTCCAGGCCGGTGAGCTGCGGCGACAGGATCGCCCCGATCGGACCCGGATACACCGAGCCGTACGCGTGCCCGCCGACCCGCTCGTAGACCGGGCAGACGTTCAGGCAGGCCGAGCAGCGGATGCAGCGCAGCGCCTGGCGGCCGACCGGGTCGGCGAGGGTGTCGGTACGCCCGTTGTCCAGCAGCACGACGTGCAGGGCCCGTGGTCCGTCCCCGGGGGTGACCCCGGTCCACATCGACGTGTACGGGTTCATCCGTTCGCCGGTCGCGGAGCGGGGCAGCAGCTGCAGGAAGACCTCCAGGTCGCGGAAGGTCGGCAGCAGCTTCTCCACCCCGACCACCGAGATCAGGGTCTCCGGAAGGGTGAGGCACATCCGGCCGTTGCCCTCGGACTCGACGACGACGAGGGTGCCGGTCTCGGCGACCGCGAAGTTGGCGCCCGAGATCGCCACCCTCGCGTTGAGGAACCTGTCCCGCAGGTACCGGCGGGCCGCCTCGGCGAGTGCGGCCGGCTCGTCGGTGAGCGCGTCGAGGTCGACCCCGGGCATCCGGTCGGCGAAGATCTCCCGGATCTGTCGTCGGTTGTAGTGGATCGCCGGCACCAGGATGTGCGAGGGGGTGTCGTCGGCGAGCTGCACGATCAGTTCGGCGAGGTCGGTCTCGACCACCGTGATCCCCGCCTCGGCCAGCGCCTCGTTGAGCCCGATCTCCTGGGTGGCCATCGACTTGACCTTGACGACCTCCGCGCTGCCGGTGCCGCGTACCAGGTCGGTGACCAGGGCGCGGGCCTCGGCGGCGTCCCGGGCCCAGTGCACGGTGGCCCCGGCGGCGGTGGCGGCGGCCTCGAACTGCTCCAGCAGCTCCGGCAGGCGGGCGAGGACGTCGTCCTTGATCGCCGCACCGGCGGCGCGCAGGTGCGCCCAGTCCGGGGTCTCGCCGACCACCCGCGCCCGCCTGTCCCGGATGGTGTGGGTGGCGCGGCGCAGGTTGGCCCGTAGCTGCGGGTTGCCGAGTTCGCGTCGGGCCGCCGCCGGGAAGGGCAGCGGCGCCACGATGTTCCCGTGGCCGCGACGGTCGCCGCGCCGGCGCTGCGCACCCGTGCCGCCCGGTGCGCCGCCGCTCACGGGTGCACCTCGGGGCCGGCGAGGATCTCCGCGTAGTGCACGGCCCGCACCGGGGCGCCGGAGCCGAGGCGGGCCTGGCGGGACAGGCCACCCCCGATGTGCGCCAGGCAGGAGTTGTCCGCCGCCGCGACGTACGCGGCGCCGGTGTCGCGGATCGCCGCGCACTTGTCGGCGAGCATCGCGGACGACACGTCGGCGTTCTTCACCGCGAAGGTGCCGCCGAAGCCGCAGCACTCCTCGGCACCCGGCAGGTCGACCAGGTCGAGCCCGCGCACCGCGCGGAGCAGCCGCAGCGGCCGGTCGCCCAGCCGGAGCGTCCGCAGCCCGTGGCAGGTGGGGTGGTAGGTGACCCGGTGCGGGAACGAGGCCCCCACGTCGGTCACCCCCAGCACGTCGACCAGCAGTTCGGACAGTTCGTGAACCCGCGGCACGACCTCGTTCACGGCCGCCGCGAGGTCGGGGTCCCCGGCCGCCAGCCGCGGGTACGCCTCGCGGACCATGGCCACGCAGGAGCCGGACGGGGCGACCACCGCCTCGTACCCGGCGAAGGTCTCGACGAAGTTGCGGACCAGCGGCAACGCCTCGGCGCGGTAGCCGCTGTTGGCGTGCATCTGCCCGCAGCAGCCCTGCGCCGCCGGGAACTCCACGGTGTGGCCGAGGCGCTCCAGCACCCGTACGACGGCCCGGCCGGTGGCCGGGAACATCAAATCGTTCACGCAGGTGACGAAGAGGGCTACGCGCACTCCGCGCCCCCGGTGACGTGGGGGTGCGCCGGTGGAGGCAGCCCGGTCATGGTCGGGGATCCTATCGGCCCACGGGGCGGGGGCAAGGTCGCACGCCGTGCGACGCCACCGGCGACCGGCCCGTCCCGGACGCCCGTTTCTGGTTTCATCGACCGTACGGCGGGATGTTTCATCGTCCGTACGGCGGGATCCTGTCGGTCCCCGGACGGAGACCAGGAGACGGAGGGCGGATGTCCGACGACGCGACCGGAATCATCCATCTCGGCTGCTACACGGCGGGCAGCCGGGGGCGGGGACGTGGGATCGTCGCCGCCCGGTGGGACGCGGCGACCGGCCGACTCGACCTTGGCGGGGTGGTGGCGGAGACGCCGTCGCCGTCGTTCCTGGCCCGGCATCCCCGGCTGCCCGTGCTGTACGCGGTCAACGAGGTCGCCGAGGGCACCGTGAGCGCCTGGACGGTCCATCCCGACGGCGGCCTCACCGCGCTCGGCGTCCGGTCCACCGGCGGCGACAGTCCGTGTCACCTCGCGGTCGACGCGGGGGGCCGGTTCCTGTACGTGGCGAACTACGGCAGCGGCAGCGTCGCCGTACACCCGTTGGACGCCGCCACCGGCGCGCCGGGGGAGCGGACCGACCTGGTGCGGCACGAGGGCTCGGGTCCTGTGACGGCGCGGCAGGAGGGGGCGCACGCGCACATGGTCTCGCCGGATCCGGACGGCGACGGGCTCTTCGCCGTGGACCTGGGCACCGACACGATCTACCGCTACCACCGGGACGAGTCCGGGCGGCTGCACCCGGCGGGTCGTACCGCGGCCCCGGCCGGTGCCGGCCCTCGCCACCTGGCCCGGCACCCGGACGGCCGGCGGTTCTTCGTCGCCGGTGAGCTTGACGGGTCGGTGCTCGCCTACGAGCGCGACGACGCCGACCCCGACGGCCTGGTCGCGCTGGGCCGGGTGCCGGCCAGCCACCGTTCGGGTCCGGTCCAGCCGTCGGAGATCACGGTCTCGCCGGACGGACGGTTTCTCTACGTGGCGAACCGGGGTGTCGGGACGGTGTCGGTGTTCACCCTGGACGACGTACTGCCCCGGTACGTCACCGAGGTGCCGACCACCGCGACGTGGCCCCGGCACATCGCGGTGCTCGGCGGGTACCTCTGTGTGGCCGAGGAGTGGGCCGACGCGGTGGTGGTGTTCGCGATCGATCCGGTGAGCGGGGTGCCGGGGCCGGTGACGGCGCGGGTCGCGCTGCCGAGTCCGACCTGCGTGCTCGGCACCCGTCTCGACATGTGAGACGCCCGGTCGGGGTGGCCGCGGGTGGACGCGGGTGGGATTTCTG
>CALGAM010000140.1 GCA_937951935.1 uncultured Micromonospora sp. | reverse complement strand
GCGGGCTGCCGGACCACATCGGCGCGATCCCGGTCGTGCAGATCCGTCACACCACGATCTCCGGTCCACGCTGGATGATGAAGCGCGCCTTCGACCTGATCCTGGCCTCCGTCGCGCTGGTCCTGCTCAGTCCGGTGCTGCTGGTCTGCGCGCTGCTGGTCCTCCTCGACGGGGGACGCGGGGTTCTGTTCCGACAGGAGCGGATCGGACAGTACGGGAAACGGTTCCACGTCATCAAGTTCCGCACCCTGCGTCCGGCGGACCGGCACGAGGCGGAGACGACCTGGTCCGTCGCCGACGACCCGCGAATCGGACCGATCGGGCGTTTTCTTCGTCGGACCTCTCTCGACGAGCTGCCCCAGCTCTGGAACATCCTGCGTGGCGACATGACGTTCGTCGGACCACGTCCCGAGCGTCCGTACTTCGTCGAGAAGTTCACCGCGGAGCATCCCGACTACGCCATGCGGCACCGGGTGCCCGTCGGGCTGACCGGGCTGGCCCAGGTGAGCGGTCTGCGGGGCGACACCCCGATCTCCGATCGCGCCCGGTTCGACAACTACTACATCGAGAACTGGTCGCTCTGGCTGGACATCAAGGTGTTGCTGCGCACGTTTGCGGAGGTGCTACGCGGCAGCGGCCGCTGAACGCCCGCGCCGCACGGCGGTTCATGCGGCGGCGAGCAGCGGTAGCGGTTCGGTCCGAAACCCGTCGAGGTACCGGTCCGGATCCTCACCCAGCACCGAGTGCAGCATGGTGCCGACCACGGTCCGCAGGTCGATGTTCGCCTTGAGGTCACCGTCGTCCAGGTCGGTCAGGCTCGGTTGTTCGCCGTAGAAGCCACCGGCGACCCGGGGCCCCATGACGAGGACCGGAGCCGCTGTTCCGTGGTCCGTCCCGTCAGACGCGTTCGCCTGGACCCGCCGCCCGAACTCGCTGTAGACCAGCACCGTCACCTGCCGTCCGGCCTCGGTCCGCGACATCCGGGCGACGAAACCCGACAGTGCGTCGTCAAGCCTCTTCAGCAGACTCTCGTGCCCCGCGCGCTCGTCGGCATGCGTGTCGAAGCCGTCCAGGCTGACCGAGTACACCCGTGTCGGCACCCCCGCCTCGATACAACGCGCCACCAGCGCCAGTTGTGTGCTGAGCGAACTGGTGCGGCCGGTGCCCGTCGTCAGCAGCTCCAGCTCCTGACCCGCCGCCGGATCGCGCGGCGCCCGCTCGGCCTCGCGGATCAGGCGCTCCACGTGCAGCAGGTCCGCGTAGGCGTTCGCCGCTCGGGCACGCGCCGTCGGCTCCCCGTCCTCCGGCCTGCCGAGAGCCGCCAGCATCTCCGGCGTGATGCCGTTCGGCAGAGACAGGCCGCTGGGACTGACACACGCACCGGCCCGCGTCAGCCCGGCGAGCATCGGCGGCAGGACGGGTTCGAAGCTGACGGCCGCCTCCGGAGGCGCCGACGTCCCGTCCAGCCACCGGCCCACCCATCCCGTCTGTACCGGGTTCACCGGTGAGGCGGTCTGCCAGATGTCCATCGACCGGAAGTGGCTGCGGTCGGGCCGGGGATAGCCGACACCGAGAACGATGGCCAGTCGCCTGTCGTCCCAGAGCCTCTTCAACCCGGTCAGCACCGGATTGAGCCCGAGCGCGTCGTCCAGGTGGAGGACCTCCTCCGGTGCGTAGGCCAGCTCCGGTCGGGCCGAGTGGTAGGCCGGGTCCGCGTACGGGATGACCGTGTTGAGCCCGTCGTTCCCGCCGTAGAGGGTTACCAGGACGAGCTTCTGCTCCGCCGGGTCGGCGGCGCGTTCCGTGGCCGTCCTGAGGAGTTGCGCCAGGCTGAGGGCGCCGGCACCGGCGGCCAGTGCGCCTGCCCCGACAACTCCGGAGGCGAGGAGAAAGCGGCGTCGTGTCAGGATGTCCATGTCAGGTCACCAGGTATTCGGGGCTGACGAGTCCGAGGGTCAACAGCCGGCGAGGGTCGGCGGACGCGTCCCGGAGAACCGCGTAGGTCCGGTTCGACCAGCCATCGACGCACAGCAGGTACGCCAGGCTCTCCGGCGTCAGCCGGTCGATGGTCACCTGCTCCGCGAGCTTGCCGGCCAGGCGGAGTCGGGTCTGCGCCGCCGCGGAGGTGAGCCAGGCGGGGCCCGCCCGCCACCCACCGACATTGGGCGGAGCGAAGGGAAGCTGGCCCAGGTCCTCCAGAAGCTTGAGCCACTCGCGTTGGGTGTCCTCGGGTAGGGCGGCCGGCCGGATCCCCAGTTGGCGCATGGCACCGACGAACCACTCGATCGGCTGCTTCACGAGTTCGCCGTCGGTGGCCTGGAACGCGTCGTCCTCGAACATCGTCCTGAGCATCGCGGTCGGCACCGGAAACGCCTCGACCATCCGGTCCTGCAGGGAGGCCGGGATCGGGCGGCTGGACGAGGCGTAGCGGAACCAGAGCCGCGCCGCGATGAACCGGGGGCACGCCTCCTGCCGCAACAGCAGTTCGATCAGGCTGATGGCGTCGAAGTACTGCGTCGTGCCCAGGATCGTCTTCCTGCCGCTGTCGTGGGCGAGAGGGTCGAAGACCGCGCGTTCCTCGGCCAGGCTGTAGCGCCAGCCGGTCAGCGCGCGTCCGGCCTCCTTGACGTCCTTCTCGGTGTACTGGCCGATGCCGAGAACGAACAGCTCGAACAGTTCCCTGGCGAGGTTCTCGTTGGGCGCCTGCGCCGTGTTGCGGTGACCGTCCAGGTAGAGCACGAGCGCCGGGTCGATGACCATCCTGCGGGCCAGGGCGGCGAAGTCCGGTGCCTCCCGGAAGGTCCGGTGCTGGACCATCATGAGCTGAGGGCTGCGGACCTTCTTCACCGAGGTCGCCCAGTGTCCGTGCCAGAAGAAGACCAGCTTCTCGATCGCCTGGTGGCTGGCGACCGTCATCCGGTCCACCCACCAACGGGTGATCTCGTCCGTCTCTCTCTCCCGGCGACGCTCGAAGGCGATCTTCTGCTCGGGACTCGGATCACGCTGTCCCGCGTACGGGTCGAGCGGTAGGTCGGGCAGGGGCGCGCTGCTCGCCCCGACGTCCGGCCCTGTCGGGGTGAGCAGCGCCGACAGCGTCGCCGCGTATCCGGCTCTGCGTGCCGCCGACAGCTCCGTAGCCGTCGGTCCGAAGCCGGCCCGACGCAGCAGTAGCGCCACAGGGTCGGTCATCATCCCACGATAGAGGACCTGGCCAATCTCACGGGAGTCCAGGGCTACGACTGCCCGCGCGGGGACGAGCCACGTCGGCTCCGGGCGAGAAACAGCACCACCGCCGAATAGGCCACCATGCCCAGTGCCGAGCCGACGAGGTATCCGGACGCCCCCCACGGGATCGTCAGCAGGGGTGCGGTGAGGACGCTCAGGGCGAGCATGACGTACCGGGCGCGGAGCAGGGTGCCGAAGTCACCGCGGAGGAAACCGCTCAGCGAGCAGCCGTGGGAGAAGCCAAGGGCTATCTTTTCCAGGCCGGCGGCGACCAGCGCGCCACCGGCCGGGATGAAGGACAGTGCGGGGACGACCCGCCGGCCGACGAGCACCGCCGCGCCGAGCACGGCGGCACCGGCCGCCATCAACGCCAGCGCGACGACACCATCCCGCAGGTCCCGCCGGACCGTGGTCTCGACTCCGGCGGGCCGTCGGAAGATCAGTACCCGTCGAAATATGATCGATAAGAACGCCAGGGGAGCGAGCAACTGCTGCAGGACACGGATGACGCCGAGGGTGGCGGCGCCCGCGACGAAGGTCGTCACCTGAAGTGCGAGGACCGGGGTGACACCGACGACGAAGGCGTCGAGGGAGGCGGCACTCACGGCCTCCCGCCGGGTTCTGAGCCACCCGCCCAGGCCGCGGACCACCGGCCGTCGGCACGGCTGCGCGCTGGCGAGCAGACAGCAGACGGTGTTCACCAGCGCCCACGACACACAGATCCCGACCGGGGACCTCAGCGCGGCGAAGAGCAGCGCCGACAGCGTCTGTGCGGCGAGCCAGAGCGCCGACTCGACGAACGCGGACCGTGCCCGCCCGGCGGCGACGGCTGCCGCCCGGCCGATGTCGAGGACGATCGCGAACGGAATCCCCGCGACGTAGCACGGGGCCAGCCACGGGGAGCCGGCGGAGACGGTGACCGTCGAGAGCAGGGCCGCGACGCCGCCGACAACACCACCGACCAGGGCGGTGCTGACGGCCCGGCCGCATGTCAACCGGTCCACCGGCTCGCCGGCGTTCGCGGCGCTCAGCAGGGTGGCCTCGGCCAGGGACCGTTGCAGTACGCCACACGTCAGCTGGAACACCAGCATGGCCGGTGCCACCGCGCCGACCGCGGTGAGACCGCCGGCGTATCCGAGGGCGAGGCTGAGCAGCAGACTCGTCGCCATGAGCGAGAGCTGCCCGAGCGCCAGGGCGAGTCCGGGCCAGGCCGCCCTGGCACGGCCGGTGGTCACCGGGGCGACCGTGCTGGTCACGTCGCCCGCCCTCGCCGTACGTCACGCCGTTCGGCCAGCACCCGGTCGACCGCGCGCGCCACCCCCTCGGCCACCGTGATCCGTGATGTCACGTCGCCCACCGTCGGAAGGTCCACCCTCGCTTCCGCGTCGACGACCTGCCGACCGGGTCCGTCGGCGAGCAGCTCGGCGAGCGCCCGGCCGGCTGACTCCGGCCTGCCGAAGTCGGCGAACCCGTACCGACCGCCGGACAGCGCGGCGGCCTCGGGCAGACCACCGAGCGGTGAGACCAGCATGGGCCGACCCCGGCTGCCCACCTCCACCGCCACCCGGCCGAACGGTTCCATCCACAGCGACGGAATCAGCACGGCGTCGACCCGGGCGCAGAACGTCTCGATGTCCAGGACGCCGGCGAAGTGCACGGGCACATGTTCGGCGACGGCCAGGTCGGACAGCCTCCGTAGGTAGTCGGGTCGGCCGGTTCCGGCGATCACCAGGGAGACGTCGGTCCCCGTCTGGCGACGGTACGCGGCGGCGGTGCGGATCGCCGACTCGACACCCTTGACGGGATCGATGCGGCCGAGGTAGCCGAGGGTGAGTGTGCCGTCGGGCCGACGTCGCGGTGGTGGCGGTGCCTCGACCGCCGCGCCGAGTAGCGGGTACGCCACCAGGCTCCGTTCCGGGGTGACCAGGCCGGCTCGGACCAGTTCGTCGCGGACGAAGCCGGAGACGCAGACTCCCACCGTCGACGGTGGGGTGACCCGGCGCATGATGGTTGCCTTGACCCGGCATGGTCGACAGACGGTGGCACAGTTGCCCGTTCCCCGCCGTCGCGACCGTCGCCAGCAGGTGTCGCTCAGGTCGTGGAAGGAGCGGACGAACGGGAGGCCGGCCGCCCGTACCCAACGTACGAGCCAGGGCCCGGTCCGGGAGATGTTCGTCGCCACCACGACATCGGGGTCGAACGACCGAATGGCCCGGATCTGCGCGGACGCGACCAGCGGCAGGCTCCAGGCCGTCGCCAGCTCCAGCCCGCGACGGAGTACCGAGTCGCCGTGTCTCCGCCGGGCGAAGGGTCTGCGGACCGCGTGCACCGTGAGCGGTCCGTCCGCGTACACCCGGTCGGCGACCTCGGGGACGAAGACCGCAACCTCGGCCGACTCCGCGAGCGCCATGGCGGCGCTGCGTGCCGAGCGTTCCGCGCCACCGACGGTGTTCGGCCACCACCAGTCGGCCAGGACGGCGATCCTCAGGCGGCTCATTGCGGCGCCCGCCCGGTGGCCGGTGTGCCCGACGCCGGTTCGACGCGTCGGCCCGGGTCCCCGTCTGCGGGTACCCAGGATGCGCCCGCCACGGTCGGCACCCGCGTGGCCGGCTCGGTGTCGGTGTACGACGCGGGCGCGCGGGTGAGACGCCAGACCCGACCGTTCCCGAGGAACATGCCGAGCAGCAGGATGACGAGGGCGGCACCGGCGAAGGGGATCTGCGCGCCGAGCGGCCCGCGGAGCAGCCCGATCTGGCAGGCGGCGAAGGCGACCGCCAACCCGGTTGCCAGGTTCGCGCCCGACCGGCCCACCCACGCGTCGAGGCGTCGGGCCAGCCGCCCGTAGTAGAAGAACAGCACGACCACGCCGACGAGGCTGAACTCGAGGAACACCTCCGTCCAGAACGGCAGGGACAGATTCTGGAACTCGTAGCCACGGCTGCCTGCCACGACGTTGCCGGCCGGGATCGCCTTGCCCTCCCACAGCGACCGCGGCACCCAGAAGAGCATGGCCGACACCAGGTGATGACCCCAGGTGTGTCCGTGGGTGTCCACGTGGTAGACGGCGTTCACCGTCTGCTGGAATCCGTCGAAGTCCCAGGTGTAGTACGCGTCCAGGCCGATCCGGAGGTTGTTCCGAGCGCGGTCGTTGCGGAAGAGGTTGGCGAACGGGTACACCACCGCGAGGCCGAGGAGCATCCCTCCCGAGAAGAGCGTCCGCCACCACTGACGGTCGAACCTCAGCAGGGCGAGCGCGGCGGCCAACATGACGCTGAAGGACGAGAACCGGTTGGCGGTAAGTGGATTGTTGTAGATGACGTTGAGTGTCACCGCGACAGCGGTGGCGACGAGCAGGATCAGTCGGTCGCGACGACTCCGGGCGTTGCGGTCACGCCAGTTGAGGAGACAGAGCAGGAGCGCGACGAGACTCGTCGCGGCGGGGAGGGTGTTGAGCAACCCGAGCATCGCGAGGTCCTGGCCGCCCCGCAGGCCCGCCTCCTCGAGGACCCGGCGCAAGTCGTCACGACTGGTGAACCTGATCGCGATCCCGCCGGTGCGGGGTAGGCAGGCCACGGCCATGACGGCGGCGGCCGCGGTCACCACGGTCGCCTTCTCGACGGTGACCGGGAAGCGGTCGGTCGAGCGGGTCGGCCGGGATCCGGGCGGCCCGGCTTCCTCCCGTCTGCGGTACCCGACCCAGAAGGCGCACACGGCGAAGAGCAGGATCATCTGCGCCGTGACGTAATGCTGGTGGAGAGGAAGGTCCGGCCAGGGCAGGCGGCGGTCCCGGATCTGCAGCAGCGGCGCGAATCCGACCCACACCGCGACGAACGACCAGAACATCACCGCGACAGGGGAGAACGAGCCGGAGAAGGTCGCCCGGTACAGCGCGGTCAGACAGATCGCCACGACGACGAGGCCGAGCAGGCCGGCGATCGTGGGCCGGGGCAGCACGGTGGTGACGCCGATCACCGCGACGGTCAGGGTGCCGAGTACCGCCGCCACCCGGTCGCGGCGGGACCATCCCGACCACGACGTCCTGGCGCCACTATCCGGTGGCATCGGCGATCCAAGCGGTCACGTTCGCGACGAAGACCTCCGGAGAGAAGGCGGCTGCGCGGGCGGCGATGCGATGCCGGGAAAGCCCGTCAAGATGCCGGACCAGCTCCGCGTACCGTCGTGGCTCCAGGGTGTCCACGAGGAAGCCCGTCTCGCCGTCCACAACCGTCTCTGACAGCCCACCACCGCGCAATCCGAGCACCGGCGTGCCGCAGGCCATCGCCTCGACCGGAATGATGCCAAAGTCCTCGTGTGCCGGGTAGAGTAACGCCGCCGCTCCCCAGTACAACTCCCGCAGCCGCGCCTTCGACGGGCGAACCTCGAAGGTCACCGGTACCCGAACCCGTCCGGCCGCCCGCCGTAACGCCGCCTCGCCCGGCCCGGCACCCGCGATCACCAGCGGCATCCGGGCAGCCTCGGCGATCTCGATCATCAGGTCGAAACGCTTGTACGGGACCCAGCGCCCGACCCCCAGGAGGTAGCGCCGATCCTGCTGTTGCTGTGCCGCAGGCGCCCCCGCGAAGTAGCCGACCTCGACCGGCGGGTGGATGACCCGGGCGTCGCGGTGCCAGAAGCGCCGGATGCGTGAGCGCACCTCCGCCGAGTTGGCGGCGTAGCTGTGCACGTGCCGGCTGAGCGCCACGTCCATCCTCCGCAGGAGGAACCGGGGCGCGGCGAGCAGCGGCGAGGAGCCCCGGCCGTCGTACGTGGGACTCCACAGGTACCGGGCCGGTGAGTGGACGTAGCTCAGGTACCGGGTCTGCTGGTCGTGGCGCATCTTCACGGTGTGTGCGAGCGCGTGGCTCGACGAGATGACAACGTCGAACCGCTCCCGGGTCAGGGTGCGCCAGGCCAACGGCATCACCGGCAGCGCCAAGGCCTTGCTCCGACGCAGCGGGGTGCGCCCCAACCAGGACTCCCGGAACTCGAGCCCACGTCCGGCGTCCCGGTCGCGCCAGAGCACGAAGCCCTTCGCGTGGGGCAGAACGTCCCGTAGCGCGAGGAAGACGTTCTCGGAACCACCGGTGGCGGCGAACCATTCGTGCACCAGGGCCACCGACCGGTCCGACAACAGCGGGCTGCCCGGCTGCCGGGGGGTGCCGGCAATTACCTCGGTGATGTCCGTTCCTCTCCTCGAAGTCCTCGGCCGGCGGCGGACCCGTCCGCCGGGCTGCGAGCGGTGGGAGCCGTCGGCGGCACGGCGTGCCGCCCGGTCACGCCGTCGAGTAGCGGCGATCCTAGTACAGCCGCGGTCCGGCCTGGTGGGTCGGTGTTGCCCGCCCTCGTCTCGTGCCCACCGTCATTCGGGCTGTGACGCCGGTGGCGCCACCACGGGTGGCGGGTCGCCGTCTGTCGAACCCGTCCGGTTGTCTCCCGGGACCACCTCGCCGTTCCTGGCAGGCCCTCCGCCGGGCGGTCCCTCGCCTGTCGTGCCTGCCGTGACGGCTCGGAGTCGCGTCAGGCGGAGCGGCCACCTCCGTCGTCGTACCTTCTCGACGAGGGCGACCAGGAGGACACCGGCGACCGCCGAGAGGAGGTAGCGGACCCAGGTTCCGCTGTTCTCCACCGCGTCGCCGTCGACGGTGAGCCGCTCCCACGCCCGATCACGGTACGTCCGCGCCCAGCTGTGGGAGGGGGCGTCGCGGACGATGGAGTCGAACCGCCGCCACGCGGCGGAGAACCGACCCGCGAAGTAGTCCCGCAACGCCTCCCGATACGCGAGGTCCACCTCGCTCACCCGGTTCGTCACCCCTGCCGAGGCCAGGAACTCCGCGACGTGCGCGGCGTGGACGGCACTGGCGGTCGGGCCCCCGTCCACCGCGGGCGCGGCGTCCAGGACGGCGACCAGGCGGCCCCAGGCGTCCACCACTGCGCCGCCCCGGTCCTCGATGCCGAGGTCGCCGGCGAGCCTGAGGCGGTCCTGGCCGTCGCGACCGGTGACGGCGGCGGGGACGGCCCGTACGGCGTACTCCGTCGACGCCGCGTTGCCGGGACGTGGCCGGTAGCTCAACACCACCAGATCGTCGCCACCACGGTTCGGCGGTGTCGCGGGGGAGAGCTCGATCGCGGGGAGATTGGGGCGTTGGAGCCTGACCAGCGCCAACGCGTTCTCCCCGGGTGATCCTGACGACACCACGGTCGCGGGGGTGCCCGACGCGGACCCGTGGTTCGGGTCCACCACCCCGAACTGCCCGTGGAGCGTGACCGACGGCGGGTCGCCGGCACGGGAGCCGGAGAACACGGCCGTCGGCATGACCGCCGAGGCGAAGTCGTCCATCCGCTCCGCGGCGAGCTGGTTCCGTCCGGCAAGGGACCGCCCCAGCGTGTGGAGCGCGTCGACGAGCAGATCCGTGGGGGCGGGACGGACACAGTCGGCGGCGGTGACCACGTAGCCGTCCGGGTTGACGACGATCCCGCTGCAACGGCGACGCACCACCACCGCTTCCCGGCGCAGGGCGTTGTCCTGGCGGTACGTCAGGTGGCCACGGTACGTCGCCTCGAGGTAGACGGTGGTGCGGCTGGCCACGGCGGTCGCGCGTTCGTGCGGAGCGAGACCCGGGGCCGCTCCGACCGGGGAGGCAGCCAGCACCGTCACGACGGCGACGACGGTCGCGGCGCACGACGCGGACAGGGGACGACGCGGCCGCGCCGCCCGCCCGCCCGCCACGTGCCGCGCCGTCCGGTCAGCCACGTCCGTGCCCGTCGCGCCGTGCTGGATGCCTCTGTCCACCAGTGACCGAACCCGTTTCCCGCGTAGTGCGCCCACGCGGCCGCGAAAGTCGTCTCCGCCTAGAAGATCAGGACGTCACGCAGATAGTTGGCGACCCGCCTGATCTGGCCGGCACCCTCAACCGGCGCGGTCATCCGCAGCACCAGTTGGTGGTCGACCCTGCTGTCCGATCGGAAGAAGCCGATGAGGACCAGCCCGTAGCGCCGCTCACCGTTGCCCTGGAGTTGGAAGGACTCGGCGTAGAGCGCCGTCTGTCCGGCACGGATCCACTGCAGACCCCACGCCTCCTCGGCCCTGCGCATGGCGAACCGGGTCTCGCCGTCACACGGCTGACATGCCCGGACGACGATCTCGCCACCGATCTCGGGGCCCTGACCCGGCGGTATGCCGCAGTTGAGTTTCGTGTACCCCGGCGCCTGCTCGACCAGCGAGCACTGCCACGCCTGCGGCACCTTCACCGGGAAGCCGAGGCCCTCGAAGTTGAAGGTCCGTATCCCGTACGTCTCGTCGAACTGTGGCCACTCCGTGGGCCAGGGTTTCTCCTTCGGAGGCTCCTTACCCGGGGCCAACGGTGAGGACGTCGGCATCGGAACCGTCGGTGCGCTGGTGGTGGCCTGGGCGGTCGCAGGCGGCCTGGGTGGCTCGTCGTCACCCGACGCGACGATCGCGAACACCGTCCCGGCCGCCCCGAGCAGGAGAACGACGCCCGCCGCGACCCCGATCCAGAGCTTGCGGCGGCTGGGGCGTGGCTCGGAGGGCACGATGTGCCGGACCGGCGAGTAGAGCGGATCGTACGAGGGATCCGAGGCCGGGGGCGCGCTGCTCGGATAGGCGCCTGGCATCTCGGGCAGCGGAAGCGGCGGTGCCGAGGTCTGGTGCGGCGGCACGGAGACCTGGTGTGGCGGTGCCGAGGTCTGGTGCGGCGGCACGGAGACCTGGTGCGGCGGTGCCGACACGGGGTC
>CALGAM010000139.1 GCA_937951935.1 uncultured Micromonospora sp. | reverse complement strand
ACCGCGACACACCTAGCCCGATCTAGCCATTTCTAGCCTGTCGGTTAGATGGCCAGATACGGTGCGATACGTGGATCCGGTGCGCAACCCGTACGCTCCCGGCGCCGGTCAGCGCCCGCCCGAACTCGCCGGCCGGGAGCGCGAGCTCGAGGTCTTCGACATCGTGCTGGAGCGCATCGCCCGGGGCCGGCCGGAACGCAGCCTCGTGCTCACCGGGCTGCGCGGCGTCGGCAAGACCGTCCTGCTCAACACCCTCCGGTCCCAGGCCATCGGCCGGCTGTGGGGCACCGGCAAGATCGAGGCCCGGCCCGACCAGTCGATCCGCCGCCCGATCGCCGCCGCCCTGCACATGGCGATCCGGGAACTGGCCCCCCGGCACCGCGCCCCCGACCGGATCGACGACTTCCTCGGCGTGCTCAAGGCGTTCGCGCTGCGCGCCGCCCCGGCCGGCGGCCGGGGCTCCGGCGGCGGCCCCGGGCGGCTGCGCGACCGGTGGCAGCCGGGCATCGACGTACCGGCGGCGAGCGGACGCGCCGACTCCGGTGACATCGAGATCGACCTGGTGGAGCTCTTCACCGACGCGGCCGAGGTCGCCGCCGACGTCGGCACCGGCGTCGCCCTGTTCGTCGACGAGATGCAGGACCTCGGCCCGGAGGACGTCTCCGGGCTCTGCGCCGCCTGCCACGAGCTGTCCCAGCTGGGCGCGCCGCTGATCGTGGTCGGCGCCGGGCTGCCACACCTGCCGGCCGTGCTGTCGGCCGCGAAGTCGTACTCGGAACGGCTCTTCCGCTACCAGCGGATCGACCGGCTGGACCGGATCGCCGCCGACCAGGCACTCTGCGCGCCGGCCGCCCGGGAGGGCGTCGAGTACGAGCCGAAGGCCCTCGACCTGCTCTACGAGAAGTCCGGCGGCTACCCGTACTTCGTCCAGGCCTACGGCAAGGCCACCTGGGACCACGCGCCCCGCTCGCCGATCACCCCCGCCGACGTCCGGGTCGCCGCCCCCGAGGCGGAGGCCGAGCTGGCGGTCGGCTTCTTCGGGTCCCGGTTCGAGCGGGCGACCCCGGCGGAGCGCGAGTACATGCGGGCCATGGCCGCGCTCTCCCGCGTCGGGGGCGGCGACGGCGCGGGCGACGCGGACCCGGACCGCGACGACGTGGACACCGCGGTCTCCACCGCCGAGATCGCCCGGTCGCTCGGCCGCAGACCGGCGAGTCTCTCCCCGGCCCGGGACGCGCTGATCAAGAAGGGCCTGATCTACTCCGGGGAACGCGGGACGGTGGCCTTCACCGTGCCGCACTTCGGCCGCTACCTGCGCACCCAGCCGTCCTGACCCGGTCTGGTGGGGTACCGGCTAGACCCGGGACCACGGCGGCGGATAGGTCACCTCGCCACGCGGCACCTCGGGCCGGGAGCCGTCCGCCGACGGCAGGACCAGGACCTGCCACGGATCCCCGAGCCCCGACCACGGACCGGTCAGGCCGAACCGGGCCGCCGGGACGAACCCGAAGCGCTCGTAGAAGGCCGGGTTGCCGAGCACCACCACCAGTCGCTCGCCGAGCTCGGCGGCGGCGTCGAGCGCGGCCTGGACGACCTCCCGGCCGTGGCCGCGGCGCTGCCGGTCGGGGCGTACCGCCACCGGTCCCAGCGCCAGCGCGGGAATCCGGCCCG
Source organism: uncultured Micromonospora sp. (assembly GCA_937951935.1). Lineage (GTDB taxonomy): Bacteria > Actinomycetota > Actinomycetes > Mycobacteriales > Micromonosporaceae > Plantactinospora. The sequence goes on along the minus strand of CALGAM010000139.1, from coordinate 14,440 downwards.
GCTGCACCCAGACCCGGCTGAGCAGGGCGTAGGCGACCAACTCGCCGTCGGCCTCGGCCACCATGGACAGCTCGGGCAGCCACGCGTCACTGTGGCGCAGCGCCTCGACAAGCTGGACCTCCGGGGGCGGTCCGCCGTCCGGGTGGGCGAACGCCTGGGCCACCAGGCGCCGGACACCAAGGTGATCGGCCGGTCCCTCCGGTCGCAGCCGCACGATGGTCACAGCACGCGACGGTACCGCCACCGCCTCGTTTCGTCTGTCCCTTCTTCGGTGAAACGTGCGGCGGATCGGTAAGACTTGACCCATGAGACCCGTCCGCACCGTCGCGCGCGCCCTGTTGGGCACGACCTTCGTGGTCGCCGGCGCCCGTGTCCTCCGCAACCCGGACCCACAGGTGGAGCCGGCACGGCGGGTGACGGAGAGGATCGGGCCGGTCCTGTCCCGGGTGCACGCCCGCATCCCGACCGACGCCCGCAGCCTGGTCCGGTTCAACGCCGCCGTCCAGGTCGTCGGCGGCGCCCTGCTGGCCACCGGTCGCCTCACCCGGCCGGCCGCCGCGGCGCTGGCCGGTTCCCTGGTGCCGACCACGCTCGCCGGGCATCCGTTCTGGACGGTCGACGACCCGGTGCAGCGGCGCGCCCACCAGATCCACTTCCTGAAGAACCTCGGTCTGGTCGGTGGGCTGCTGCTCGCCGTCGCCGACACCCAGGGCCGGCCGGGGCTGGGCTGGCGGGCCGGCCACGCGGTCGACCGCGGGCGCCGCGCGGTACGCCGCACGGTGCGGGCGGCCCGTCGGGACGCGCGGATCGCGGTCCGGGCCGCCGCGGCGGCACGACGCGTTCCGGGATGACCCCCGCGCCGCGCGGGTTGGCGGGCCTGGCGCGCGGCCTCGGCGTACGCGGAACGCGCGAGCGCCGCTCACCCGGTGGGTGCGGTCTCGGCGCGGGCCGTGCCGACCCCGCCCGGTCGCATCGAAATCCACGGAATTAATGAACGCTCCATGCCGGACATATGCTAGTTTCACCTAGCCGAGTGTTACTGAATGACGTGAACTGCACCCGTACGTTAAACGCGGTGGAAATGTCGCGAACCAGTGTGGGATCGGACACGGTCGCATAACGCGGGAGGCAGCCGAGTGATCTACCGTTCTAGGCTCCGAGGAGGACCTGGGCGGAACACCGACATCGGTACGGGGGTGGCCACGCCATGCCGGCGACCGTCGCAAGACGGCTAGGCCGCCTCGCCCCAGTCCGTCGCCTTGTGCGTGGGATCGACCGTCGAACGGTCGTACGGCTTGGCGTCGTTGCCATCGTCTGCTACGCATCGTGGCTCGCCATTGCCGCGTTCGGACGGCCGTACACCTTCTTCGACATGCGGATCTACCACGGCGCGGTGGTCTGGTGGGCGGGCGGCAACGACCTCTACGAGTTCATCGCGCCCAGAACCACCCTCGGTTTCACCTACCCGCCCTTCGCCGGCCTCGTCATGCTGCCGATGGCGAAGATCCCGCTCGGCCTGGCCGCCTGGCTCAACACGCTCGCCAGCCTCGCCGCGCTCACCGTCGTCCTCGCCGCGCTGCTCAGGCCCATCGCCGACCGGCTCGGCTGGTCGCCCTGGTTCACCGTCGGCCTCGCGGTGCCGGCCGCGGTGGCCCTGGAGCCGGTCCGGGAGACCCTCGGGTACGGGCAGGTCAACCTGCTGCTGTTCGGCCTCGTCATGGCCGACCTGGTCGCACTGCGCTGGCAGGCCCGGCGCGGCGCCCGGATCCGCCCGAGCGACGGCCCGCTGCGGCGGCTCCTGTTCAGCGGCGCCTGGGCCGGGGTCGGGATCGGCCTGGCCACCTCGGTCAAGCTCACCCCGGCGCTGTTCATCGTCTACCTCGTACTGACCCGGCAGTGGCGGGCCGCCATGACGGCGATCGGCACCGTCCTCACCGTCACCGTCGGGACGTTCGCGGTCGCGAGCCGGGAGTCCACCGCCTACTTCACCTCCGTGCTGTGGCAGACCGAGCGGGTCGGCGCGGCGGACATGACACCGAACCAGTCGCTGGCCGGGGTGCTCGCCCGGCTCTACGACTCCATCGAGACCCCGACGCTGCTCTGGTTCTCGTTCGCGATGCTGATGCTCGCCCTCGGACTCTCCCGCGCCACGCACGCGCACGCCGAGGGTGATGAGCTGACCGCCTTCACCCTGGTCGGGCTCACCACGAACGTGATCAGCCCGATCTCCTGGTCGCACCACCTGGTCTGGGTGGTTCCGGCGATCGTCATCCTCGCCGACGCGGCGGGGCGGCGCCGCCTCGCCAGCCGCCTGCCGGCACACCGGCCTCCGCTGCCGCCCGGGTCAGGACCGGCCGGCCTCGGCGGTCTCCGCACCCCGATCTGGTTCCCCACCCTGGTCGGGCTCCGGCACGGGCTCGCCGCGGTCGGGCTCTACCTGCTCTTCCTGGTGTCGCCGATCTGGCCGTACGAACACCAGCTGCCGGAGGTCTCGCACTACCAGGACGGCCTCTTCGGCGCGCTGATGGAGAACTCCCTGGCGCTCGCGGTCATCGTGCTGCTCGCCGCCCTGCCCTGGCGGCCCGGCGCGGAGCCGACGTTCTACGCCGAACAGGTCCGCCTCGAACGGCGGCTCGTCGGCCGGCCGTAGCCGAGCACCGGCTTCGCCGGCCGGTCACCGCCGCGTGACGGCACGCCGGCCGGCGGAGCCCGGCGGCCACACCTCAGGCGCAGTTGACCCACTCCTCGGTGCCGTCGGCGAAGAACTGGCGCTTCCAGACCGGCAACCGGGCCTTCACCTCGTCCACCAGCCGGGCACAGGCCGCGAACGCGGCCGCCCGGTGTGCGCTGCTCACCGCCGCCACCAGGGCGGCGTCGCCGATCTCCAGCACGCCGAGCCGGTGCGAGACCGCGACCGCGACCACGTCCGGGTCGGCGGCGATCTCGGCGGCCACCTCCCGCAGCACGTCCGCGGCGCTCGGGTGCCCCTCGTACTCCAGTCGGGTCACCGCGCGCCCGTGGTCGTGGTCGCGCACCACGCCCTGGAACGACACGACCGCGCCGGCGGCGGCGTCGGCGACCAGCGCCTCGTGAAACGCGACGTCCAGCGGCTCGGTGCCGACCGCGCAGTGCCGCACCCGACCCCCGGGTGCGGCACCCGACCCGGTGACCTGCTCGGCCTCGACGCTCATCCCCGTCCTTCCCAGACACGCTCGCCCGGCAGCAGCGGCAGCGGCACGACCGGCACCCGGTCCCCGGGTTCGCCACGGGTGCCGGGCGCGATCACGGCGAAGCCGTCCGCCCGGGCGAGCCCGCGCAGCATCGCCGAACCGACGTGCCGGAGCGGGTGGGCGGTGTTGCCGACCGGGTCGAGGCGGACCAGCGCCAGGTGGGTGAAGTCACCCCTGCCGGGCACCGCCTCGGCCAGCGTCGCCCGGGGCAGCTCCGGCATCGGGCGGCCCCGCAGACCGGCCAGCAGCGGGGCGACCAGCGAGACGGCCGCCACGATCGCCGACTGCGGGTTGCCGGGCAGGCCGGCGACGAACCGGGTACGCCCGTCCGCGCCGGCCACCCGGGCCAGCAGCATCGGGAACCCGGGGCGTACCGCGACCGTGTTGACGACGTACTCGGCGCCGAGCTCGCCCAGCGCGGGATGGAGGTGGTCCACCGGGCCGTGCATGGTGCCACCGGTGGTGCAGACCAGGTCGGCGCGGTCCAGGGCCCGGCGCAACGCGGCGACGTGCGCGTCGAGGGTGTCCGCGACCGGTCCGACGACCTCGACGGTGCGGGCGCAGCCGTACCGGCGCAGCCAGCCGGGGACCGCCGGGCCGAGGGAGTCACGGACCCGGCCCGCGCCGGGGCGGCCGGCGGTGAGCAGCTCGTCACCGAAGACGATCAGCGCGGCCCGGGGCGCGCGGCGGACCCGCAGCGTGTCGTAGCCGCAGGAGGCGGCGAGCCCGATCACCCCGGGATCGACCGGTGTCCCGGCGGGAAGGAGTTCCTCCCCGGCGGACGCCTCCTCGCCCTGGTACCGCCACTCCGGGGTGGACCGCAGCGTGCCGGCGACCCGCCCGTCGGCGGTCCGGGTCGACTCCTCGACCCGGAGCACCCCGGTCGCGCCGTCGGGGACCATCGCCCCGGTGGCGATCTCGACGGCGGTGTCGTCCTCGGTCAGCGGCGGCGGGGTGCCGCCGGCCAGGACCCGGCCGACGACCCGCCAGGGGCCGGGACCCCGCACCGCGAAGCCGTCCACACTGGAGGTCGGGAAGGCCGGCAGGTCGGTGAGCGTGGTCAGCGGGTCGGCCAGGGTGTGGCCGTCGGCCTCGGCCAGCGGCAGTTCGACCGGCTCGCTGGCGGCGGCGCGGCCCGCGGCGTACGCCCGGGCGCGGGCCTCCGCCCAGGCCAGCGTGGCCGGCGCGGCCGGCGGGTCGGCGGCGACGGCCGTGTCCGTGCTCATGCCGGCCCTCCGGTCGACTCGTCCAGGCTTCTCACGTGCACCGCCCGAGCCTATCCGCGGAGTGTGACGGCCGTGGGGCGAGTGCGGGTCAGTCCGCCCGGGGATGGTCGCCGCCGCGCAACTGGTCGACGGCGTGCCTGAGGATCGGCCCGAGGACGGCCAGCCCGTCACGTGCCCCGCCGGTCGAGCCGGGAAGGTTGACCACCAGGGTCCGGCCGAGCACCCCGGCCACCCCCCGGGAGAGCACGGCGGTCGGCACCTTCTCCCGGCTGTGGGCCCGGATCGCCTCGGCGATGCCGGGGATCTCGTAGTCGAGGAGGGCCCGGGTGACCTCGGGGGTGCGGTCGGTCGGGCTGATGCCGGTGCCCCCGCTGGTGACCACCACGTCGACGCCGTCCGCCGCGGCCCGGCGCAGCTGTTCGCCGACCGGGTCGCCGTCCGGCACCACGATCGGCTCGTCGACCTGGCAGCCGAGCTCGGTCAGGCCGGCGACCAGCAGCGGCCCGCTGGTGTCGGCGTACACCCCGGCGGCCGCCCGGTTGGAGGCCACCACGACCCGGGCCCGGATGGCGGCCGGTTCGCCCCGGCTCACGGCGGGTTCGCCCCGGCTCACGGCCGGTCCGCCGGTCGGGTCCAGTCGCCGGTCTTGCCGCCTTCCTTGCGCAGCACGCGTACCCCCTCGATCGAGGCCGCCGGGTCGACGGCCTTCACCATGTCGAACAGCGCGAGCCCGGCGGTGGCGACCGCGGTCAGTGCCTCCATCTCGACCCCGGTCCGGTCGGCGGTACGGACGGTCGCGGTGATCTCGACGGTGTCGGTGCCGAGTTCCAGGTCGACGGTGACGCCGTGCAGGGCGATCGGATGACAGAGCGGGATCAGGTCCGCGGTGCGTTTGGCGCCCATGATGCCGGCGAGCCGGCCGACGGCGAGCGCGTCGCCCTTCGGCAGCCCGTCCTGGCGCAGCAGCTCGACGACCTCGGCGGTGGTACGCAGCCGACCGGCGGCGACGGCGCGGCGCGCCGAGACCGACTTGCCGGAGACGTCCACCATCCGGGCGGTGCCGCGGGCATCGACGTGGGTGAGACGCGCGGGCTGGGTCACGTCGCGAGCCTACCGGTCCCCGCGGTGCCGCAGGAGCACGCGGACCGGGCGGAGTCGGTCGGGGTGGGACCGGTCGGGGGTCGGGGGTCGGTCGGAAGTCGGTGGTGGGGTGGGTCGGGAAGTGGTGGGGAGTCGACCGTCCCGGCACCACAGATATTTACGTACGTCAAGGTCTTGCTTTGCCGGGCAACATCGCACCAGGCCGCGTCTTCCGCACCATCTCCCGATACGTCACTCTTTGCCAGCGATGACCCCGTGACGGATCGGCCGATCGAACACGGCAGGTTCTGGCAGGTCACCCGATGGAATTCGCGCCGCGTTACACCGACACTCGCATTACCTGAGTGGAATAGATCACATCGCTCACCGGGACCCGAACACCCTCTCTCGGCGACGAGGGGAATCCCTCCGAGGGTGGCGGACCAGGTCTTTCGGAGCGACGTCGGAACGAGTATCCCGGAGTGAAGGATCGCGAGGCCTTTCCTGACCCCGCCGGCGACACGATGATCGCCGCACTGCGTTTCCATATATGGACAGAGGGTAACGAATCAGGCTATAGTTGACTAATACTGCGCATAGCGACATTTATTATCGCCAAACACCGCGTACTGCCCCTACGATTCGGTCATCGCGAACGCACGAGACGACCGGGAAACATCCCGACCGGTTTCGGGGGTCCCGTCGACCGAAAGGAGAAAGCGGTCATGCGCTCCAACGACTGGCACTGAGGATATGAGCCACCACACTCCGCGTTCGAGTTGCTACCGTTACGGACCACAAGGGCCCCGTAACGTTGAGGAACCGACGTGAGACAGCGAATCGACAACGAGACCGATCAGCGGCTCATGCCGCTCCTCGGTCTCGTCGCTGTTTCTGCGGCTGTTGCGGCGGTGCTGACCATCCTGGCCCACCCGGAGCCGCCGGACGAGCTCAGAGACCTGGTGCTGCTGTCAGCCCTGGTCGTCGCGATCACGGTGAGCGCCAGCGTGTGGGCGCCGATCCGGATCCGGTCGACCACCCACGCCATCACGTGGAACGACACGGCGATCGTGGTCGGCGTCGCCGTCGCGCCCACCCCCTGGGTGGTGCTCTGCACCGGGATCAGCCTGGTCGTGTCGAGCCGGATACACCGGTCGCCGCTCCACAAGACGGTCTTCAACGTCGCCAAGAACATGCTCGTCGCCGCCGCGGCGGGGACGGCCCTCACCGTCGTCGCCGGCCCGGCGTGGCCGCTGCCCGAGCTCGCCCGGATGATCGGCCCGGTCGCCCTGGCCTTCACCGTGGCGGCGCTGGTCGACGAGATCGTCGCGATACCCGTGATCGCGATGGCCAGCGGGCAGAAGATCCGCCGACAGTTCACCGCGCACTGGGACCTCCGGCTCGTCGGCTACCTGGTGCGCTTCGTCGTCGCGGTCCTCACGCTGATGCTCATCCGGCACGACGTGCGACTGCTCGTGGCGGTGCCGCCGCTGGCGCTGAGCCTGCACCTCGCGTACGCCACCCGGGTCCGGGCACGGTCCGAGCGGGAGGCCTGGCAGCGGCTGGCCCACACCACCGACGCGCTCAACGTCGTCGACCTCGACACGGTCCTGCACACCGCCGTGGCGGAGGCCGCGAAACTCTTCTCCGCCGACGAGGTCGAGGTGGAGCTGCACGACACCGGACGCACGGTGCGCGGCACCTGCGACACCATCACGTACGACGGCACGAACAGCTGCCCCTCCACCACCACCGGAGACGTCATCCCGGTACCCCTCAAGGGGTACGACGACAGTGCCGTCGGCACGCTGCGGCTGCGTTTCCACGGGCCGGTGCGGCTCTCCGAACGGGAGCGGTACACCCTGCGCACCTTCGCCTCGGCGCTCTGCACGGCGGTCCGCAACGCCTCGGCGTACGCCGAACTCAACCGGGTCGCGGAGGAACACGCCCACGCCGCCCGGCACGACGCGCTGACCGGCCTGGCCAACCGGCGCCACCTGCTGGACCGTGGCACGGAGCTGCTCAGCCAGCGCCGCGCCGAAGGGGTCGTCGCCCTCCTGTTGATCGACCTCAACCACTTCAAGGAGGTCAACGACACCCTCGGCCACACCGCCGGAGACCGGGTGCTGGTCCAGGTCGCCGAGCGGCTGCGCGGCGCGGTACGCGGTGACGACCTGGTGGCCCGGCTCGGCGGAGACGAGTTCGCCGTCCTCTTCCACGCGCTCCCGGCCCCGGCGGTCGCCGCCCACCGCGCCGAGACCCTGCTCAACGCCCTGCACGAGCCGATCGAGCTGGACGGCATGCGGATCAACGTCGAGGCCAGCGGCGGCATCGCGGTCGCCCCGAGCAGCGGTGGCGTGACCGAGCTGCTGCGCCGCGCCGACGTGGCGATGTACCAGGCCAAACGGACCGGACGCCGGATCGTCACGTACGCGGCGGCCCGGGACACCGCCGACCTCGGACGGCTGGCACTCGGCGGCGACCTGCGCCGGGCGGTCGCCGAGCACGAGTTCACCGTCACCTTCCAACCCATCGTGGACCTCGGCACCGGCGAGGTGCTCGCGGCCGAGGCGCTGGCCCGGTGGAAACACCCCGCCCGGGGCACCATCGACCCGAACCGGTTCCTGGAGACGGTCGAACGCTCCGGTCTGCTGCCGGCGTTCGCCGAGGCGGTGCTCGACCAGTCGCTGCTCGCCGTCCGGACCTGGCGGGAGGCCGGGTTCGACCTGCCGGTGGCGGTCAACGTCTCGCCGCGCAGCCTCCTCGACGCCCGGTTCCCCGGATCCGTGCTGGCCCGGCTGCGCGCCCACGACCTGCCCCCGCACCGGCTCGTCCTGGAACTCACCGAGACGCTGGCCCTCAGCCAGCTGGAGGTGGTCGACCAGGTGCTCGGGCAGCTGCGGGACGCGGGGATCCGACTCGCCCTCGACGACTTCGGCACCGGCTACTCGTCGCTGTCGGTGCTGTCCCGGATCCCCGTACACGAACTGAAGATCGGCCGCGGGTTCGTCGCCGCCATGGAGACCTCGGCGGAGGCCGCCGCGGTGATCCGGTCCACCGTCGACCTCGGCCGCAGCCTCGACCTGGTCGTGGTGGCCGAGGGGGTGGAGAGCGAGCCGCAGCGACGGGCGCTGTGGGAACTCGGCTGCGCCGCCGGTCAGGGCCACCTCTTCGCGCGGCCGATGTCCGCCACCCGGCTCCTCTCCGCGTTGCAGCAGGGCGCGGAGGGCCGCCCCGGCACACTCGCCCCCGCCCTGCACGACGCCGGCGCCGTCGTCCGACTGTCGCCCGGCCGCCGGACGGGCGCCCGTCGCGCCGAACGTCTGCCACACTTGCCGGCGTGAATGTAAAGGACACCCAGACCAGCGCCGGAGGCACCCCACAGCAGGCCACCCACCCCGGGCCGGGATCGAGGCCGTCGTTCGGTGGACGCTGGCAGCGGCGACCGGCCGACGCGACGAGCCGCAGGCTCGGCGGCGACCTGGTGCTCTACGGACTGTCCACCGCGTTCGCCTCGTACACGGTGCAGAACTCCACGCTGCTGCCGCACGTCGCCTGGGCAGACGTCGCCATCGTCGGCTACCTGGCCGCCGCGGCCGCGGTCCTGGGCCTGATCTACGTCTACCTTCGGCTACCGGCGGTCCGGCTGGGCGGCACCGTCACCCGCGCCACCCTGATCGCCCTCACCTGGGCCGGCACCGCGCTGCTGCCCCTGGTCTGGCAGGCGGTCGAGCGGGCCGGCGGCCGGCTCGACCGGGCCCAGGAGGAGGTCGTGGTGATCGAACAGGCCGGAGCCCGGCTGCTCGACCACGGCACGCCGTACCTCGGGCGGGACGCGATCGCCGCGCTGCCGGTCGACGAACGGCTGCTCGGCTACACGCCGTACCAGCCGGGAATGGCGATCTTCGGTCTGCCCCGGGCCGTCGCCGGTGACGTGTGGTGGACCGACGCGCGGGTCTGGTTCGCGGTCGGCACCGCCGCCGCACTGCTCGCCGCCGTCCTCGTCCTGCGCCGACCGGCCCCGAACCCGGCCCTGGCACCCGACGCGGGACGTGCGGACAGCGCCGCCCTCCTCCGGGCGGTGCAGATCGCGACCGTCTTCCCGACCTGCGCCCTGACCCTGGCGACCGGCGGTGACGACCTGCCGGTCCTCGCGCTGTGCCTGCTCGCCCTCGCCCTCGCGGCCCGGGGTCGGTATCTCGGCGCGGGACTGGCCGTCGGCCTGGCCGCCGCGCTGAAGCTCTTCGCCTGGCCGGTGGCGCTCGTCCTGTTGGTCCACACGATCGTCCACGCCCGGTCGGTACCCGGCGGCACCCGCTCGGTGGTGCCGCGGTTCGCCGCGACCGCGTTCGGGCTGCCGGTGCTCGCGCTGGTCCCGCCCCTGCTGGTCGACCCGGCGGCGCTGGTCGAGAACGTCCTGCGGTTCCCCCTCGGCCACGGGCTGGTCGCCAGCCCCGCCCAGTCGCCGTTCCCCGGCCACCTGATCGCCCAGGCGTTCCCCGGCGGCCGGGTCGTCGCCACCGCGCTGCTGGTCGCGGCCGGGCTGGTGATCGCCGTCCTGCTCGTCCGTCGCCCGCCCCGCACCGCCGCCTCCGCCGCGCTCTACTGCGGGTGCGGCCTGCTCGCGGCGATCCTGCTGATGCCCGCCACCCGCTTCGGCTACCTGCTCTACCCGGTCGCGTTCCTGGCCTGGGTGCCCGCGCTGCGCCCCACCACCCCCACGTCGGAGGGGGTGAGCGGCGCGGCAAACACCTCCCCGGCCACCGCCTCGTGACCCCGCCCCGGCCCGGCGAGGCGCCGGCCGGGCCCGACGAACCGGCCGAACCGGCCGGGACGGCGCGACCGGGCAGACCGACAGAACCGGCCGGTACGGCACAACCAGCCGGACCGGCCGGTACGGCGCCGCCGACCGCCGCCAGGCTCGGCCGCCCCGCCTGGGACGTGGTCGCGGCCGTCGCCCTCGGCGGCGCGCTCGGCGCCGTCACCCGGTACGGCATCGCCGTCGCCTGGCCCCACACACCCGCCGGCTTCCCCTGGGCCACCCTGGTCACCAACCTCACCGGGTGTGCCCTCATCGGGGTGCTCATGCAGGTCGTCGAAACCCGGGTCGCACGGCACCGGCTGGTCCGCCCGTTCCTCGGCACCGGGGTGCTGGGCGGCTTCACCACCTTCTCGACGTACGCGGTCGAGGCCAGAGGGCTCGTCGCCGCCGGCCGCCCCGGGCTGGCCCTCGGCTACCTCCTCGGCACGCTCGCCGGGGCCGTCGTCGCGGTACGGCTCGGCATGTGGGCGGCGGAACGGGTGCGCTCGTGGTGACCTGGGTGATGGTGCTGGTCGGCGGCGCGCTCGGCGCGGTCTGCCGGTTCGGGATCACCTGGCTGGTCGAACGCCACGACCGGCCCACGCCCTGGGGTACGTTCGCGGCCAACCTGACCGGGTCGTTCCTGCTCGGCCTGCTCGGCGGCCTCGGCGGCGCCCTGCCCGGCTGGGTCGCCGCGCTCCTGGGCACCGGCTTCTGCGGTGCCCTGACCACCTGGTCGACCTTCGCTTACGAGTCGGTACGGCTGGCCCGTTCCGGGCCGTCGGGCCGGACCCGGGCGCTGCTCAACGTCGCGGCCACCCTCGGCCTCGGGTTCGGCGCCGCCACCGTCGGCTGGCTGCTCGGCCGGTGGCTGTGACGGGCCCGCACGCCCCCGGGTCGTCGTTCGCGGCCGGAAGCCGGGCCGCCCGGGTTTTCTCGGCGGTCCGCCAGCACGCCGCCCCGCCAGGGCGTACACCTGAGACGTGGACACCACGTACCGGGACCGGACCGAGGCCGGAACCGTGCTCGCCGACCACCTCGGCCACCTCGCCCACCGGGCCGACGTGACCGTCCTCGGGCTGGTTCGCGGCGGCGTACCGGTGGCGGCGGCCGTGGCGAGGCGCCTCGCCGCGCCGCTCGACGTCCTCGTCGTCCGCAAGCTCGGCCTCCCGCTGGCCCCCGAGCTGGCCTTCGGCGCCGTCGGGCCGGGCGGGGTACGGGTCCTCAACCAGCAGATCGCCGCGCGGCTGGCGCCCGACGAGGTGGAGGCTGTGGTCCGGGCGGAGACCGCCGAACTGCGCCGCCGCGAGCAGCGGTACCGCGCCGACCGGCCGCCGCTGCGTCTCGACGACCGGATCGCCGTCGTGGTCGACGACGGGCTCGCCACCGGGGCCACCGCCCGGGCCGCGGTCGAGGTCGCCCGCACCCTCGGCGCCCGGCGCGTGGTGTTCGCCGTGCCGGTCGGCGCGCCCGAGGCGTACGAGCTGCTGACCCGCACCGCCGACGAGGTCGTCTGTCCACACCGCCCGGCCGACTTCGGCGCGGTGAGCCGCTTCTACGACGACTTCCACGAGGTGTCCGACGAGGAGGTGGTGGCGGCGTTGACCGGGGAGGGGTGACCGGGGCGGGTACGGTCGAGGAATGCAGTTGACCTGTCCGAAGTGTCGTGGCGAGATGCGGCAGTACGAGCGCAGCGGCGTCACGATCGACCAGTGCACCGAGTGCCGCGGCATCTTCCTCGACCGAGGCGAGTTGGAGAAGCTCTTCGAGGCCGAGGCGAACTGGAACCAGCAGTTCGCCCCCCGTCCGCCGCAGCCCTCAACCACGCCGCCGGCGACCGGCGGTGCCTACGTGCCGCCCCCACCGCCGCCGCCCTCAACCACGCCGCCAGCGACCGGCGGTGCCTACGTGCCGCCCCCACCGCCGCCACCGAGCCGGCCCGGCTACGTGGCGCCGGGCCACGTCCCGACCCCGAGCCACGTTCCACCGCCACCGCCGCCCGCGCACGGCTACCCGGCCCCGGTCTACGGTCATCCGTACGGCTACCACGGGCACCACCGGCCCAAGCGCCGCAAGGGCTTCCTGGAGGAACTCTTCGACTGACCGCCCCCACCGCCCGTCCGGCCGCGGGATCCCGACCGGTACGGCCGCCCACACCCGTCGCCGACCCGCGGCCGGCGCGGCACCCGGGCGCCGGGACTCTCCGGCCGGTCGGCGCGGCGGGTGGGTCGACCGCTCCGCCCGGCACCGTGCCCGGTCGGTCAGACGACCGCCATGTCGACGAAGCGGGCCAGGTGCAGCTGGGCGGCCACCGTGATGGTGTCGGTCGGGCCGTTGCGGTGTTTCGCGACGATGAAGTCCGCCTCGCCGGCCCGGGGGGACTCCTTGTCGTAGTAGTCGTCGCGGTGCAGCAGGATGACGACGTCGGCGTCCTGCTCGATCGAGTTGTGCACGGCGATCCCGTTGGCGACGAAGTTGTGCGCCCCGAGCACCGTCGCGTCGTAGACGGGCTCGACACCGGCGGGTTCGACGGCCGTGACGCAATCCCAGGTGACGTCGTTGGTGGCCAGCATCTCCAGGTGGTTGTCGTCGAGGAGGGCCGCGACCCGCGCGATGCGCTCGTGGGACGGACCGTGGTCGGCGTACGGGCCGGGTGTCGGCGGCGTCCCCCCGTGCGACCGCGCGCCGGCCCCGACGAGGGCCAGCTGCCGGTGTGGCACGTCGCGGTCGGCGAGGATGGTGGCGGCGCGCTCCCACACCTCGCGGGGAACGGTGTCGAGGTTGGCGGTCGCCCGACGGTTTCTGATCTGCTCCTGCAGCCGCCGGGCCGTGTCCCCGAGCCGTCCGTGCACCCCGACGACCCGGCAGAACGCCTCCTGGTCCTCGGCGCCGTGGACGTCGAGGCGGTGACGGTCCCGGAGGCCAACCCCTCCGGTGGTCGTGACCCGCGACTGGATGCCGAAGCGCCACAGCAGGCGGGCCACGTCCTCCACGAGGCGGCGGCTGCCCGAGGTGTAGGAGATCCGCCCGACCGCCCCGACGGCGCCCTCCGCGTCGAGGCTGACGGCGCCGTCGGTTGCCCACAGGTGGCGCAGGAACAGCGCGATCTGGCCCTTCGGCAGTGCGAACACGTCCGCCGGTACGAACCTCTCGTGGTCGGGCCGGCCCCACAGGCCCAGCGACTCCAGCCAGGCGGCCACGGGGTGAGCGTCGTCGCGGGTGAGCCGGTCGGGGGCGGGCAGCCGGAGCGTGACCCGCCCGGCCCGCGCGGGGTCGTCCCGGACCGCCGTGACGCCGAAGTACGTCGCGGCGTCCCGGACCGCCTCGATGTTGGCCACGTCGGCACTCGCGTAGCGGATCGGCTGCCGGAGCGGCGTCGCACCGTCACCGAGCAGGTGCGCCAGCAGGATGACCTGCCGGTCGTCCCAGACGGTGGTCCGTTCCGGCGCGCACACGTGCCGCGGCACGGCGATCCGGTCACCCACGGCCAGGTCCGCCAGCGGGGTCCAGCCCTGGTAGGTGAGGAACGGGTGGTTCGCGGTCGCGCGGATCTCCCGGCCCGACTCCAGACGTAGCCGGAAGACCGGCCGCTCCCCGGTGGGGAACACGTGGGTGAGGTGCCTGCGCACGTACCTCAGCCGCTCGTCGAGGGCCCACACGGGCACGTCCCGGGCACCCGTGGCGAACAGCTCCCCCATGGTGGTCTCGGCGCCGGTGTCCGCGCGCAGTACCCGGGTGTCGGCGGTCAGACAACCCGACTCGCGCAGGTCGGACAGCTGGGGTCGCTTGTCGGTCCGCTGTTCCGGGCCGCGGTTGAGCTGGCTGACCGCGACCACCGGGCACTCGATCTCCTTGGCCAGCAGCTTGAGCCCCCGGGACAGCTCCGCGACCTCCTGCTGTCGGCTCTCGACCCGCCGCGAGGAGGTCATCAGCTGGAGATAGTCGACGACGATCATCTTGAGGTCGTGCCGCTGCTTGAGCCGCCGCGCCTTGGCCCGGATCTCCATCAGGTTCATGTTCGGCGTGTCGTCGACGAAGAGCGGCGCCTCGCTGATCTCGCCCATCCGGCGGGCCAGCTTGGTCCAGTCGTCGTCGGAGAGCTG
>CALGAM010000138.1 GCA_937951935.1 uncultured Micromonospora sp. | reverse complement strand
GTGTCACCGAACTTGGCGGGCTGTGCCAGGTCGAGCTTGAGTGTCTGCTCCTTGTCCTGGAAGACAGCCTTCTCGATGCCGCCCTTGTTGAGCTGGTCGAGCGCCACCGTGGTGTCGACCTTGTGGTAGCTCGGACCACCGCTGAAGAATGAGCTGAGCGCGATCGCGCCGATGATCACCAGGATGATCCAGACCACCGGCCGGCGGAAGAAACGCGTACGTTCCATGCTGTTGTCGAGCGCCGCGACGCCCGGACCCTCCTGATCGACGTCCTGATCGTCTGGTTTGCCTACCTGTCGCCGCCGGAACCTCCCGTGCGGGGCGGTTCCGACACCGGGCGCTTCGTGTCGCGCCGCGGTCATTCGACCGTACACCGTGAACGCGAGGAGCGAGCCCGCGAGCCCCCGGGGTGACAGGTCCCCGCGCCCGGTGGCGACGGAACCCGGCCTCGGTCACCGGCCCTCGCCGCCGGCACCTGTCCGGCTCGGCGGGGCAGGAGACCCGGCGCGGGGTGCTCCGCGCCACCACCGCATACCGTAACCGCGATTCCTGGGAACGCGCTGAACGTCCCCCCACATGTCGGCGACGGTGACCAAGACGGTCAGAACGGACCGAACCGCCCGACCAGGAGACGACGGGACGACGGCGTCAGGATCGGTTGTACACCTCGGGCTTCAGCACCCCGACGTACGGCACCTCGCGGTACCGCTCGGCGAAGTCGAGGCCGTAGCCGACGACGAACTCGTTCGGGATGTCGAAGCCGACGTACCTGAGCGGCACCGAGACCTTGATCGCGTCCGGCTTGCGGAACAACGCGACGACCTCGACGCTGGCCGCCTTGCGCGACTCCAGGTACCGAAGCAGCCAGTTGAGGGTCAGGCCGGAGTCGATGATGTCCTCGACCACGACGACGTGCCGGCCGGTGATGTCCCGGTCCAGATCCTTGCGGATGCGCACCACGCCGGAGGAGGTGGTGCCCTGGCCGTACGAGGAGAGTGCCATGAACTCGATCTCGGTGGGCGGCCCGTGCCGGCCGAGCTCCCGGGCGAAGTCGGCCATGAACATGGCGGCGCCCTTGAGCACCCCCACCAGCAGGAGACCGTTGTCCACCGAGGCGTAGTCCGCCGCGACCTGTTTGGCCAGTTCCGCAATCTTTTCCCGGATCTGTTCCTCAGAAATGATCACGCGGTCGATGTCGGCGTCGTACCAGGAGCCCTGAGCCATGCTGCCTAGCCTGCCGTACGGCGGTTCGGGCCCGTCGCCGGGGCGGCCGTTCCCGACGTCGCTCCCGTCGCGGTAACCAGGCGGCTACCGCACGCACCAGACACGCGGCCCCCACCGCTCGCCACGCCGGCCGACTCAGCCGGCGACCAGCCGGTCGCCACGCCGGCCGACTCAGCCGGCGACCAGCCGGTCGCCGCACCGGCCGACCCGGATGCCGCCGGGCAGCGACACCGGCCCCTGGCCCCGCCACGACATCACCAGAGCATCGAGCGCGGCGACGTGCCGGTGGGACAGCGCGGCCGGCGCCGCTCCCAGCTCCCGGGCCCACCGGTGCAGGACCCGGGTCCGCACCGCCGGTGCCAGCCCGGCCAGGACCGCGACGGCCAGCGCGGCGGGGGGCCCGTCCGCCCGGTCCGCCGGAGTCGACCCGGTCCGCGCCCGCGCGTAGCCCGCCGCGGCGAGGTCGTCGAGCACGGCGTTGTCGGCCGCGACCAGCCGGGCGGTCCGGGCCAGGTTGTCCAGTACCTTCGGGCCCAGAGCGCGGACCAACGCGGGCAGGGCCTCGGCCCGGACCCGGGCCCGCGCGTACCGGTCGTCGACGTTGTGCGGGTCCTCCCACGGGGTCAACCCGAGCAGCGCGCACGCCGCCCGGGTCTGCTCCCGGGAAACCTCCAGCAGCGGTCGGGACAGCACCACGCCGGAGACCTCCCGGCGCGCCGGCATCCCGGCCAGGCCGCGCGGCCCGGCCCCCCGGGCCAGCGCCAGCAGCACCGTCTCCGCCTGGTCGTCCCGGGTGTGCCCGAGCAGCACCGTGGAGGCGCCGTACCGGTGCGCCAGCGCAACCAGTGCCTGGTAGCGCGCGTCCCGCGCCGCCGCCTCCGGCCCCCCGGGCCGGCCGGCGACCTCGACGGTCGCCACCTCGGCCGGCGAGAAGCCCTGCTCGGCCGCCCACTTGACCACCTGGGTCGCCCGCTGGTCCGAGCCCGGTTGCAGGCCGTGGTCGACGCTGACCAGTCCGGCCGTGATCCCCAGTCGCGGGGCGACGAAGGCGGTGGCGGCGGCCAGGGCCAGCGAGTCGGCCCCGCCGGAGCAGGCGACCAGGACCGGCCGTTGCGGCGGTACGCCGACCAGCGCCCGCCGGACGGCGACCCGCACGGCCGCCACCGGTGGCGGTACGGTGGCCATCGCCGCGCCGCTCAGCCGGCGGCCGGGGCGGCCGAGCCGTGCACCCGGGCGACCCAGGCGTCGGGATCACCGAGTTCGTCGAGCCGGGGCAGGGTGAGCGGCGAGCTGAAGACCTTGTTGAACCCGTCCATCCCGACCCGCTCCACGACGCCGTGGACGAACTTGCGGCCCTCGGCGTACTGCCGCAGCTTCACGTCGATGCCGAGGAGCTTGCGGAGCGCCCTTTCGAGCGGGTTGCCCGACTCCCGGTGGCGGTTGAACCTGGCGCGGATCGTCTCGACGCTCGGGATGACCTCCGGCCCGACGCCGTCCATGACAAACTCCGCGTGCCCCTCAAGCAGCGTCATCAGCGCGGTCAGCCGATCCAACACGGCACGCTGGCCAGGCGTCTGGACGAGGTCCAACACGCTGACCCGGCCGTCGGGGTCGCGGACCGCGTCGGCGAGCGAGCCGATGCCCCGGCGGAGCCGGTCGAGGAAGCTGTCGCCGCCCGCCTGTGCCGCGTCGACGAACGCCTGCACCTCGCCGAGGAAGTGCCCGCGCATCCAGGGCACGGCGGTGAACTGCGTGCGGTGGGTGACCTCGTGCAGGCAGACCCAGAGGCGGAAGTCCCGCGGCTCGGCCCGCAGCTTCCGCTCGACCTCGACGATGTTCGGCGCGACCAGCAGCAGTTGACCGGGATCGGCCGAGAAGACCTCGTACTGGCCGAGCACCCGGCCGGAGAGGTAGGCCAGCACCGTGCCGACCTGTGCGCCGGTCAGCCGCGACCCGATCACGTCCGTGAACGCTCCCGGCGGCTTGTCCCCGGAGAGACGGGTGATCAGCGGGTCGACCACCTCACGCAGTCCGGCGATGTTGGCCGCCGCCCAGTCCCGCCGGTCCACCACGCGCACCGGCGGATGCGCGACCTGGGGGCGCAGCCCGGTGTACTCCAGCACGTGACCGGCGGCCTCGTCCGTCAACCGCCGCAGATCGGCGACCACCTCGGTGGCCTCGTCAAGGGAGACCCGTGGCCCCGACTTCCCCAACGCGCCGGCGGTGGCGGCGGCCAGACCCCAGTCCACGAACTGCGCCATGCACCCACCGTACCCGGCACGGGGTAACCCCACCGTGGCGCGACGAGCGTCGGATCCGGTGGGCGGGACGGCGCGGGCCGCGAGGCGGACCCGAGCCGGGCCGGCCGGCGTAGCTTGTCAACGACAGCCGCAGGCGGCGAGGGCGGAGGCGATCCGGTCCAGCGCCACCCGGGCCTCGTCGGTGCCGCCGGGCACCCTGTCGGCGAGGATCGCGAAGACGAGCAGCCGACCGTCGGCCGTGGTCACCACTCCGGAGATCGCATGCACCCCGCTCAGCGTGCCGGTCTTGGCCCGGACCGTCCCGGCGCCCGTGGCGGTCGGGTGCGCGTCACCGTAGCGGTCGCGCAGTGAGCCCGACCAGGCCGCCACCGGCATGCCCGAGAACAGGGCGCCCAGCTCGGGCCGGGTGCCCCGGGCGGCGAGGGTGAGCAGGTCGGTCAGCAGACCGGGGGTGAGCCGGTTCGCCCGGGACAGGCCGCTGCCGTCGACGAGGTGACTCTCCTCGGCGGGAAGCCCGAGCTCGGCGACGACCTCGTTCATCGCGGTCGCCGCCGCCTCGAACGAGGCCGGCCTGCCCCGGGCCAGCGCCACCTGCCGGGCCAGCGCCTCGGCGATCACGTTGTCGCTGTCCTCCAGCATGAACTCGACCAGGCGGAGCAGTGGCGGCGACTCCACCCGACCCAGCTCGGTCCCGGGGGCGGGGACGTCCCCGCCCGGACCGGGCCCGGTGGAGGCCGTCGTGCCCCCGGCCGGCGCGGTTCCCTCGGCCACCGCCGAGGCGGGCAGTCCGAGCAGCTTGGCGAAGGCCCGGCCGGCGGCCATGTCCGGATCCGAGTGGCGGGCCTGCCCCCGGCCGGGGTCCTTCGGGTTGATCCGGGCGCCGTCGGTCATGAACGCCGTGATCTTCGCACCGAACCCGCCGGTCGTCGCGTCAGAGTCCCAGCCGGGTCCGACCTCCGGACCGGAGAAGAGGCTGCCGTCGACGATCACCCTGGTCGGCTTCGTGGCACCGAGGGCCTTCTTCACCTGCTCGGCGAGATCGTCGAGCCGGCCCGCACCCGGGTACCACCCGGTGCCGGTGACCGCCAGGGTCGGGTCCCCGGCGCCGACGACCACGACCTCGCCCGGCCGCGCTCCGGCGACCACCCGGGTCGTGATCCGGTACGCGGGGCCGCGGGCGACCAGCGCGGTCGCGGCGGTGACCAGCTTCGCGGTCGACGCCGGGACGGTCGGGGTCTCCTGGCCCTGTTCGTACAGCACCACCCCGCTGGCCGGGTCGACGACCGAGATGTTCACCGCGTCACCCAGGGCACCGTTCCCGACCAGGGGATCCAGCGCGGCGCGTACGCCGTCCGGGGTCGGCGCCGGCGCGTTCGCGGCGGCGGGCGCCAACACCGGCGGGGGTGGTGGTTCGGTCGGGTCGGCGTCAGCCGCGCGTGTGGTGGGCGAGGTGCCCAGCCAGGAGGCGACCGGGCCGGAACGGACGACGGCCACACCAGCCGCGCCGAGGACGAGAACAAGAACGCCTGCGAGGACGACGACCACCCGGTTGGGTCGGCGCGGCCGTTGCGGCGGCGGGGCGTCGGCAGGGCCGGCACCCGGCGCGGGCGGGACCGCACCCGAAACCGGAAACGCCACCGTACGCTCGCCGTCCGAGGCCGCCCCCGACGCCGCAGACCCGGCACCCGGCTCGGGCGGGACCGCACCCGAAACCGGAAACGCCACCGTACGGTCACCCTCCGAGGCCGCCCCCGACGCCGCAGACCCGGCACCCGGCTCGGGCGGGACCGCACCCGAGACCGGAAACGCCACCGTACGCTCGCCATCCGACCCGGGCACCGCCACCGCACGGTCACCCTCCGAGGCCGCCCCCGACACCCCAGACCCGGCAGCAGACCCGGCACCCGAAACCGGAAACGCCACCGTGCGGTCGGCATCCGAGGTGGCCGCCGGTTGGGTTTGTGAATCGTCAGCTTCGGAGGTCACCGCACGATCCCGCGCCGGCGG
>CALGAM010000137.1 GCA_937951935.1 uncultured Micromonospora sp. | reverse complement strand
CATCGCCGACGCGATCCGCGTCACCCGGGTCTGACCCGGGTCCGGTGTCCGCCGGCGGCGCCGACGCCGCCACGCGCCCCGGGGCGGAGTGACCGATCACGGCTGGTGCCGGAGGGCCGGCGTGCCGACTCCCCGGCACCAGCCTGCCGTCAGCGGTCGGGATCGTCGGTCTGGGCCCGCTCGTGGAACCAGCCGAGGTGTTCGACCAGCGTCCTGCGCGCCCCGGGGTCGACGAGCACGGTGAGCGGAAAGCCGGGTCGGAGCGCGAGCTTCGCGGCTGCGATCTCCACTCCCGGCACCGTGTTCAGCCGCCGCCGGAACTCCTCGCGCAGCGCGATGTCGTCGAACGGCGTACGGGTGCCGAGGTACTGGAACACGACCTCGACCCTGCCGCTCGGATAGATCGTCAGCGGCCAGATGGCGCCGAGCCGGTGATCCTCAGCGCGGGCCAGGAGGAGGCAGGAGGTCTCGCTGCCGGTGCCGTAGCCGAGGGTGCCGCCCAGCTCGGTCCAGGCCGCGAGGACGGCCCTCGTGGCCTCGGCAACCTCCGGGCTCTGCAGCTCCGCCAGTTGCTCGGCGAACCGGGCGTTGCGGTCGGCGCGCGGCCGGGGCAGCTCCTCCGGTGTCATCCCGATGAGCTGCGCCAGCTCCTCGGTGACGATCCGCTGCGCCGGGTTGGCTCGCCCCGACCGGTCGAACTCGACGCCCTCCGCCCTGAGCACGTCGCGCGGATCGTCGGTGCGCTCCGGGTCCGGCCAGCGGAATCCGGGCGAGATGGTGCCCCCTGCCTGGAGTACCCGGTGCGCGTTCGGGGCGGGGTGGCCGGCCAGCCGGAACCCGACCTGTATCGGCGCGGTGCCGATGAGGGCGGCGACGTCGCCGTACGTCGTCCAGGAGCCGGCGGGAAGCTCGGCGAGGGCCCGGCTCATGACGTCCCAGGGGACCTCCGAGCGGGTGTCGGCCCCGGCGGTGGGACCGGGCCAGGTGGCGATGACGCGCTCGGCGAGGGCGTCCGCCCGAGCCTGGATCTCCGGGCGTCCCCAGCGGTCCCGACTGACGATGTCCCGGTTGAGCAGGAGCCCGCTCTTTGCCAGCCGCGCCCGCTTCACGGCGAACGAGCTGTTGCTCAGCTCGGGGTTGTAGCCGGTGAGGGTGAGGTTGCCGAGCGTGTGGACCAGCGACTCGTACGCCTCGGTGAAGGTCTCGTCGGCTCCGAGGTCCTCGCTCAGCATCTGCTGCCACGCCGGGGTGGGTGTCTGCGGCATGACGTGTTCGACGGTCAACGTGTCCGGCCTGACCGGCTCCTTGCTGCCGTACGACTCCTCCAGCCACTGCAACACCAGTTTGCGCTGGTGGGGGCGGCCGTTGAGGTAGAACGGCATCGACCGCACCGCGGAGCGGACGGCGGCGTCGGTGGCGTAGTACTTGCGCCCGGTCGACAGGTACACCCGGACCGCCTCGTCGACCGGCAGTTCCCTGCTCATCTCGGTGACGATCGACAGGAGGATCCGGTTGATGTTGGCGGTGGACCGGCCGATGATCAGCCGCCGGACGAAGAAGCTCTCGACGTACAGCATCGCCGAGGCGATCTGTGCGGAGGTGGCGGTCTGCTGCTCCCGGCGGTCGAGCAGGTGTAGCAGGAGCGGGTAGACGGTGGTGGCGCCCCAGGCGCCGAGCCGGGCGAGCCGGTGCCGGACCTCCGGGTCGTCCTCCTCCTCGGGGTGCAGGATGGTCCAGAGCAGGTTGCCGAGACGCCCGAAGCGGCGTACCTCGGCCTCGATCTCCTCCTCCGTGCGCAGGCGGTTCAGGCGCGCCTGCTGCGCCGAGTAGATGTCGGTCTGCTTGACCCGGGGGTTGCCCTGCACCAGGTCGAGCCAGAAGAGCAGCTCCAGCTCCTCGCTGCTGAGCCGCTGCTGCAGCGGCAGCCACAACGACTCGTAGACGGCCTCGCCCCGGGTCGGCAGCCGCATGAAGAGGTAGTTGCGCAGCAGGTCGGCCTGCTTGAGCCGCAACCCGGTGTTGTTGAGTGATTCGAAGATCCGGTAGACGTTGTCGCCGGCCTGGGTGGTGACCGAGACCACCGCCAGCCCGGAGATGACGGCGTCCTCGATCCGCTCGATGTCCAGCGGGTCGTCCGGGTCGTCGTGCGCGGCGAGTTGGTCGCCGAAGAACCGGTACGCCGCACCGACCGGGTCGCTCCCACCGGCCTGCGGGGTCGAGTCCAGGCAGGCGAGGTACGCCGCCCGGTCGGCCTGGGTGGGTAGGAGCTTCGGCCGATGCGTACCCGTCTTCCACTTGTTGATCAGAAACTGTTCGGTGATCCGTTCGCGGTGCTCGGGGCCCTCGTGCCGGGCCCGGTGGTCGCGGATGGCGCAGAGCAGGATGGACAGGGTGGTCAACCGCTGTTGGCCGTCCACCACCAGAAACTCCGAGACCCCGGCGGGGCCGTTCGCCGGGCTCGGCGCCAGCACGACCGAACCGATGAAGTGGGTGCGCTCCCGTCCTCGGCCCGGTCCTCCGCCAGCTTGACGACATCGTCCCAGAGCCGTTTGAGCTGTTCCGGCCCCCACGAATAGGGCCGCTGGTACAAAGGCACCTGGTACTGCTTCGTTCCCTCCAACAGCTCTCGTAATGTCGTCTCGCGTGCCGCGACCATGCCTTCTCCCGTCTCTGCGCGAAGCACCGAACGGGGCAAGGTGATATCAATTCACTGTGTCCTGCGGCAACCCGCGCCGGACCGGGAACCTCGCCGAATGGCAGAGGGCGTGGTACGCCGAGCCGGTCCGGTCGAGGTTTCCCCCGACCGCACCGTGGTCGGACGACGCGTCAGGAGTTCCACGTGGCGACCGTGACGTGGCGCCATCGCGGATCAATATGGGTGAGCGCACCGTGTAGATGGAGCGTTGGAATGGTGGCGGGCTGATGGTCCGGTCAGTGACAGTGGTGCGGCTTTGGCGGGGGTGGGGGGTGGTGACGATCGGTGTCAGGGCGAGCAGGAGCGCCGCTGTCGCGGTCGACACCCGTCGCCGTGTTGATGCTGGGCTTGACATCGGGGGACCCCTAACGAGCGTCGTGGT
>CALGAM010000136.1 GCA_937951935.1 uncultured Micromonospora sp. | reverse complement strand
CCCGCCGACCACCCCGCCGGGCGGCTCGTGCAGTCTGCCGTCGACGTACCGCTGGACCTCGACCGGCCCGCTGGCGCAGCCGCGGTCGGGTTGGGTGTCGCTGAAGGACTTCACCCACGCTCCCTACAACGGCCAGCACCTCGTCTACGCGACGACGCACGACACCGGGAGCACGTGGGGTTCGATGAACTTCGGCCTGTTCTCCAACTGGTCCGAGATGGCCTCGGCCAGCCAGAACCCGATGCCCTTCGCCGCTGTCGCCCCGACCCTGTTCTACTTCGCCCCGCGCAACATCTGGGTGCTGGCGTACCAGTGGGGTGGACCCGCGTTCTCCTACCGGACGTCCACCGACCCCACGAACGTGAACAGTTGGTCGGCGCCGCAGACGCTCTTCTCCGGCAGCATCTCCGACTCCAGCACCGGGCCCATCGACCAGGCCCTCATCGGCGACGACCGGAACATGTACCTGTTCTTCGCCGGGGACAACGGCCGGATCTACCGCGCCAGCATGCCCATCGGCAACTTCCCGGGGAACTTCGGGTCGCAGGCGACGGTCGTCATGAGCGACTCGCGGTTCAACCTGTTCGAGGGGGTCCAGGTCTACAAGATCCAGGGCGAGAACCGGTACCTGATGCTCGTCGAGGCGATCGGTGCGCAGGGCGACCGCTACTTCCGCTCGTTCACCGCCACCAGCCTGGACGGTACGTGGACCCCGCAGGCCGCCAGTGAGAGCAACCCCTTCGCCGGCAAGGCCAACAGCGGTGCCACCTGGACGAACGACATCAGCCACGGTGAGCTGATCCGCACGAACCCCGACCAGACCATGACCATCGACCCCTGCAACCTGCAGCTGCTCTACCAGGGCCGGTCGCCCGACTCCGGCGGCGACTACAACCTCCTGCCGTACCGGCCGGGCCTGCTGACCCTGCAACGCTGATCGCCTGACGCGCGATCGAGATCGGGTGGAGTGAAGCGGCGGGCTCGGTGATGCGAGCCCGCCGCGGTCTCCGGAGGAGAGCCAGGACCACCCGGCCGCCCGCGTGAGGCCCCCTCCCACGCCGCACGCGGGCGGCGACCGCAGGTCGGGCACGGTACGCGTCGACCGGTCCACCCATTCGGCCCCGCGATCCGTGCCCGCTCCCCACCACGTACAGGAGGTATCGACAGTGCGTCGAGACACCAGGCACCACCCACCCTCGGTGGGTACCGAGGTCGGGCGGGGCTCGCCCGGCCCGGGCAGACGGCTGATCACGCTCGCCGCCACCGGGGCGGCGCTCACGCTCGGGACGGTCACCGCCCTGGTGGCGACCGGGTCGGCCTCGATGGCCGACAACCCGTACCAGCGGGGTCCCGACCCCACCCCGGCCCTCGTCGCGTCGGTGAACGGGCCCTTCGCCACCGCCTCGGTCAGCGTCCCCGCCGGGTACGGCTTCGGCGGCGGCATGATCTACTACCCGACGGACACCAGCCAGGGGACCTTCGGCGGGATCGCGATCTCGCCCGGGTACACGGCACTGTTCTCGGCCGAGCTGGCCTGGATGGGGCCCTGGCTGGCATCCCACGGGTTCGTGGTGATCGGCATCGAGACCAACAACCGGAACGACTTCGACGAGGCCCGAGGTACCCAGTTGCTCGCCGCGCTGGACTACCTCACCCAGCAGAGCCCGGTCCGCAACCGGGTCGACCCGAACCGGCTGGCGGTGGCCGGTCACTCGATGGGCGGGGGCGGTGCGCTGAACGCCGCCATCCGTCGCCCCTCGTTGAAGGCCGCGGTCGGGCTCGCGCCGTTCTCGCCCTCGTCGAACCTGGCCAACGACCGGGTGCCCACGATGGTGTTCTCGGGCCAGCAGGACACCGTGGTCACCCCGTCCTACGTCACCGGCCTCTACAACAGCCTGCCGAGCACGACGCAGAGCGCGTACCTGGAGATCGCCGGAGGTGACCACGGGTTCCCGGTCGGACGGCCGAACCAGGTCATGATCCGGACCATGCTGCCGTTCGTCAAGATCTTCGTTGACTACGACACCCGGTACAGCCCGTTCCTGTGCCCGTTGAGCGACACCAGTGGCGTGGTGACGTACCGCAGCACCTGTCCGCTGACACCCCCGGGCCTACCGACGACGCCCCCGACCACCCCGCCGACGACGGTCCCCACGAGCCCACCGACGGGCGGTCCGACCACCCCGCCGACGACACCCTCGCAGCCCGGTGGCGCCTGCACCGCCACCTACCGGACGGTGAACTCGTGGCCGGGCGGCTTCCAGGGCGAGGTGACGGTCACCGCGGGCAACTCCGCGATCAACGGCTGGACGGTACGGTGGACGCTCGACAGCGGCCAGGCCATCACCCAGGTCTGGAACGGTGAGGTGAGCACGAGCGGCTCGACCGTCTCGGTGCGCAACGCCCCGTACAACGGGTCGCTTCCGCCGTCCGGCTCGACCACGTTCGGCTTCCTCAGCAGCGGCAGCCCGTCGTCGCCGTCTCTGACCTGCACCAGTCCGTGACCGGTGTGGCGTGAACCCTCGGGGTCGCGCCACACCGAATCGTGCCGACGCTGTCCCGACAGCCGAGCACACCGCTGGCAGTGGTGCCCTGGTCGGCCCCCGATCAGCTCGACCAGGGCACCACGCGCGACGCGGTGGGCGCCGCTCGCGACACCACCCCGCCAGGGCGAGCTCGGGTGAGCGTTGACGGAGACGTCCGAGAGCGGCCGGCACGGTGCCGAGGCGTCGGAGCGGCACCCTCGGCAGCCGGGTGCGGACGCCTCGTCTCGATCCTGACGGTGTTTCCGCAAGCGGAATCCTGCCGAGCTGTCGGTTGCCCTGGTCGAGCGTCGCGGAATTCAATTTCCGCGGATGGACACATGCCGGCTCTTTCTCGTCTCAGACGGCGGTCCGCCCGCGTACCCGGGATCGGTGAACCGGCGTCGCCGCCGGTGGTACGGGCACAAATTTTCCCGGTGGCTGTCAGGTGACGAGCGACGCGCTCCGCCGGTACGCCCCGGCCCCGCTGCCGGTCCAGGCAGAGAGAAAACCGTAGCCGCCGATTCCCGGCTGCGGGACGACGGTGATCCGAAAATG
>CALGAM010000135.1 GCA_937951935.1 uncultured Micromonospora sp. | reverse complement strand
ATCACCGTACACGCGGCGATCGGCGGCTCACTCAACGCGGTCATGCACCTGGTCGCAATCGCCGACGAGGCGGGGGTACGGGTCACCGCCGAGGACTTCGACGCGATCCACCGACGGACGCCGGTGCTGGTCGACGCGAAGACCGCGGGCCGCTACCCCACCGAGCTGTTCTGGTACGCCGGCGGGGTGCCGGCGCTGATGCACCGGCTGCGGGACCGGCTGCACCTCGACGCGCTGACGGTGAGCGGCGCCACGGTGGGGGAGAACCTCGA
Organism: uncultured Micromonospora sp.; assembly: GCA_937951935.1. GTDB lineage: Bacteria > Actinomycetota > Actinomycetes > Mycobacteriales > Micromonosporaceae > Plantactinospora. The sequence goes on along the minus strand of CALGAM010000135.1, from coordinate 6,052 downwards.
CCGCCTCGTCGGCGGTCAGCTCCAGCGTCACGCGGCGATGTTCCTCGGCAACTACCATCTGCGGCCCGAGCAGGTGATCCGCCCCCTGGACGACCCGGTGTACGACGCGGGCTCCACGGTGCTGCTCACCGGTTCCCTGGCCCGGGGCGCCATCGTGAAGTCCCACGCGGTGGCCCCGGCGATGCTGACCCACACCGGCCCGGCCCGCGTCTTCGACCGGGAGGAGGACGCCGTCGACGCGGTGGTGCACTCCCGCATCCGGCCCGGTGACGTCGTGGTGGTCCGCTACCAGGGGCCACGGGCGACCGGGATGCCGGAGATGTTCTTCCTGTCGGAGCTGATCGCGTCCGACCCGACGCTGGCCGCCACCACGGCCCTGGTCACCGACGGTCGCTTCTCCGGCGCGAGCCGCGGCCCGTGCGTCGGGTACGCGTACCCGGAGGCGCTCGACGGCGGCCCGCTGGCCTTCCTCCACGACGGTGACCTCGTCGAGATCGACATCCCGCGCCGGGCGCTGAACGTCGTCGGCCTGGCCGGGGCGCCCGCCACCGCCGACGAGGTCGCCGACGAGTTCGCCCGCCGTCGGTCGGGCTGGACACCGCCGGTCCTCGCCCACCGTGGCGCCCTCGGCCAGTACACAGCGTTGGCCAGGCCCGCACTCCTCGGCGGCGGCCTCGACACGACGGCGCGGTAGCCGGCCGGACCCGGACGTCGAGAGGTTGGGAACCCCTCGGGGCGCTGTGCCGTCGGCTGTGCCCGCCGGAGATGGCTTTCCACCCTCCGGCTCGGCACGGCTTCCTACCGCAGACCAGCGACTCCCGAGCCGGGCGGTCTGACGTCGACGTGGTGGAACCCGACCTTCCCACCCACGACGAGCTCGTCGCCCCGCGGGAGCCATGCGCAACAGAGAAGGCCCGCTTCGGCGCGCATCAGCACGAAGCACTCGGTGCTGACGGTGCCCCACACGCGGATCGTCCGGTCGTCGCCGGCGGTGGCGAGCCAGGTGCCGTCCGGGGCTGTCGCCACCGCGTACACCGAGTCCGTGTGGCCGGCCAGGAACGGCGCGGCGGCCGTCACCGTCACCCGTCGCCGCACCTGGTCACCTCCTCCATCCGCCCACATCCAAACCTGTTCCTCCGCCCTCGGCCACCAGCCACATCGGTGGGTGTCGCCGTCTGGCAGCCGTCGACGGCTGCGTGGATTCGTGTGGGCGCAAACGGTCGGCGGACCCGCCCACGTCGACGGAGGACCGGCCACACGGTGCCCACCCTGCCTCGTCAGCCACCGGGGGCCACACCGAGGAGCCCGCCACGGGACGGCCGGGTCACGAGGAGGAGGACTGGCGGCGGGGGGTCTGCGGCACCGGGCCGGTGCCGTCCCACTCGGCGGCCTGGCGCATGAAGATGTTCCCGGTTCGCTCCCGCGCCACCGTGCTGTTCTCGCCGTGGCCGGTCAGCAGGACCGTCTCGTCCGCCTTGGCCAGCACCCCCTTGAGCGACATGAGGGTCTGGGCGCGGCTGCCGCCCGGCATGTCGGTGCGGCCGATGCTGCCCGCGTAGAGCACGTCCCCGACCAGCAGGTACGAGTGGGCCGCGGCGTCGCCGGGCAGGTTGAACATCACCGAACCCGGGGTGTGTCCGGGCGTGTGGTCCACGCCGAGCCGGAGCCCGGCCAGCTCCAGCACGTCGCCGCCGCGCAGCGGCCGCACGTCGTCGGGCTCGTGCCACCGCCACCGTGGCTCGAGGATCCGCTCGAACTGCGGACCGAACTCGCAGCCGAGGCCGGCGAAGGGGTCGGACAGCATCCAGTGGTCCCCCGGGTGCAGGTAGACGGGGATCCGGTAGGTACGGCACACCTCCGTCACCGAGTAGGTGTGGTCCAGGTGTCCGTGGGTCAACAGCACCGCCCGGGGCCGTAGACCGAGCCGGTCGAGGGCCGGCCCCAACCGCTCGGCCACCCGGAAACCGGGATCGACGATGACGCAGTCGGCGCCCCGGTCGGTCGCGAGCAGGTAGCACTTGGTCTCGAAGGCGTCCGCCAGAACGTTCGCGATCAGCATCTCGGCACCTACCGTCCGTCCGGCTCCACGACGACGGTGAGCGCGGCCCGTACCCTCGCCTCGATCTCGTCCAGCTCGGCCTCGGTGTCCGCGTCGACGAAGAACGTCACCGCCCGGTCGTCGGAGCAGCCCAGCGGCTCCAGACGGCTGCCGCGACCGCGCAGCGCCAGCACGGCCCGCAGCGCGGGCGGATCCCCGGGCACGCCGGGCCGCAGCCGTGGCCACAGGTCGGCCTCCCCGGTCCACGCCACGTCCACCCCGGGCCAGTCGAGAACGACGTCCCGCAGGATCCCGGGCCGGTGGTCGAGGTAGACCTGGCGGGCGTACCGGCGCGGCGCCGGGTAGTCGACGTCCTCGCCGAGCGCGAGCCGGATGATCGGCGCCTCCATCGGCCGCCCGCAGCTCAGGCCGTAGAGCAGTGTCAGCCCGTCACCGGGGGTGCGCGCCGCGATCTCCATCAGGTACGGCTCGCCGGTGTCGGTGACGCGCCACTCCGAGTGCGTCACACCGGTGCGGAACGCCAGGTCGCGCAGCACCCGCCGGTTCGCCTCGGTGAGCACCGCGGTGACGTCGACGCCGGCGATCCGGGTCGGTCCGGCCAGGATCGTGTGCGACAGCTCGACGAAGGTCCGGCTGATGGTGTCGGTGGTCTCCTTGCGGGTCACGGCGCTGAACCTGACCTCGCCGTCGTGGACCAGGGACTCGACGGAGAACTCCTGGCCGGACACCCGCTGTTCGATCAGCACGGTCTCGTCCGGCGGATAGTCCGCCAGCACCTCGGCCACCTCGTCCGGGCGGTCACACGCCAGCACGCCCGAGCTGGCGTGCCGGGCGGCCGGCTTGACCACCACCGGGTACTTGAGCGAGTCGAGTTCCACGGCGGTACGCCGGCTCGGTGGCACCACGACCGACTGCGGGCTGTACCCGGCCAGGTAGCCGCGCTGGAGGTACTTGCTGCGGCACACCCGGGAGGCACGCAGCCCGGGGGACGGCAGGCCGAGCATGTCGCAGACGAGGCCGGTCGGCTCGACGAGCATCTCCTCCATGGCGAACACGCCGGCGATCCGGTACCGGTCCCGCCAGTCCTGGAACACGGCGAAGACGTCGGGGTTGTAGGACGACTCCCGGTCCATGGCACCGGTGGCGTACCGCACCTCGCTGATCAGCTCCGCGGCCGGCCCCGGTCGGCCGAGTACCGCCTCGGCCTGCCCACGGGAGGAGTCCGGGCAGAGCACCAGGATCTTCAGGCCGCGGTCGGCCAGTTCGGTGAGGTACCGGTGGTTGCGGCAGATGACCCGGAACGCGCCGGTGAGGACGAACGCGTCGGGGCGGGCTTCGGGGTGGTCGGTGAGATCCACGGTCGCTCCTTCGCGGGTGGGTGCGGAACGGGACGTGTGGTCCGGCGTGTCACTCCGGCGGCGGCTCGGGCATCGTGCGCAGCTTGGCGATCGGCGACAGGGCGATCCACAGCGCGGAGAGGCAGAACCCGGTGGCGGTGATCGCGAGGGTCTCCCGGATGCCGATCAGCGACCCGAGCGTCCCGCCCAGGAGCGCGCCGAGCGGCATGCTTCCCCAGGTGACCGTGCGCATGCCGGCGACCACGCGGCCGAGCTGCCGGCGGGGGATGAGCATCTGTTGCAGGGTGGCCACGTTGGTGTTGCCGACGGTCATGAACAGCCCGCTGACGAAGAACATCGGCAGGATGATGGCGAGGGCCAGCGCGGGTGGACCCATGGCCAGCGGAAGCAGGATCTGTACGACCGACGAGCAGCCGTACCCGACCGCGATCACCCGGCCGGGGCCGAGCCGGACGGCCAACGGTTTGGCCACCGTGGCACCGACCAGCGCCCCGACCGCCCCGACCCCGAGCACCAGCCCGAGCGCGGCGCTGCCGAGGTCGAGGACCTGGAGGACGAACAGCGGCAGCACCGTGTTGCGGGCCAGGAAGAACAGGTTGTTCACGCCGGACCGGACGGTGAGGAACCGCAGGTACCGGTCGCGGGCGATGAAGCGCAGCGACTCGCTGATCTCGGCGATCGTGTTGCGGCGTTCCGGCCGCGGCGGTGCCTCCTCCCGGTGCCGGATCCCGCCGAGCGCGAGCAGCGAGACCAGGCTGGTGACGGCGCTGCCCGCCAGCACCACCGGCGCGGTGACGAACTGCACCAGCAGGCCGCCCAGGGCCGGGCCGCCGGCGTTGGTCACCACGATGCTGCCCTGCAGCTTGCTGTTGCCGTCGAGCAACTGGTCGCGCTCGATGAGCGACGGCAGGTACGCCGTGCCGGCGACGTCGAACAGGACCGCGCAGACGCCCATCACGAAGGCGACGACGTACAGGTGCGGCAGCGCGATCGTCCCGGTGAGCGCCAGCAGCGGCACCGCGGCCAGCACCAGCACCCGGCCCAGTTCCGCGGTGACCAGCAGGGAACGCTTGCGGCTGCGGTCGATCCACACCCCGGCCAGCAGCGTCAGCAGCAGGTACGGGGCGAAGGCGAACGCGTTGATGACGCCCAGTTCGGCCGAGGACGCGTCGAGCAGGTAGATCGCCGAAAGCGGCAGGACCAGTTCGGCCACCTGGACGCCGGCCCGGGAGACGCTCTGGCTCAGCCAGTACCGCAGGAAGTCGCCGTGGCGCCACAGGCTCGCCGGCCGGCTCGCCGGCGCCCTCGTGGCCTCGACCTCTACCGCCATGTGTCCTCCTGTCTCGAAGCGCGACCCCATCCGGAGGCGAGCGCCGCGCGTACCACGTCCACCGCCTGCTCGGCGTTGAGCCGGGGGTCGCATGCCGACGTGTACCGGTCCAGGCGGAGCGTCAGGTCCGCGTCGTGGTCGACGCACTCGCGCACCGGTTCCGGGGTGGTCTCCAGGTGCAGCCCGGCAAGCCGCAGACCGTGCGCCTCCAGGACGGCGTGACACCGCTGGATCTCGCGGACGATGTCCGTCAGCACGCGGGTCTTCTGCCCGTACCGGTTGCGGCGGGTGTTGCCGTGCATCGGGTCGCTGAGCCACAGCGCCTGTCGGGCGTCGACGCCCAGGCCGTCCAGCTGGCGGAGCAGCCGGGGCAGCTCGGTGTCCACGCGCGGGCCCATCCGGACGATGAGGCTGAGCCGTCCGGGGTCACGCCCGGTGGCGAGCCGTGCGATGAGCTCGGCCACGTCGGCACCGGTCGCGTCCGGGCCGATCTTGACGCCGACCGGGTTGGTGACGCGCTGGGCGAAGGCGACGTGCGGCCCGTCGACCTCCCGGGTGCGTTCGCCGATCCACAGGAAGTGCCCCGAGGAGCCGTAGACGCCGTCGCGGTGGTCGTCGTCGCGGACGAGGGCCTGCTCGTAGTCCAGCAGCAGCGCCTCGTGGCCGGCGTACGTCACCGAGTAGGGGGTGTCCACGCCGCCGAACGGGGGCAGCAGGTCGGTGAGGAACAGCTCGTCCAGGGTCCGGGCGGCGTGGTCGTACGCGGCGAGCATGCGGCGGGCGTCGCAGACCCGGGCCTGCGGGTCCGGTTCGGGCGAGTTGACCGCGTCTCCCCGGTAGACGGGGAGGATCCGGCCGTCCGGCGTCCGTTCGGTCTCCTGTGACCGGGGCTTGGCGTACTGGCCCGCCATGCGTCCGACGCGGATCACCGGTTTGCCGGTGGCGGACTCGACCAGGTCGGCCAGGTGGGCCAGCAGGTCCACCCGGGCGGCCACCCGCGTGGGTGTGGCGTCGTGGAAGCGTTCGGCGCAGTCGCCGGCCTGGATGACCAGGGCCGAGCCGGCCGCGACGGCGCTGAGTTCCCGTTGCAGGCTGTAGCAGGACGCCGCGGTGACCAGCGGCGGTCGGCTCCGGAGCTGCTCGACCACGCCGGCGACGTCGGTCGTCGCAGCCCAGACCGGCTGCTGTCGGGCCGGGCGCAGGGCGGTGCTGACCTCGGACATCACCGTGGTCCGTCCTCGATCGCCGTCTCGGGCGCGAACTGGCGCTCCAGCTCGGTGGCCAGCGCCGCCACCGCCTGCGCCA
>CALGAM010000134.1 GCA_937951935.1 uncultured Micromonospora sp. | reverse complement strand
GGCAGCGGAGCCGACGGCACCACGGCATGACCATTCGCCTCGAAATGCGCCAGGAAACGCCGCTTGATCTCCGCCGTTCTCATTTGCTGCCTTCCTCCGGAAACAGTTCACGGTCGCCGGTCCGCGGGTCGGCCCGCACCTCGGCGAACTGGTCGTCGAACGCCACGCCCTCGGCGAACGCCTGGTAGATCTGCTGCTCGCGCTCGGCCATGCCCTCGCGGACGTCGTCCGCGAAGTCCCGCAGCGCCTGGATCAGGCCGCTGGCCGACTCGGACAGCGAGCTGGCGATGCCGCCGGGGGTGTATGCCTGGGCCGCCCGGGTGACCTTCCGGACGACCAGCGCCCCGACGGCGAGCCCGATGCCCAACCAGAGCAGTCGCTTCATGGCCTCATCCTCTCTCCGGACCGGGACGCCACCGGCGGCGGGGCCGGGATGCCGGACGGCCGGCGCCACCGGACCGGTCAGCCGGTCCGAGCCCGGTCGGTGGCCGCACACCGGGTCGCCGTGCGTGCCACTCCCGGGCCACGCGCACCACGCGGGGCGCGCCCGCGAACGCGGTCACCGCCCGCCGCGCCGACGGCCGGCCCGGCGCTGCTCCTTCAACGCGGCCCGCACCTCGCGCTCCTCCTCGGCGTGCCGGCGCGCGGCGGCGGCCTTGCGCACGCCGTAGCCGAAGGCCGCCACCTTCACCAGGGGGTTCGCCGCGGCGGCGGAGACCACGGTGGCCAGGTTCGCGATGTTGGCGGTCACGGTCTGTGCGTGGGCGGTCATCGTGTCGACCTTGGCGAGCTGGCTGTTGACCCCGTCGAGCGTCGTCTGCACCTGGCCCAGCGTGGTGTTCACGTTCTCAATCGTGACATTCATGTTCCCGAGCATCGGCGCCACGCGCTCGTTGAGGTTGTTGATGGCCCGGGTCGCCGCGTCGACCGTGCCACCCAGCCGCCAGATCGCCCTGGCCAGCAGCAACACCAGCAACAGGAACGCCCCGGCCGCGATGAGCGCGGCGATCTGGCCGATCTCTCCGCCGTCCACCCGTGTCCTCCTCCATGCACCGTCTCGACACCGCGCCACCGTCTCACCCGGACACCCGACGCGCGACCGCTCGGCAACCAGACCGGAACGCCCACCGGAGTACCAACCGCCCACCCTACCGTCGGTGACGACCGCGGGTCGCACGACGGGGTCGGGGTGGGAATCCCGGGCCCCGACGCGGGCCACGCCGACAGACCAGAACGGGCCCGGCAGCCGCGCGGCGGGATCCGCAGACCGCGGATCCCGCCGGAAGAGCACAAGGTTACGGCAGGAGTGTCGGCCTCACGACGACGTCGGGGTCGGCAGCAGGTCGCCGAGCGGGTCGGTGAGCAGCGGGTCGGGCTCCACGCCGGTCAGGGACGGATTGGTGCTGGGCCGCGGCCCGGTCCGGTCGTCCGCGATCGCGTTCCGCACCTTGATCGAAACCACGGACCCCTGGCAGCCCTCCCCGTCGGATGCACCGTCACCGCCGGACTCCGGGTCGGTGGTCGGGGGCACCGCCGGCTGATCCGGCAGCTCCAGGGAACAGGTGGGGGGCCGCACCCACAGGTCGAGCGTCAGCTCGTCGCGCCGCCAGCAGCTGTAGTGCTGGTTCTCCACCGGCCGCTCCGGGCAGAGTGCCACCTTCCACGGCTGCCAGCCCTCCCTGGTCAGCGCGGACTCGTAGATCTGGGCCGTCTCCTGCCAGGACCGCTCGGACTCGATCGTCCGCTCCCGGAACCGGCACTCCAGCAGACACCACCGGCTGCCGCTGACCCCGTCCACCACGTCCCGCTTGGCCCACGCCGGCACCGCCAGGGCGTCGAGCGCGGTGAAGACCGGGTCCCGGGTCGCGGCCCGCAGCCCGAGGTACGCCGGCGCCGCGCCGAGCACCAGCAGGCCCGCCAGCAGCAGGGCGATGGTCCGCAGCCGGCGCTCCTCGCGGAGCAGCCGGCGGTGCTCCGTACGGCCGCCCCGGACCGGTTCCCGCTCGCCGGAGGCGGTGTCGGGCCGGTCCGAGACCTCCGACCCGTGCGTCGGCTGCCCGCCGTCGGTTCTCGGCTCGACGCCGGCCGGCCGGATGGCGCCGGTGGACAACCCCGAGTCGGCCGGCGGCGGATCCGGCTGGCCGGGACCGCCGGGCGGTGCCGCCGGCACCCGCGCGGAGGTCTCGGACGGCGGGTCGTCCATCCGGTCGGACGGGGCGGGTCGGGCCGCCGCCCGGGCCACGGCCGGGGCGGACCCACCCTGTGGCGGACGCGGCTCGTCGGAGGGCCGGCCGGGTGAGCCCGGCCGACCGGTTGGCTGCCCCGGGACCGGCCGCGGCCGGTCCGGCATCGCACCCCGATCCGGGGGGGTGCCGCGGCCCGGGGCCGGGGGCGCACCGGCCGGACCGCCGGGGGTAGCCGGGGCGGCGCCCGGCGGGAAACCCGGTGCCCGCGGTCCGGCGAGCCGCGACGCGGGCGGGACCGGCGCGGCGCCGGCCCGGGGGGTGCCGGCGGCCGGCGGGACGTCGGACCGGGTGTCAGACGGACGCGACGCGCTCTCGCCCGGGCTGCCGGGCACGACCGGCACGGCGCCGCTGTGCCGGCCACCGGCGGCCGCGGGCCCGGACGGCCGCCCGGCGGGTGACGGCTCGACGCCGCGCCGGAGCCGTGGCGGCCACCCCGGTGACGTGTTCTCGTCCTCCCCGGTGGCATGGTGGCGGCCGCCACCGTGCCGGGGCCCGGGGCGGGCGAGCTCGCCCGTCCCACCGGCGGCCGGGCGGCCCGGGGCCGGGACCGACGCGCGGGGAGCCGGTCCCGCCTCACGGCCCCCGACGCCGAATCCCGCGCCGGTGTCGTCGACGGCGGGCGAGGACCCCGTCGGGCGCAGGGGTGGCCCACCCGGGACGGTGTGCGGTGGCACCGCGGATCCGGGTCGTACGCCCGGTCGGGGCGCGCCGCCCGGGGCGAGCGGGTCGCCGGCACCTCGCGGCGTGGCCGACCCGGGCACCGGCGGTGCGTTGCCGGACGCGGGGACGACGAAGTCGTCGGCCGGCTCCGGGGCACTGTGCCGCCCTCCGGACCGTCCGGGCGTCGGAGTCGACGGCGCCAGGTGCCGTCCCCCGGGGCGCTCCTCCGGTCCGACGCCGGCCGCGCGCGGGGCGGCGGGATCGGTCGACGCCGACCCGGGACGGGGCTGGTGGCCGGTGCCGGGACGGGGCCGCGCGCCGAAGGGCGGCGTGGGCTCGTCCGGCGGACGCCGCTCGGCCGCCGGACGTGGCCAGGGTGCCGGCTCGGGGATGCCGGTGCCCGACAGACCGCGGCCGGGCTCCGGTGCCCCGGGCAGCCGCTCCGGCCGCGCGGCGGGATCCGCGTCGTCCGGGCCGATGGCGCCGCGCCGCTCCTTGGCGGTGCGCAGGTCGGCGATCCAGCCGAGCTCCTCGCCGCTGACCTCCGGCTCACGGGGCGCCTCCTCCGGCCGGCCCCGCCCCCAGCGGTACCCCCTGCCCCGCGGTTCCCGCCGCTCGTCGTGGCCGTCGTCGCCCCGGTCCGAACCGCGCGATCTCACTGGTGTGCCTCCCCCACCGATTCCTCGCCGCTGTCCCCGGCCTGCCGGTTCTCGCCGGGCCCGCCCGCCGCGCGGCCGGCCCCACCCGTCGCCTCTGCCACGAGGTCCGTCGCGACCCGCCCGTTCGCGTCGCGGGTGCGGGCGACCCGGGCCGGACCGGCACCCGCCGCCCGTCCGCCGCCCTCGCGGGCCGGCCCGGCCGGACCGGTCTGGCCGATTGGACCGGTCTGGCCGCGGACGATACGCCGGAGTACCGTCAGCCGCTCCTTCACCGCTCGCTCGGCGCCGTGCCCGGTCGGCTGGTAGTAGTCGACTCCGACCAGGTCGTCCGGCACGTACTGTTGGGCGACCACGCCGCGGTGGTCGTCGTGCGGGTAGCGGTATCCGATCCCGTGCCCGAGCCCTCGGGCCCCCGGATAGTGCGCGTCGCGCAGGGCCCGTGGTACCAGGCCACCCCGTCCGGCGCGGACGTCGGCGATCGCCGCGCCGATCGCCGTGGTCACGGAGTTCGACTTCGGCGCCGTCGCCATGTGGATCACCGCCTGTGCCAGGTTGAGCTGCGCCTCCGGCAGGCCGACGTACTCCACCGCGTGGGCGGCGGCCGTCGCCACACTCAGCGCGCTCGGGTCGGCCATCCCGACATCCTCGCTCGCGAAGATCACAATTCGCCGGGCGATGAACCGTGGGTCCTCCCCCGCCACCAGCATCCGGGCCAGCCAGTGCAGCGCGGCGTCCACGTCGGAGCCCCGCATGCTCTTGATGAATGCGCTGACCACGTCGTAGTGGGTGTCACCGCTGCGGTCGTACCGCACCGCGGCGACGTCCACCGCCTGTTCGGTGGTGGCCAGGTCGATCACCGTGCCGCCCCGGGCCCGCGCGGAGCCGGCCGCCGCCTCCAGGGCGGTCAGCGCCTTGCGTACGTCGCCGCCGGCGAGGCGTACCAGGTGGTCCTCGGCGTCGGGGGCAAGGGTGAGCGCGCCGCCGAGCCCACGCTCGTCGGTGACCGCACGGCGCAGCAGGGTGCGGACCGCGTCGTCGGACAGCGGTTGGAGGGTGAGCAGCACGCACCGGGAGAGCAGCGGCGAGATGACCGAGAAGTACGGGTTCTCGGTGGTGGCCGCCAGCAGCGTCACGGTCCGGTCCTCCACCGCCGCCAGCAGCGAGTCCTGTTGCGTCCTGCTGAACCGGTGCACCTCGTCGATGAAGAGCACGGTCGGCGGGCCGCCGGCGCGGCGCTGTCGCCGGGCCGTCTCGATGACCGCGCGGACGTCCTTGACCCCGGCGGACAGGGCGGACATCGCCACGAAGCGCCGCTGGGTGGCCCGCGCGACCAGGTGGGCGATGGTCGTCTTGCCGCTGCCCGGCGGCCCCCACAGGATCACCGACATCGGCGCCGCACCGGTCACCAACTGCCGTAGCGGGGCGCCCGGCGCCAGGAGGTGATCCTGCCCCACCAGTTCGTCGAGGTGGGTCGGCCGCATCCGGACCGGCAGCGGGGAATCCGGCGTGGGTGCGGTGAAGCCGTCGGCGCCGGCCGCGGGCACGACCGGGTCCTCCCCGTCACCGGGTCTGGCGAGTGGGAACAGGCCGTCGGACTCCATCACGCTGACATTACCGGCCCGGTTTCCGCTGTCGGAAACGCGCCGTTGCCGGCCGGCGGCGCCGACGGTCGGCGCGGCGCGGCGCCGCCGATCGGTGTGCCGTCACTCGGTGGACACGACGGTTCCGGCGGCGGACGCCCGGGGCACGGACGGCGGTTCCGCGACCGTGGAGGCCGCCGGATCGGCGGGGCGGACACCGGGACCGCGCCGCGCGGCCCGCCAGGCGGGCAGGTAGAGCGGCGCGGCCCCGGCGAGCACCACGGCGCCGACCAGCATCGCCGTGCTGACCGAGGTCGCCTGCGCCAGCGCGGTCAACACCACCCCGCCCAGCGCGCTGGCCGGGTGGGCCACCATCGAGTTGAGCGAGATGACGGTGTTCCGGTACGGCCCGTCGACCTGCCGGTGCAACAGCCCCATGTGCAGGGGGTTCGACGCCCCGTGTACGGCGTAGCAGAACAGGTGGGCGGCGATGATCCCGGCCGGGCCGGCCAGCAGCGCCATGCCGACCACCGTCGCCCCCTGCAGGATCCGCAGCAGTCCCGCGCTCAACGGCGCGCCGAGCCACCGGCTGACGTACCCGATCAGTGCCGCACCCGCGGCCGAGGCGAGCCAGGCGGCCGACCCGGTGGGGCCGAGCAGCGCCGCCGCCCGGTCCGGGTCGCCGACGACCTCGGCCAGACGCACCGGCAGCAGGGTCTCGAAGGTGACCATGCCGAAGCCCCAGAACAGCTCCACCGCGACCAGGGACAGCACGATCCGCGACCGGCGCAGCAGGCCGAACGCCTCGCCGATCACGCCGGGAACGGCCCGCAGCGAGTCACGCAGCGAGCCGACGCCGCCGGCCGGACGTACCTCCACGAGGAGCAGGACCAGGGCCACGAGGGAGGCGACCTCCACGGCCAGCGCGGCGAGCACCGGCACCGTGAGCGCGCTGAACGGGCCGAGCGGGCCGAGCGCCACCAGGCCCCCGGCGAGCAGGGCGCCACCACCGATGCAGAGGCCCACCACCACCGCCCCGGCGTTGAGGCCGCGCTCGTACGGCGCCTCGGGGTCGGCGGCCAGCGTGGCGTCGACGTACCACGACTCCAGGGGGCCGCTGTCCAGTGCCCGGTAGATGCCCTGGAGCAGGAAGACCAGGAGGAACAGCGGGAACACGTCGGCGACGACCGCCAGGGCGAGCGAGCCGATGTCGACCAGCGCGGCGACGACGAGCACCGGCTTGCGGCCGAGCGCGTCGGCGAGCCCACCGGTGGGCAGTTCCAGCGCCAGCACCACCAGACCCTGTACCGCGGTGATCAGTCCGACCTGGGACAGCGTGAGCCCGCGTTCCAGCATCAGCAGGGTGACGACCGGGACCAGGAATCCGACGGGCAGCCAGCGCAGCCCGTGCAGGACCAGGTAGCGCCGACGGACCTGGGTGGGGGTGAGCGGGGTCAAGGGGTCTCCTCGTCGTCGGCGCCGCCGGCGGATGGGGACACCGGGCGCGGAAACGGGCTGCGGACGGGGAAGGCGTGCAGGTAGAGCAGCACCAGTTCGGAGTCGTCCGGCGCGGCGGACTCCTCACCCTCGGACGGGTCGTCGCCGGACACGAGGGCGTGGCGGTAGCGGGCGAGAACGGCGTGCAGCTCACCGGTGAGCTGCCGAAGCTGGTCGGGCGTGAGCCGGAACAGGTAGTCGGAGACGTCCGCGGCCTGCCGCCACCGAACCGGGTAGTCGCGCTGGGTCTCGGCCCACCGCTCGGCCTGCTCGGCGTGCAGTCGCAGCGCGTGCCGGTGGAGCCAGTCGGCCGCCGCGCTGGCGTCCGGCTGGTCGTCGAAGTCGGTCACCTGCCAGCTGCTGAGCTGGTGGGCGGCCCGCCACCAGCGTTGTCGGCCGCCACCGCGCTCCGGATCCTCCACCACCAGGCCCACCTGGGCGAGCTGTCGCAGGTGGTAGCTGGTCGCGCCGGTGTTGGTGTCGAGCATCCCGGCCAGCCGGGTGGCGGTGGCCGGCCCGGCCGACCGGAGGGCCGTGAGCAACCGGGCCCGCAACGGGTGCGCCAGCACGCGGATCTGGTCGGCGTTGAGCCGGACCACCGAGGGACGGTCGTCGGGAGGTGGTGGAGGAGGCACGTATGCACAATATCTTTGCACAGAAGTTGTGCACAAGTTCTGTGCATGGAGCCAGGCACGGACGACCGGTGGGTCGACACCACCGCCCCCCTGCAGACCCCGGAAACGGTGGAGCCCGCCGGGCCGCGTCACGCGCGGCCCGGCGGGCTCGTCCTGACGTCGAGAAGGCGACGCCGTCGAGGGGAGCGACGCGCCGGGGATCAGCTCGGGAAGGACCCCGGGTCCACGTCACTGGTCCGGGCGTTGCCACCCACCACCGGGGTCAAGGTGATGGTCCAGATCGTGTACTGCGTCGAGGTGGTGGTGAACCGGAAACTGTCCTCGAACCGCTGGAAGCTGCAGTCGCGGCTGAACGCCTTGGCCGAGTCGTCCCAGTCCTTGCCGCCGGTCATGTAGATCTGGTACACGCCGTCCCGCACCCCGGTGACCGTGAACTTGCTCTTGGCCCGGACGTACACGCTCACCATCGGGCTCTTGGAACCGCTGCGCACGACGTTGATGACCGCATCGTTGCGGCCACCGTTCTCGATCTTGAGCTGACCGAGGCCGCTCTTGGTGCGCTTGAGGAACTTGCCGTTGCTGAGCCGCCGGTTGGTGTCCGAGGTCTTCTTCGGGATGAAGTCGCCAACCTGGTACGGCTGCGCCGGGTCCGCGGTCGCCAGGGCCTGCCGGGCGGCACGCACCTCCTCCGCCGAGGACTCCCGGCTGAGCCGGGCCAGCGCCGAGGAGCCGACGCAGACCTCACCGGCCCCGGCCGCCGACCCGGTCTCGGCCAGCGAGTCGGCCAGATCCTCCAACCCGCGGAGCAGGTCGGCGTGCGCGCTGGCGACGTTCGCCGGCGGCGTGACCGCGCTCAACGTCGTGATCTGCCGCTCGACGGCGGACTCGATGTCGTCCACCGCCGCACCCACCGCCTTGGGGTTCTTCGCTTTGCCGAGCTTCTTGAAGGCGTCACCCACCGACTTGTCGACCTCGGCCAGCAGGGCCTGGTACTCCGGCGGGCTGATCGGGGTGGCGCTCGGCGACGGCGAGGCGGTGGGTGACGGCGAGGCATCGGCCGTCGAGCCGCCAGCCCGGTTCGACGGGGTGCCGCCCACGGAGTCCCGGCTGGCCCACAGCAGCACCGGCACCGCCAGGATGGCCAGCAGCACGACGGCGACCGCGCCGCCGACGACGGCCAGGATCTTCCCCTTGCCCGACCCCTTGGCCTGCGGCGTGACGGGCGGGTACGCGCCGCCGGCCGCCCCGTACGGCGCGCCGGGCGGCACCGAGTTCGGGGGCACGGCGCCGAACGGAACCGTCGGTGGGGCGGAGGCTGGCGGCACGGCGCCGAGGGGAGCCGTCGGCGGCGCCGACGTCGGCGGAGCGGACGTCGGCTGCACCGCGCCGGGCGGTGCCGACGCCGGGGACACGGCGCCGAGAGGAGCCGTCGGCGAGGCCGAACCCGCCGCCCCGGGGACGATCCGGACCTGCACGTAGGCGTCGCGCGCCGGCCCACCGGGCGCGGTCGCCGGCCCGATGCCCGGCAGCCTGAGCATCGCCCCGTCGGTCATACCGGGCGGGATCCGCACCGGGACACTCTGCCCGGACCACGGCAGGACGAGGGTCCGGATCGTCTCGGACCCTGCCTCGGCCGGATCTATGTTGATGATCAAATCAGGATTCGGCGCCATGGTCCGAGTATGAGCGGCCACCACAAACGAATTGTCGGCCGCCCCGCCCGGGAATTTCGGGCCGGCCCCGCAGACCGCGGGAGCACCGGCCCGCCCGCACCGCCGCCCTCGCCGCGCGGCGGACACGGCGGGCCGGTGTCCCAGGGCCGTCGTTTCAGGACCGGTGGCTCAGGGCCGGTGCTCAGGAGGGCTCGACCGGGGCCGCCACCCCCGCCGTCCCCCCGTGCGCGGCGACCGGCTTCGGCTTCGCGTCGACGCCCGCCTCGGCACGCTGCTGGGCGGTGATCGGGGTCGGCGCGCCGGTCAGCGGATCGAACCCACCCCGGGTCTTCGGGAACGCGATCACCTCACGGATCGAGTCGGCACCGGCCAGCAGCATGCAGACCCGGTCCCAGCCGAAGGCGATGCCACCGTGCGGCGGCGGCCCGTACTTGAACGCCTCCAGCAGGAAACCGAACTTGTCGGCCGCCTCCTCCGGGGTGATCCCGAGCAGGTCGAACACCCGGCGCTGGACGTCGGCCCGGTGGATACGGATCGAGCCACCGCCGATCTCGTTGCCGTTGCAGACGATGTCGTACGCGTGGGCCAGCGCCTGGTCCGGCGCCTCCTCGAAGCGGTCCACCCAGTCGGCGTTCGGCGAGGTGAACGGGTGGTGCACGGCGGTCCAGCCGCCCTCCTCGGTCCGCTCGAACATCGGCGCGTCGACCACCCAGCAGAACGCCCACGCCTTCTCGTCGACCAGACCCGCCCGCCTGGCGATCTCGACCCGGGCGGCGCCGAGCAGTTCCTGCGCCTCCCGCCGGTTCCCGCTGGCGGCGAAGAAGATCGCGTCTCCGGGCTTGGCGCCGACCGCGTCCGCCAGACCGGCCAGGTGCTCCGCGGAGAGGTTCTTCGCCACCGGCCCCCGGGCCTCGCCCGACTCCGCGTCGAGCACCACGTACGCCAGACCGCGCGCCCCGCGCGCCCGCGCCCAGTCCTGCCAGCCGTCCAGCTCCTTGCGGCTCTGGCTGGCGCCGCCCGGCATCACCACCGCACCGACGTAGCCGCCGGCGTCGATCGCCTGGGCGAAGACCCGGAACTCGGTGCCACGCAGGTAGTCGGTCAGATCGGTCAGCTCGACCCCGTACCGCAGGTCCGGCTTGTCCGAACCGTACCGGGCCATCGCGTCGTGCCAGGTGATCCTCGGGATGGGCCGGGGGATCTCGTACCCGACGATCTCCCGCCACAGGGTGGCGACGATCTCCTCGCCGAGCTCGATGACGTCGTCCTCGGTGACGAAGGACATCTCGATGTCGAGCTGGGTGAACTCCGGCTGCCGGTCAGCCCGGAAGTCCTCGTCCCGGTAGCAGCGGGCGATCTGGTAGTACCGCTCCAGACCGCTGACCATCAACAACTGCTTGAACAGCTGGGGCGACTGCGGCAGCGCGTACCAGGTGCCGGGCTGCAGCCGCACCGGCACCAGGAAGTCGCGGGCGCCCTCCGGCGTCGACCGGGTCAGGGTCGGGGTCTCGATCTCCAGGAAGTCGCGGGCGTGGAGCACGCTGCGGGCGAGCTGGTTGGCCCGTGAGCGCAGCCGGATCGCCCGCGCCGGGCCGCTGCGCCGCAGGTCCAGGTAGCGGTACTTCAGGCGTACGTCGTCGCCGGCCTCGACCTGGTCGTCCACCGGCAGCGGCAGCGGCGCCGCCTCGGAGAGGATCTCCAGGCTGCTGGCGACCACCTCGATCTCGCCGGTGGCGAGCTCCGGGTTCTCGTTCCCCTCCGGGCGGCGGGTCACCTCGCCGGTGATCCGCACGCAGTACTCGTTGCGCAGCGCGTGCGCCGCCTCGACGCCCTCGCGGAACACCACCTGCACCACTCCGGAGGCGTCGCGCAGATCGACGAAGATCACCCCACCGTGGTCCCGACGCCGGGCGACCCAACCGGCGAGGGTCACCGTGCTGCCGGCGTGCGTGGTGCGCAGGGTGCCGGCTTCATGGGTACGGATCACGGCAAGTGTCTCCTCACGTGTAGCGGGTGGTTTGCCCCGTCATTCTGTCAGGGCGACCCGCCGCCCGCGGTGCCCCACCCGGCATCCTGGCCCGGCTGGGCCGTCCGGCCCGACGTGGGTCGGTCCACCAGCCCACCCCGCGCTCGCTCCGGTCGGGGCGGCGCACGCACCGTACGGCGTCAGCCACGGCGCCGGATCACACGCGGACGTCAGACGCTGGGTACGGAACGGACGTCCACCCCCTCGGGGCGTGCGACGAAGCGATTGATGTGGGCGGCCGCCCCGGCGGGCAGATCGTGATCCCGCGTAGCGGGGGTGATCCCTCGTCGATGGCGATGATGTCGCCTACCTGGATGACCAGCTTCAGGGACGGCTGGTGGAGCGGGGTGATGACATCACCGTCGTCCGGCAGTT
>CALGAM010000133.1 GCA_937951935.1 uncultured Micromonospora sp. | reverse complement strand
TCCTCGGAGAGCTCCTCGATACCGAGGATGGCGATGATGTCCTGCAGGTCCTTGTAGCGCTGCAGGATCCGCTTCACCTCCGAGGCGACCGCGAAGTGCTCCTGGCCGACGAACTCCGGGGCGAGGATCCGGGACGAGGACGCCAGCGGGTCCACGGCCGGGTAGATGCCCTTGTCGGAGATCGAGCGCTCCAGGTTGGTGGTGGCGTCCAGGTGCGCGAACGTGGTGGCCGGAGCCGGGTCGGTGTAGTCGTCCGCCGGCACGTAGATCGCCTGCATCGAGGTGATCGCCTGGCCCCGGACCGAGGTGATGCGCTCCTGGAGCTCACCCATCTCGTCGGCCAGGGTCGGCTGGTAACCCACCGCGCTCGGCATCCGGCCGAGCAGGGTGGAGACCTCCGAACCGGCCTGGGTGAACCGGAAGATGTTGTCGATGAAGAGCAGCACTTCCTGCTTCTGCACGTCGCGGAAGTACTCCGCCATGGTGAGCGCGGAGAGCGCCACCCGCAGCCGGGTCCCCGGCGGCTCGTCCATCTGGCCGTAGACCAGCGCGGTCTTGTCGATGACGCCGGACTCGGTCATCTCGTGGATGAGGTCGTTGCCCTCACGGGTCCGCTCACCCACCCCGGCGAAGACGGACGTACCACCGAAGTTGTTGGCGACCCGGATGATCATCTCCTGGATGAGCACCGTCTTGCCCACGCCGGCGCCGCCGAAGAGACCGATCTTGCCGCCCTTGACGTACGGGGCGAGCAGGTCGATGACCTTGATGCCGGTCTCCAGCATCTCGGTCTTCGGTTCGAGGTCGGCGAAGGCCGGGGCCTTGCGGTGGATCTGCCACCGCTCCTTGACCTCGAGCCGCTCTCCCTCCTTGAGGTTGAGGCACTCGCCGATCGCGTTGAAGACGTGGCCCTTGACGACGTCACCGACCGGAACGGTGATCGGGGAGCCGGTGTCCCGCACCTCGCTGCCCCGGACCAGACCGTCGGTCGGCTGCATCGAGATCGCCCGGACCATGTTGTCGCCCAGGTGCTGGGCGACCTCCAGGGTGAGCGTCTTGCGCCCGCCCGAGAGCTCCACGTCCACGTGGAGGGCGTTGTAGATGTCGGGCATGGCGTCGCGCGGGAACTCGGCGTCGACGACCGGGCCGATGACCCGGACCACCCGGCCCGTCGCGGTCTTTACTGGAGCAGTCATCACACTTCACTTCCCGACGCGGCCAGCGCGTTCGCGCCGCCCACGATCTCGCTGATCTCCTGGGTGATCCCGGCCTGACGGGCCGAGTTCATCTCACGCGTGTACTTCTCGATCATCTCTTCGGCGTTGTCGGTCGCGCTCTTCATCGCCCGACGCCGCGCCGCCGACTCGCTCGCCGCCGACTCGATCAACGCCGCGTAGATCCGGGTGTTGATGTACTTCGGCAGCAGCGCGTCGAGCAGCGCGTCCGCCCCCGGCTCGAACTCGTACGCCGGAAGCAGGCCCTGAGCCTCGCTGCGCGGCCGATCCTCGACCTCCATCGGACCGATGATCCGGGTCACCGGGATCTGGGTCATCAGCGACTTGAACTGCGTGTAGACGATGTGCAGCTCGTCGACGCCGAGCACGCCGTCGATGCCCGGGTCACCGCCGTCCAGATCGTCCGCTCCGGAGACGAACGCCTTGATCAGCGTCTCACCGACCCGCTTGGCATCCTCGAACGTCGGCTGCTCCGAGAATCCGGTCCAGCTTCCCTCGATGTGCCGGTTGCGGAACCGGTAGTAGGTGACGCCCTTGCGCCCGATGACGTACAGCACCGGCTGCTTGCCGTCGGCCTGCAACCGGGCGATCAGCGACTCGGCCGTCTTGATCGCGTTCGAGCTGTAGCCACCGGCCAGGCCCCGGTCCGCGGTCACCACGAGCACCCCCGCCCGGCGGACCCGCGGCCGCGGGGTGAGCAGCGGGTGATCGATCTGCGAGTTGGAGGCCAGCGCGGTGAGGACGCCGGTGATGGCCTGGGCGTACGGCAGCGAGGCCGCCACCCGGGCCTGAGCCTTGGCGATACGGCTCGTCGCGACGAGCTCCATCGCCTTGGTGATCTTTTTCATCCCCTTCGCCGCGCGGATGCGCTGGCGAAGAACGCGAACCTGGGCCGCCATCGGTCTGCCCTACTGCTTCTTCTCGTTCTCGGCCGCGGGCACCTCGTCGCGGTACCGGGTCACCGTCTCGCGGTCCGGCTCACCCTCCAGCGGCGTGGGGGCCGGCTCGTTGATCCGTACCTCGTCCTCCTTGCCGAGGAACATCAGCTTGAACCGGGAGATGGCCTCGTCCAGGGTGTTGACGATGTCGTCGTCCCAGTTGTTGTCCGCGATCGACTGCAGCGTCGAGGCGTACTGGTGCCGCAGGAACTCGTGGAACTCCGCCTCGAAGCGGCGGATCTCGTTCACCGGGATGTCGTCCAGCTTGCCCTCGGTGCCGGCCCAGATCGAGACGACCTGCTCCTCCACCGGCATCGGCGAGTAGTTCGGCTGCTTCAGCAGCTCGACGAGGCGGGCACCCCGGTTGAGCTGGTTCTGCGACGCCTTGTCCAGATCCGAGGCGAAGGCCGCGAACGCCTCCAGCTCGCGGTACTGCGCCAGGTCCAGCCGGAGCCGGCCGGCCACCTTCTTCATCGGCTTCACCTGGGCCGCGCCACCGACCCGGGAGACCGAGGTACCGACGTTGATCGCCGGCCGGACACCCTGGTTGAACAGGTCGGTCTCCAGGAAGATCTGGCCGTCGGTGATCGAGATGACGTTGGTCGGGATGAACGCCGAGATGTCGTTGCCCTTGGTCTCGATGATCGGCAGGCCGGTCATCGAGCCGCCGCCCATCTCGTCGGAGAGCTTCGCGCAGCGCTCCAGCAGCCGGGAGTGCAGGTAGAACACGTCACCCGGGTACGCCTCGCGGCCCGGCGGGCGGCGCAGCAGCAGCGAGACCGCGCGGTACGCCTCGGCCTGCTTGGTGAGGTCGTCGAAGACGATCAGGACGTGCTTGCCGCCGTACATCCAGTGCTGGCCGATGGCGGAGCCGGCGTACGGCGCGATGTACTTGAAGCCGGCCGGGTCGGAGGCGGGCGAGGCGACGATGGTGGTGTACTCCATCGCGCCGTTCTCCTCCAGCACCCCCTTGACCGCGGCGATGGTCGAGGCCTTCTGGCCGATCGCCACGTAGATGCAGCGGACCTGCTTCTTCGGGTCGCCGGAGCGCCAGTTGTCGCGCTGGTTCAGGATGGTGTCCAGCGCGATGGTGGTCTTGCCGGTCCGCCGGTCACCGATGATCAGCTGCCGCTGGCCCCGACCGATCGCGGTCATCGCGTCGATGGCCTTGATACCGGTCTGCAGCGCCTCGTGGACGCTCTGCCGCGCCATCACGTTCGGCGCCTGCAGTTCGAGCTCGCGGTAGCCCTCGTGGGGGATGTCGCCCAGGCCGTCGATCGGCTGGCCGAGCGGGTTGACCACCCGGCCCAGGAACGCGTCGCCGACCGGCACCGAGAGCACCCGGCCGGTCCGCTTGACGCGCTGGCCCTCCTCGATCCCGGAGAAGTCGCCGAGGATCACGACACCGATCTCGCGGACATCCAGGTTGAGCGCCACGCCGAGGGTGCCGTCCTCGAACTCCAGCAGCTCGTTGGTCATGGTCGAGGGCAGACCCTCGACGTGGGCGATGCCGTCACCGGCGTCGGCGACGGTGCCGACCTCCTCACGGGAGACGTCGGGCGAATAGGAGGAGATGTAGCGCTCCAGCGCGCCGCGGATCTCCTCCGACGAGATGGTCAGCTCGGCCATCCTCTTCTTCCTCTATTCAGGGCCCGGTTAACCGGAACGGCGTGAATGTCTGCTCAGCGCTCGGCGCGGGCGTGGACGGTGGTCATCGACGCTTCGCCAGCGCGTTTCGGGTGTCGGTCAGGCGACGCAGGATCGTCCCGTCGTAGAGATCGGAACCGATCCGGACGCTCAGACCGCCGAGCACCTCCGGGTCCACCGTCTGCTTGACGGTGACCTCCCGACCGTACAGCTCGCTCAGCCTGGCTCCCAGCCGGCGTTCCTCCTCCTCGGTCAGCGGGGTCGCGACGGTGACGTACGCCACCTGGCGGTCCCGCCGGTCGGCGGCCAACTCGACGAGTCGGGTCAGGCCGCCGGTGAAGGAGCGCCCGCCGAATCCGGAGAGCGCCACCTCGACGAGCTTGATCGTGACCGGCTTGGCCTTGCCGGCCAACAGCGACCCGGTCAGCTCGGCCCGCTGTGCCACCGGCGCGATCGGGTCGGCGAGGGCGTTGCTCAGCTCCGGGTGGGCGGCGACCAGCTGTCCGAAGCGGAACAGCTCGTCCTCCACCTCACCCAGCTCGCCGGCGCGCTCCGCGCTGGCGAGCAGCGCCTCGACGCCCAGCCGCTCGGTCGCGTCCAGCAGCTCCGACGCCGCCGACCAGCGGCCGGAGACCAGCGTGACGAGCAGGTCCCTGGCCGCCGTGCCGACCCTGTCGCCGAGGATGTCCCTCAGCAGGGCCGACCGGTCCTCGCCCGACCGCGCGGGGTCGGAGAGGGCACGCCGCAGCCGCGGCTCGCGCCGCAGCAGGTCGGCGACCGCCCCCAGCTCGTCACCGGTGGCGGCGATCGCCGCCGCGTCGGCGTCGCGGGTGTAGGCGTCCAGCCGCTCCCGCGCCGCCGCGTACGACTCCCGGCTGGCGGCCTGCATCAGCTCGTCCTCACGGGCGTGCCGCCGCCGGCGCCGGCGCCGGCGGTCTCAAGGCTGGCCAGGAACCGCTCGACGGTGCCCCGACGCCGGGCCTCGTCGGCCAGCGACTCGCCGACGATCCGGCTGGCCAGATCGACCGCGAGGGTGCCGAGCTCGGCCCGCAGCTCCCGGACGATGGTCTGCCGCTCGACCTCGAGCGACTCCCGGCCGGCCGCGATGATCCGTTCGGACTCCTCGCGAGCCTTCGCGAGGATGTCCTTCCGGATGTTCTCCGCGTCGGCGCGGGCGTCGTCGCGGATCTTCGCCGCCTCGGTGCGCACCTCGGCGAGCTGCGCCTTGTACTGCTCCAGCAGCTTGTTGGCCTCCGCCTGGGCGGCCTGAGCGCGCTCGAGACCGCCCTCGATCGCCTCGACCCGCGCCTGGTACATCGCCTCCATCCGCGGCATGACGAACTTGAGCAGGACGAAGACCAGCAGGGCGAAGGAGATCGTTCCGATGACGAGCTCCTGCCAGATCGGCAGGATCGGGTTGTGACTCGCCCCTCCCGCGGCGATGAGCATCTCAGACCTCCAGGTCACCGTGTGGATGGGTCAGGCCTGGACGGCGAACGCCAGCACCAGACCGAACAGGGCGAGCGCCTCGACCAGCGCGAACCCGAGGATCAGCCAGGTGCGGTTGAAGCCGGCCGACTCGGGCTGCCGGGCGCTGGACTGGATGTAGCTGGCGAAGACGAGGGCGACACCGATACCGGGGCCGATGGCGGCGAGGCCGTAGCCGATGGTGTTGACGCTGCCGCCGATCTCGGCAAGAACGCTCATTGCGGGGATTCCTCCTTGTTGGCGCGTGAGCCTCACGCGTTACACGGTCATTGCTGGACGCTTCTCAGGTGACGTCGGCCGGGCGTCCGCCGGCGGTGTCGTCCGGGTCTGGTCCGCTCGCCGATGGATCAGTGCTCCTCGGCCAGCGAAGTCGAGAGGTAGTTCGCACTCAGCACCACGAAGACGTACGCCTGCAGGATGGCCACCAGCGCCTCGAAGAAGGCCATCAGGATCGCCAGCAGGAACGCGGACACCGAGCTCACCTTGATGAACAGGTTGTCGGAGGCGAGCATCACGAACCCGCCGACCGTGAAGACCAGCAGGATCAGGTGCCCGGCGAACATGTTGGCGAACAGCCGCACCGCGAGGGTGACGGGCCGGTTGACGAAGTTCTGCAGGAACTCGATCGGCACCAGCAGGAAGTGCATCGGCCACGGCACACCCGGCAGGATCAGGCTTCGCTTCAGGTACGTGCCCAGGCCGTGCTTGCGGATGCCGACGGCCAGGTAGAGCACGTAGGAGATGGCCGCGAGCACGATCGGGAACGCGATGTGCGAGTTCGGCGAGATCTGCAGCCCCGGCACGATGCCGAAGAGGTTCGTCAGCAGGATGAAGCTGAACAGCACCGTCAGGTACGGGGCGAACCTGATCCCGGCCTCGCCCATCTGGTCACGCGCCACGCCGTCGCGGATCAGTCCGTAGACCGACTCGGCCATCCACTGGAGCCGACCCGGCACCAGCGTGGGCTTGCGGTAGGCGGTGAGGAAGAACACCAGCAGCAACGCCACCGCGACCCAGACCATCACGCCGAACTTGGTGACCCACGGGCCCGCCACCGGGGGCGGGAAGAAGTCCTCGACGCTGGGGGGCCAGGGAAGGTCCTGGGCGACGACCAGCTCTTCGCTCACCGTGCATTCCTCCGCAGTCAAGGGGACTGGCACCCGCCGGTCCTAGGCACCGAGCCGTTTCATGATCAGATAGAGCGCTCCGGCGGCGCCCATCATCATGCCCGTCACGATCCCGATGCCCGATGGGAGACCCAACCAGCGTTCTGCCACCCATCCCAGGAATCCCCACCCACCGATGCCGGCGATGAGGTATCCGACGACCGCACCTGCCGTCCCCTCCGGCACGCGGTTGTCCGGCGGGTCGGGGTGGAGGTTGTCGGCCATGACGTGGCGAACGATATCAGCTCAGATACGCAGGGGTGCCCGCGACCCCCACACACCGCCATCGGGGTGGGGGACGATCCGCGTCGAGGAAACCACGAACACCGTACTCCTCGGCGCCGCGGGACGCGCTTCGCCCCGCGTCGGACTTGCGACACCATCCGGCGCTCCGCCGGCACGGGCCCGCCCCGGGACCCTCCGGCCGCCGTGACGAGCGCGGCGTCAGTCCGTGCGGGGTGGCACCTCGGGCAGCGGAACACGGACCGCCCAGATCACGTGCGCCACGGTCCAGACGACCACCGCGGCGACGATCGCGGCGCCCATCGGGCCCAGCCCCGGCCAGCCGGTGGCCGCGATCGCGGACATCACCACACCGAGCAGGACGATCTTGATCGCGTAGGTCACCAGCCCCACCGACATGATCATCCGCGGGTGGACCGCGTCCGCCCAGGCCACCGAGACCCCCGAGACCAGGTAGCTCAGCACGACCAGCGCCACCCCGGCCGCCGCGCCGACCGCGCCGGCCGTGCCGCGCAGCAGCACACCCAGGCCGACCGCCGGCACCAGCAGCACCCCCGAGGCCGACATCGTGACCTTCAGGTACGGCAGCCGGGCCCGGATCGCCCCCGGCAGCCCCGCCCGTGGCGCGCTCATCGCCGGCACACCGCGCCGACGGCGACGAGGGGCACCGCGACGCCGGCCGGCACCGTCCGGACACCCCCGCCGCGCGCCCCGGTGTCCCGGCCGACGCCCGGCCGCTCGTCACGCGGGTCGGGCGGGGCGAGGTGGGTGTCGTCGGTGCCGCCGGAGGATCGCCACCCTGCCCCGGCAGCGGGGCGGGCGGGAAGCGGCCGGGTGTTGCTGAACACCCGTGCAGCGTAGCTCCTACGGCCACGGCGACGCCGCCTCACGTCGCCCCGTCCGGAGGGTCGCGGCGGCGGCCGGGGTCGGGGTGCCGGACCCGGGCCGGCGGATGTCGGAGCGCGGCGGGGTCACCGCACCGGCACCTCGGGCCTCGCCGGCACCCGGCGGCGTCCCGGCCACGGATCCGCGGGCGACAGCTCCGGATCCCACTCCGGCTCCGCCGCACCGTCGGGCACCGGGGCCGGCCGGTCGGAGCCGCCGGCGAAGGCGATGCCCCGGCTCGGTGCGGTGAAGTCGCGCCGTGGCTGATCCCGCAGCGCGGCGGCCAGGGTGTGCGCCACGGCGGCGACCACCTTCGGCTGCGCCTCCTGCCCGACCGCGTCGCTCGGGTCGTCCGGGTTGACCGCGGTGGCCGCCGCGGCGAGCTGGGGGGTGAAGGCGACGAAGGTCTCGGTGCTGTACCTCTCGGCGCTGCCGGTCTTGCCCGCCACCGGCTGGTCGCCGAGGATCCGGGTCACCTCGGGCACACTGGCGCCGTCGCAGCGGTCGTACGCCGACCGGTTGCCGACCGGGCAGCGGGCGACGTCCGTCGCCGCCCGGGCGACGTCCGGGCTGATCACCTGTCCGCAGGTCGGCTCCCCGGCGGGCAGGGACCGGCCCGCCGGGTCGACGATGGCCTGGACCGGCAACGGCCGACAGTACGTCCCCTCGGCGGCCAGGGTGGCGTAGGCGTTGGCCAGGTCGAGCGGGGTCGTGGCGGAGACCCCGAGGGTGAAGGCGCCCCAGTCGTCCGCCCCGTACGTCGCCATCCGGGCGTCGGTCGCGGCACGGAAGACGATGCCCAGCCGCTCGGCCATCCGGACCACCCGCTCGGCGCCGATCCGTTCGGTCAGCGCCACGAAGTAGGTGTTCACCGAGCGCCCGAAGGCGGTCCACATCGTGTGGTAGCCGTCCATCCACTCGGGGTTGGCGTTGACCGGACACCACCGGCCGCCACAGCTGTTCGGCCCGCTGGCCGGGTACCGGGTCACCAACCGGGTCGGTGCGCGGTACCCGGAGTCCAGCGGCATCCCCGCCTCCAGGGCGGCGAGCACCGTGAAGATCTTGAACGTGGAGCCGGCCTGGTAGCCGACGATGTCGCCACCGCCGGCGACCAACTGGTTGACGGTGTTCGGGTAGGTGTGCTGCCCGGGTGGGTTCGGGTCCAGCCGGTAGTGCCGGTTCACCGCCAGTGCCAGGACCCGGCCGGTGCCGGGCTCCACCACCGCCATCGGCACGGCCCACCGGTCGGTGTGGTCGTACACCTCCAGCACCTGGGCCTGCGCCGCCGACTGCACCGCCGGGTCCAGCGAGCTCGTGATCCGGTAGCCGCCCCGGCGCAGGTTCTGCCGCCGCTCGTCGGGGGTGTTGCCGAACTCCGGATTCGCCTCCCACCAGCGGCGGAAGTAGTCGCAGAAGAAACCCCAGTCGGCCCGCTCGTCAGGAATGCCCAGGCAGTCGTTCGGCTCGACACCCGGATTCAGCCGCAGCTGCTCGGACTGGGTCCGGGCCGCGGTCTCCGGCGTGATCATCCCCAGGTCGGCCATCCGGCTCAGCACGTACCCGCGGCGGGCGAGCGCGGCCGCGGCGTCGCCGTCGATCGGGCTGTCGGTCTCCGGCGACCGGAGCAACCCGGCGAGCAGGGCGGCCTCGGCCAGGGTCAACTCGCCGGCCGGTTTGGAGAAGTAGCGCTGGCTGGCCGCGGCGACCCCGTACGCCCCGGCGCCGAAGTAGGCGATGTTCAGGTAACGGCCGAGGATCTCGTCCTTGGTCAGGCGGCGCTCCAGGGCCAGGGCGTACCGCATCTCCTGGATCTTGCGTCCGGCCTTCGGGGCGGTCGCCTCCGCCCGCTGCCGAGGGGTGAGGCTCGGGTCGGACTTCAGCACGTTGCGGACGTACTGCATGGTCAGCGTCGAGGCGCCCTGCCGCACCGTGCCGCTGACCTGGTTGGCGACGAACGCCCGGATGACGCCGCGCAGATCGACCCCACCGTGCTCGTAGAAGCGGCTGTCCTCGGCCGCCACGACCGCCTGCCGCAGCACCGGGGCGATCTCGTCGAGCGGGATCTCCGTCCGGTTCTCGTCGTAGAACGAGGTGATCAGGGTACGACCGTCGTTGGCGTAGAGGTAGGAACGCTGGGCGGTCGGCGGGGTGCGCAGCTCCTGCGGCAGGTCCTCGTACCGGGCGCTGACGAACCGCACCCCCACCGCCGCCAGGACGGCGGCCGGCAGCAGCGCGGCGGCCAGGAGTGTGCCGACGAGCATCCCGGCCAGTGTCAGGGTCCAGAGCTGGTTCAGCCGTAGCCGCAGCATGGGGTACCTCCGGCACCGACGGCGGACGGGCGACCCGCACGTCGGGCCGCGTTCGATCGCCAGCCTGCCGGGCGATGCCCCGCACCACTCCCGTTTCGGAACAATCCAGAGCGGATTTCACGAATCGGAGTGAAACAGGCGAACCGGTTGACCCCCTCGGCTCACGGCACCGACCCGCTCCCGGCGACGTACCACGTGGGTACGCGCGACGCGCCGGCCGCCGGACGCGGGGACGTCAGGGCAGGAGGACCGCCGCCAGCGGCTGGACCGTCTCCTCGATCTCGTCCGCCACCCGGCTGAAACACTGCTCGCCCCGACCCCACGGGTCGTCGAGATCGTCGCTGGGCAGCGGTGCGGCGTTCCCCCGGGCGGCGTTCACCGCCTCGACCAGGGCGACGCCACGGGCGTACACCGCCTCCGGGGTGTCCCCGGCCGGGGGCAGGGCGGCGACGTCGATCCCGGCCAGCAGCCGGCCGAACTCGCCCAGCACGAACGTCCGACGCGCGGCGTCCGGACGCAGCGCCACCACGTACTGCTGCTGGTCGGCGGTGGCGGTCAGCACCAGGTCTGCCGCGTCGATGTGCTCGGAGCGGAGCTTGCGGGCGGCGAAGTCGTCGGCGTCGCCGCCCCGGGACCGCACCTGCCGGGCGGCCGGCGGGTTCATCTCCTCCCCCGCGTGCCACCCTCCGGTGCCGGCGCTGTGGCTGTACACCAGACGCTCCGCGACGCTGGCGTCCACCGGGTCGTCCCCGGTGCCGGCCCGCCGGCCCAGCCGCCGCCGTACGGCGAGCGCGAGCAGCCGTTCGGCCATCGGCGACCGGCAGATGTTGCCCATACAGACGTGCAGCACGGTGAAGGGGGGCATCAGATCACGTCCTCGATGTCCGGCACCACGTCGCGAAGCTTCTCGATCGGGATGGCACCCTTCCGGAGCACCCGGGGCACCTCGCCGGTCACGTCGACGATGGTGCTCGGCACCGGGTCCGGGCACGGCCCGGCCTCCAGGTACACCCGTACCGAGTAGCCGAGCTGGTCGCGCGCCTCCTCGGCGGTGACCGCCGGGGGCCTGCCGGTCTTGTTCGCCGACGAGACCGCCATCGGCCCGGTCTCGCGGAGCACCTCCAGCGCGACCGGGTGCATCGGCATCCGGACCGCCACCGTGCCGTTGGTCTCGCCGAGATCCCACTGCAGGCTGGGCGAGTGCTCGACGACGATGGTCAACGCACCCGGCCAGAACGCGTCGGCGAGGTCCCGCGCCGCGCTCGGCAACATGAAGACCAGCCCGTCGAGGGTGCGCCGGGAGCCGACCAGCACCGGCGGCGGCTGCTGCCGGTCGCGGCCCTTCGCGGTGAGCAGGGCCGTGACCGCGTACGGGGTGAAGGCGTCCGCGCCGATCCCGTAGACCGTGTCGGTCGGAATCACGACCAGCTCACCGTTCTTGACCGCCTCGATCGCCGCGGCGATGCCTCGGTCCCGGTCCGCCACGGACCGGCAGTCGTAGAGCATCACGAGGAGCCAGTCTGCCACGCCGGGTGGTCGGCCGTGCCACGGGTGCGATCCGGTCCCGGAACACCGCCGCCGGCCCGGCGGGCGGTGGCGAACCGTGGCCGCCCCACCAGGTCCGGGTGGTCGGCGACGTCGGTGAACCGGCCGTCCGCCCGGAGCAGGTCCGGAACCGCCGTCCCGTGGGTGTCGTCGTGCTCGATCCCCAGCACGCCGCCGGGACGCAGCAGGTGGGCGGCCCGCTCCACCACGTGCCGGATCACCGCCAGCCCGTCCGGGCCGCCGAAGACCGCCTCCGCCGGGTCGTACCCGGCGACCTCGGGCGCCACCGTGGTCCCCTCCGGCACGTACGGCGGGTTGCACAGCAGGACGTCCACCCGACCAGCCACCTCGCCGAGCAGATCCGGATCGGTGACGTCTCCGGCGACCACCTCGATCGGCGGATCCCCGGCCCGCACCCGGTCGGCGGCGTTGCGCCGCAGCCAGGCCAGCGCCGCCGGGGAACGCTCCACCGCGATCACCCGCGCCCCGCGCACCTCCCCGGCGACGGCGAGCGCGATGGCGCCGCTTCCGCTGCACAGGTCCACCACCAGCACCGCACCGTCGGCCGGCGCGGGCCCGCCCGGCGGGCACAGTGCGCGCGCCTGGTCGATGCCCCACCCGGCGAGCAGCTCGGTCTCCGGGCGGGGCACGAAGACCCCCGGCCCGACCGCGAGCTCCAGGTAGCGGAACGCCGCCGAGCCGAGCAGATGCTGCAACGGCTCGCGGCGCAGTCGCCGCGCCACCAACCCGCGGAGCCGGTCCGTCTGCGCCGCGTCGAGCGGCCCGGCGAGCGGCAGGGCCGCCCGCGACACACCGAGCACGTGTGCCACCAGAAGCTCGGCCTCGGTGCGGGCCGGCTCGATCCCGGCCGCGGCCAACGCGGACGCCGTCTCGGCGACCACGGCAGAGGGCCGAGGCTTCTGTTGATGCCCGGGAATCCGATTCACGACATAATCATGAAACGTCGACCGGGAATCATCTCGTCGCGAGTGCGTTTCCGCTCGGAAACGTCCACGTTTCCGTTGGAGGTTCTGCGTGGGTTGGCTCGACCGGGTCGGCGACCAGGTTGAGGCGTTGCGGCAGGCCCGCGCGCTGATGGAGAGCAGCCGTTCCGCCGAGGCGTGCCTGATCGCCGAACGCGTGTCCGCGAGCACCACGAACCCGTACGCCCGGGCCGACGCTCTGCTCCAGCGCCTGTGCGCGGTGCTCAACCTGGGCCGTACCGCCGAGTACACCCGCGCCGTCGAGCAGGCCTTCGACGCGGCGCGGGACCTGTCCGAGCCGTACCTGCACGGCCACCTGCACGCCCTCGCCGCCCTCGCCGCGCACGACCAGGGCGCACTCGACCGCTGCGTCACCCACCTGGTGCAGGGCTCCCGGGCGCTGAACGCGGTGGACCAGCCGGACCGGGACACCGCCTGGGGCTGGCACGACCTGGCGATGGCGTACTCGTACCTCGGCTTCCACGGATACGCGCTCAGTGCCATCGAGCGGGCCAGAACCCTGGGGCTCGCCGCCGGCATCGCGGAGGAGACCTTCGCCGCACCGGCGATCCGGCTGCGCAGCGCCGTCGCGCTCGACCACCACGGGGACAGTGACGGGTGCCTGCGGGTGCTCCGGGACATCCGCGCCGACCTGGAGCGGTTCGTCCGGGCCGGCACGGCCGCGCGGCTGCGCCCGAGCAGCCGCGCGGCGTACGGCTACGCCATCGTCCGGCAGGCCGCCCTCGGCGCGCCGGTCGAACCACCGACCCGGCCGGAGCTCGACCCGTCCTGGCTGCTCGCCAACGGCGGCGACAGCGTGCGGACCCGGGACATGCGCCAGCTCGGCGAGGCGTGCCAGGCCATCGCCGCCGGCCGCTGCGCCGAGGCGTTGGCCCGGCTGGAGGCGATCAACGTCGCCGCCGAGACGCTCGGCTCGGCGGAACACGCCCGGTTGTGCAGCCTGGCCCACGCCCGTGCCGGCGACCACGCCGCCGCGCACCGGGCCGACCGGTACGCCTTCCGGCTGGCCACCCGGCGCAACGACCGGCTCCGGGACGTCTACGTCGACGGCATCGCCGCCCGGATCGAGCACGAGGAGATGCGCCGGACCGCCGCCCGGTACGAGGGCGAGGCGTTGACCGACCCGCTCACCGGCCTGCCGAACCGCCGCCGCCTCGAACGGTACGTCGCCGACACGGTGAGCCGCGGCGAGCGTGCCGTCATCGGGGTCTGCGACCTGGACGGCTTCAAGGCGGTCAACACCATACACGGCCACCACTCCGGCGACCTGGTGCTGCAACGGGTCGCCGCTGTGATCAACCGCGTGCTGCGCCGGGGTGACTTCGTCGCCCGCTACGGCGGTGACGAGTTCGTGGTGGTGCTCCCCGGGGCCGGGATGGCCGAGGCCGGCGAGGTCGGCCGGCGGATCAGGACGGCGATCCGGTCCGAGGACTGGGAGTCGTTGGTGCCCGGAACCCCGATCGGGGTCAGCGTCGGCTTCGCCGAGGTACGCAACACCGGCGTGGGGGCGCGGGACGCCTTCGGCGCGGCGTTCGAACGCGCCGACCGGGAGATGCTCCGCGCCAAGGCCGAGGCGCGTACCGACCGCTGAGGGCCGGCCGTCCCGACCGGCGGTGTCAGCGGCGGGCCAGTTCGGTCTCCCCGGCCAACCGCGCCGCCCGGTCCGCCTCACTCAGGGCGTCGAGCACCCCGTCGAGCTCGCCGGCCAGCACCAGGTCCAGGTTGTACGCCGTGTAGCCGATCCGGTGGTCGGTGATCCGGTTCTGCGGGAAGTTGTACGTGCGGATCCGCTCCGACCGGTCGACGGTGCGGACCTGGGACCGCCGGGCGTCGGAGGCCGCGGCGTCGGCCTGCTCCCGGGCGATGGCCAGCAGCCGGGCCCGCAGGATCCGCATCGCCTGCTCCCGGTTCTGCAGCTGGCTCTTCTCGTTCTGGCAGGAGACCACGATCCCGGTCGGCAGGTGGGTGATCCGCACCGCGCTGTCGGTGGTGTTCACCGACTGGCCACCCGGCCCGGACGAACGGAAGACGTCGATACGCAGATCCCCCGGGTCGATCGTGACGTCGACCTCCTCGGCCTCGGGCAGCACCAGCACACCGGCCGCACTGGTGTGGATCCGCCCCTGGGACTCGGTGACCGGCACCCGCTGCACCCGGTGGACGCCGCCCTCCCACTTCAGCCGGGACCAGACCCCGTTGCCGCCCTCCGGCACACCCCGCATCTTGATCGCCAGCGAGACGTCCTTGATCCCACCGAGGTCGGACTCCTGGGAGTCGATCACCTCGGTGACCCAGCCCTGCCGCTCGGCGTACCGCAGGTACATCCGCAGCAGGTCCGCGGCGAAGAGCGCGGACTCCTCGCCTCCCTCCCCGGCCTTGATCTCCAGGATGACGTCCTTGGCGTCGTGCGGGTCGCGGGGGATCAGCAGCTCGGCGAGCCGGCCCTCGAGGCCCGGGATCCTCGCGGCGATCGCCTCCGCCTCGGCGGCGAACGTCGGGTCCTCGGCGGCCAGTTCCCGGGCGGCGACCAGGTCGGCCCG
Source organism: uncultured Micromonospora sp. (assembly GCA_937951935.1). GTDB lineage: Bacteria > Actinomycetota > Actinomycetes > Mycobacteriales > Micromonosporaceae > Plantactinospora. The sequence continues at coordinate 60,503 of CALGAM010000133.1, read as the reverse complement.
AGCCTGCTCCAGCTCGCCGGCGGCCTTGTGCAACGGGGTCAACTCGGCGAATCGCCGGCCCACCCGCCGGGCGGCGGCCGGGTCGGCGTGGATCGCCGGGTCGGCGAGCCGCCGCTGCAGCTCCGCGTACTCGTCCAGGAGAGCGGCGAGCCGGTCACTGCCGCCCGCGACGGTCATGGCCGGTGTCCCCTCCTTCGCTTCCACTCCAACGCCTGGTCCCGCCGACCCGCCGGTTTCCGGGACGGTTCGCGCACACGCGACACCCGCCCCCGGCCGTCACCGGAGGCGGGCCCGTCGAGGCGGCTACTTGTTCTTCTTCGCCTGAACCCTGGCGTACTTCTGCTGGAACTTGGCGACCCGACCGGCGGTGTCCAGCACGCGCTGCTTACCGGTGTAGAACGGGTGGCAGGCGTTGCAGGTCTCGACGTGGATCACGCCGCCCTTGGCGGTGCTGCGGGTCGTGAACGAGTTACCACACGAGCAGGTGACCTGGGTGGTGACGTACTCAGGGTGGATGTCGGGCTTCATGTCGCCTCGGTCCTTTCGTCGATGGTCGCCGGGTCGCCCCTCGGCGTCCGACCCGGCGGCAGATGGTCGCGGCGGGGCACGGACTCGGGCGTGAACCGGAACCGGTGGCCGGTTGACCAGTGTGCCACGGCGCCCACGCCGGTCCGAAATCGGGCCGCGCACCACATCCGTGACGTCACGGTCTGCCCGCCGCGTTCCCCCAAGCCGGAAGAGGCCCAATCCCCCCAGCCGGAAGAGGCACACTCCCCTCGGCTGGATTCCCCCCAGGCCGGAGGACACACCCGTGACCCGCCCCGTCACCGCGCCAGAAGGGGACGGTCGTGCACGGGCCGGACACCGAACCCCTCAGGACCGGAGACCGAACCCCCCGGTCAGGATCGAGTATCCGGAGCGCCTCCGGCCGCACCGGCTGGTCTTCGGTTCCCCGGGGGTCGACGGCGTCGCGGCCGAAGCTGACCGCGTCCGTCGAGGCCCGGGCGGCGAAGATCGAGCAGGGTACGGTGAGACCGTGGCCGAGCCGCCCGCCGGGTGGACCCGGCGCGGCCTCGCCGCACGGGTCGCCCGCCACCCCGACCGCGACCTCCTCTTCCCCCGCCTGGGGGCCGGGACCACCGTTCCCGGCTCTGGCAGCAGGTCCGCCCGGCGGCGGACCGGGTCTCGTACGACCAGGAGTGACCATGCCCCGACTGATCGCCACGCGAGGGCTGCCCGCCTCGGGCAAGACCACCTTCGCCCGTACGCTGCAGCCCGGGGTCGTCCGCGTGAACCGGGACGACATACGCCGGATGCTGCACGGCGAGCGGCTCTTCACCCAGTGGGCCGAGGGGCAGGTGACCCTGGCGCAACGCGCCCAGGTGGAGGCGCTGCTGCGCGCCGGGGTCGACGTCTGCGTCGACGACACCAACCTGCGGTCCCGCACGCTGCGGGACTGGGCGCAGCTCGCCGCCCGGCTCGGGGCGACCTTCGAGGTGCACGACTTCACCGACGTACCGCTGGAGGAGTGCGTGCGTCGCGACGCCGCGCGCCCGGAGCGGGACCGGGTCGGCGAGGAGGCGATCCGGCGGCTGCACGAACGCTACCTGGCCGGCCGGAAGCTGCCGCTGCCGGTGCCGACCGCGCGGCCGGGCGCCCCGGCCAGGGTCTACGAGCCGCCGCCGGCCGGGGACGCCCCGGAGATCGTGCTCGTCGACATCGACGGCACGGTCGCGCTGCTTGCCGGACGCAGCCCGTACGACATGAGCCGGGTCGGGGAGGACCGACCGAACACCGCCGTGATCGCGGCCGTCCGGGCGATGCACGCGGCCGGCTACGGCGTCGTCTTCTGCACCGGCCGGGACGCCTCGTGCCGGTCCGCCACCGAGCGGTGGCTCGACGAGCACGTCGGCGTCCCGTACCTGGGGCTGTACATGCGGGCGGTCGGCGACTCGCGCAAGGACGCGGTGGTCAAGCGGGAGATCTTCGACCGGGAGATCCGCGACCGCTACCGGGTGGTCGGGGTCTTCGACGACCGGATGCAGGTGGTCCGGATGTGGCGCGAGCTCGGCCTGACGGTCTTCCAGGTCGCCGAGGGCGACTTCTGACCCGGGCGGCCGCCCTGCCGGGCCGGCCACGGGCCCGGCAGGGCGGGAGCGTCCCTTCTGGACGGGTGGGTGGGCCCGGGCGGTCACCCGGCTCGGTCGAGCACGACGGTCGCCCGCGCGGTCACGCCGTTGACGGTGACGGCGAGCCAGACGGTGCCGGCGGACCCCAGCCCGGTCAGCCGGCCGGTGGCCGGGTCGAACCACGCGGCGTGCCACGGCCGCAGACCGGACGCGGGTCCGACGTGGAGGTTCGCCGACCCGCTCCAGTCGGCGCTGACCGGTGCGGCGACCGGCACCCGCCGGCCGTCGGGCTGGGTGAGGGTCGCGGTCACCGACACGCTGGTCCCGGCGGCCAGGTGGGTCGGGGCGGCCAGCTCCAGCGCGTCGACGTGGGCCCGGGTCTCCGCGGTCACCCAGCGCGGCCCGGCGGTCAGCGGGTCACGGCGGGCCTTCGCCGCCTCGGCCGGGCTCACCGGGTCGACGCCGAACATCGTCCAGCCGGTGAAGCCGCCGAGGTGCGGCGCGGTCGACGGCCCCTTCCCGGTGTTGCCGTTGATCACGTACGGCACCCCGTCCACCCGGTCGGCGTGGAACATTCCCACGTGCGCACCGACGAAGAGCACCCCCTTGCCGGTCTCCTCCTGGAACCCGGCCAGCCAGCGCTCCAGCAGCGCCGCCTCCTTCCGGTCGACGAGCTGGCTGGCCTTCGCCGGGGTGGGGTCGCGCGGCGGGTGGTGCTCCAACACCACCACCGATCCGATCCGGGGGTCGGCGGCGGCAGAGTCCAACGCCTCCCGTAGCGCCCGGACCTGGGCGAACCCGCTGCCCCGGAGACTGCCGGCGGAGGTGTCCAGGGTGATGAACCGGGTGGCCCGGCCGCCGCCGGCCGGGGTGTGGTCGAAGACCCGGGTGGTGGCGCCGAAGACCGCCTGGAAGTTGCTGATCGGCGCACCCATGATCTCGTGGTTGCCCGGCACGTAGTAGTACGGCAGCTCCCCGGCGAGCTCCTCGTCGAGGATCCGCTTCGCCAGCGCGAAGTCGGCCGGGTACGCCGTGTCCACGAAGTCCCCGTTGATCACCAGGAAGTCCGGCCGGGCCGCACGGATCTCCCGCAGCGTACGGCGGGCCTGCGCGACCAGGTCGCTGTCCGGGTCGGCGGCGACGAACTGCGCGTCGGAGAGGACCGCGAACCGCCACGGCGCGTCGTCGACCGTGCCGTCGGTGATCACCACCCGGTCGGTGCGGTGCTCTCTCGGCGGCGGGGTCAGCTCCGTGGGAACCTTGGCGACGATGTCGTCGATGATGGTCTCCCCGGTGTACTGCGCCGCCGCGTCGGTCTCGGCGACGTAGAACCGCCGGATCCGCACCGGGTAGACGACGCCGGCCGGCACCTGCATCTCGACGTACCGCCAGCCGACCCAGTCCAGGTACGGGCCGCGCAGCACGTGCTGCTGGTCCAGCGCGTCGTGCAGGTGCAGGCTCGGCCACTCGCCGTGGCCACCCGCGTGGATCCACATCCCGAACGCCTGCGGCTGGCCGGGTACCTCGATCCAGGCCGGCGGATCGGCGTACGCGGCCCGGGTGCCGGTCGACTGGCCGAAGTCGTACGTCAGCTTCAGGCCGGTGCCGGTGTGACCGGGCGCCGGGGCGACCGAGCCGGTGGCACGGGCGGCGCTGAACCGCCAGCTCGCCGCGTCGTCGAACGTCGCCACCGGCACGTCCGTCAGTCCGATGGTCACCGGCACCACGGTGCTGGCGTCGCCGACCCGGATGGTGACCAGCCCGGCTCCGCTGTCGGCCCTGGCGCGCACCGACAGGTGTCCGGTCGCGGTCGGGGTGATGTCGAACAGCTCGTGGTCGTACTCCAGCCGCAGGTCGGCCGGCTCGATCGGCGCGGTGCGGCCGTCGGCGTCGTAACCGACCACGCCGACGGTGCCGGTGGCGCCGACGCCGGCCAGGCCGAGCCTGTCCGCGGTGGCGTCGATCCGGGCCAGCGGGCCGAGCACGGTGAGCTCCAGCTCGCCCCGGGCCGGGCCGCGCGCGGCGGTGACGGTGACCGTTCCGGGTTTGCCGGCCCGGAACACCCCGTCGCGGTCCACCCTGCCGACGCTCGCCGGGCTGCTCCGCCAGGTCGGCTCCCCGGCCGCCGGGCCGTACGTCTCGTCGTAACCGGCCGCGCGGAGCCGACGGGTCAGCCCGGGGAAGACCCGTTCCGGCCGCCCGCCGGGTACCGGGCCGAGCCCGGGCGCCGTCATCCGGTCCATCTCGGTCGTCACCCAGTAGGCCCGCAGCCGGCCGCTGCCGGCCGGGGCGAACAGGGCCAGGCCGTTGGGCACCGGGCGCTCGGCGCCGTCGGACGGGCTGTTCTCGACCCGGACCGTCGACTGTCCGGGTTCGCGGGCCAGCAGGGTCGACGAACCACCGCCGTCGAGGTTGAGCGCGTTGTGCGCGCCGAGCTCGGCCATCATCCGGCCGAGCTCGGTCAGCGTCACACCCCGGCTGTCGGCCTGCCGTCCGTCCACTGTGACCAGGAACATCCTGCGTCCGTCGGCCGAGAACCCGACCGCGGTGCGGGGCTCGGGGTTGACGTCCCCGATGTCCTGCGGTACGCCGTCGCGGACCAGCACCCGGTTGCCGCCGACGGCGGCGTGCAGCGTGCTGCCGTCCGAGGTCCTCGGGGCGTACCGGACGTCGACCGGGTCGCCGGGACGCAGGCCGGCGAGGGCGTCCGCGCCGGCTTCCCGGCCGAGCAGGATGGTGGTGCCGGCCGGGATCGGCCCGCTGCCGGCCGTGTCGGTCACCGTGGTGACCCGGCCCCCGACCAGGGTCACCTCGGTGACCCGGGTGGCGCCCGCCACGGCCCGGCTGCGCGGGTACGAGCCCCACAGCGAGGTGAAGACGCCGATGCCACCCGCGGCGACCATGTTGTTGAACTGGGTGAGGGTGACCGGACCGGTCGGCAGGGTGGCGGTGCCGTCGAAGTAGACCTGGACCACCCGGCCGACGCCGTCGGCGGTCACCCCGACCGCCTCGTGGTGGCCGGCTACCGGGGACTGCACCAGCGCACCGCCCTGGATGCCGATCCCCTGGGCGGCGCCCGAGTTGTTGATGTCGAAGAAGTCGCCGTTGACCGCGGCGACCGCGCCGGCCCGTTCCACCATCGCGCGCAGCGGCTCGGTGCGGGCCACCTCCCCGGCGTTGACGTAGTCGACGGTGACCCCGCCGGCCAGGTCGGCGACGAGCGCGTCGGCCCGGATCCACCCGTTGGCGTCGAACCGGTCGAACGACGTCAGTTCGAGCCCGGGAGCGACGGGCCGGCTACGACGGTCGACGTCGATCGCGTCGGTCTCGGCGGAGGTGACGGGCGAGACCGACGCGACGCGGTCCGAGGAGGCCGGCGGACTGTCCTCGGTGGCGGTGGCACCGACCGGGGCCGGTGACGCCACCGATGCGGCTCGGGCCGGCCCGTCGGGCACGGCGGCTCGGGCCGGCGGCGGGTCGGCCACGGTCAGGGAGGGCGTCAGAAGCAGCAGACCGGCGAGAACGCCGAATCGACGGCGGAACACCATGTCCGGTAGTCAACCCGACGACGCACAGAAGTTTCAATACCCAGCACCCGACAAGAAAGAAAACTTCATCGGCGGGGTGGGGACGTGCGGCGGTGGACGCGGACAGACGACAGCGGGGCCCGGCCGGACAACCGACCGGACCCCGCGTGACCGTGGCCCGTGTGCCGTGTGGACCGACCCCCGGCCTACTCGCCCGGGGTCGACTTCGCGATCTGCATCAGGAACTCGATGTTGGTCCGGGTCTGCTTGAGCCGGTCCAGCAACAGGTCCAGCGCAGCCTGCGAGTCGAGCGAGTGCAGCACCTTCCGCAGCTTGTGCGTGATGGCCAGCTCCTCGGGCGCCAGCAGGATCTCCTCCTTGCGCGTGCCCGAGGTGTGGATGTCGATCGCCGGGAAGACCCGCTTCTCGGCGATCTTCCGGTCCAGCTTCAGCTCGGCGTTACCGGTCCCCTTGAACTCCTCGAAGATGACCGTGTCCATCACCGAACCGGTCTCGACGAGGGCGGTGGCGATGATGGTCAGCGAGCCGCCGTTCTCGATGTTCCGCGCCGCACCCAGGAACCGCTTCGGCGGGTACAGGGCCGTCGAGTCGATACCGCCGGACATGATCCGGCCGCTGGCCGGCGCGGCCAGGTTGTACGACCGGCCCAGCCGGGTCACCGAGTCGAGCAGCACGACCACGTCGTGGCCGAGCTCGACGAGGCGCTTGGCCCGCTCGATGGCCAGCTCCGCCACGGTGGTGTGGTCCTGCGGCGGACGGTCGAAGGTGGCCGCAACGACCTCGCCCTTGACCGAGCGCTGCATGTCGGTGACCTCTTCGGGCCGTTCGTCCACGAGAACCACCATCAGGTGGCACTCGGGGTTGTTGCGGGTGATCGCGTTCGCGATCGCCTGCAACACCATGGTCTTACCGGCCTTCGGCGGCGACATGATGAGCGCCCGCTGGCCCTTGCCGATCGGCGTGACCAGGTCGATGACCCGCGTGGTCAGGATGTGCGGCTCGGTCTCCAACCGCAGCCGCTCCTGGGGGTACAGCGGGGTCAGCTTGTAGAACTCGGGGCGGCGCTTCGCCTCCTCCGGGTCCATCCCGTTGACGGTGTCGAGCCGGACCAGCGGGTTGTACTTGTCCCGCCGCTGCTCGCCCTCCCGGGCCGCCCGGACCGCACCGGTGACCGCGTCACCGCGACGCAGGCCGTACTTCTTGACCTGCGACATCGAGACGTAGACATCGTTCGGCCCGGCGAGGTAACCGGTCGTCCGGATGAAGGCGTAGTTGTCCAGCACGTCGAGGATGCCGGCCACCGGGACGAGGACGTCGTCCTCGTTGACCTGCGGCTCCCGGTTGCCCTCGCCGTTCTCCGCACGCTCCCCGCGGCCCCGCCGCCGGTCCCGGAAACGGCTCCGGCGGCTGCGGCGTCCGCCGCTCTCGCCCTCGTCCTCGCCGTCGTTGTCCCGTTCCGCGCGCTGGCCCCGGTCACCCCGCGCGTCGGCGCGCTCACCCCGGTCACCGCCGTTGCCGTTGCGCTCCCGACCGTTGCGCGCCTCACCGCGGTCACCCCGCTCGGCGCGCTCCGCACCCTCGGTGCGCTCGGCACCCTCGGCGCGCTCGGCGCCGTCGGCGCGCTCCGGTCGCTCGGTCCGTTCGGCGGGTGTGGGCTCACTCCCCGCCTCGGTGGCCGCGGCGGCAGCCGCGGCGGCCGCGCGCGACCGGCGGGACGTCCGGGTACGTCCCCCCTCGGCGCCACCGGCAGCGGCGGCCGGCGGCGCCTGCTCGGCGGCACGCCGCTCACCGTCGGGGCGGTCGCCGTTCTCGCGCACCTCGGCGCGTACCTCCTCTCGGGAGGGCGCGGCCGCGGCCGACACCTCGGCCCGGGGGCGTGGCGCTCCGCCGGTGGCAGCAGCGGTGGCACCCCCCTGGCGTTCCGAGATCGCGGCAATCAGCTCGCCCTTGCGCATCCGGGCCGTACCGGAGATGCCGAGCGACGCGGCCAGGCTCTGCAACTCTGGCAACAGCATTGCCGACAGCCCGGTCCCGGTCCGCCGACGGCGGGTGGGACCGGCGGTGCCTTCGCCAGCGACGTTGGAAACATCCGACGTCACGTCGGTGGTGTCGCTCAATGGAGTCCTTCCCTCGATAAGGCCGGGGCTGCCCGTGGCCTGGAAACACGTGGCCGGGCGGCCTCGGTGCACCCGCCTCGCTTGACGCGTCGCGGGAGTCTGCAACACAGCAGCCGGTGGATTTCCGACCCACCAACACCGGTGAGCAGGTCTCGCCGCCTGCGGCGACCTGTGGAAACTGCGGTACGGCGTAGACCTAGGCAGGGGGTGAGACGGGCTTACCGCCGAAAGCTTCGGGGGTGCACCGACCCGCAGGAGTCGCGTTGCTTCGCGGCTGTGCTAGGCCTAGAGCCTAATCAACTCTTCCGACCTGCGGCAACAGGGTCCCGCTCGGCGTGTCCCAGTCTACCCCGGTCGACCCGGGCCCCGGCTACGTCTATCGCCAACCGTCGCACGGTCCAGCCTATTCCTGGCAGGAGTTCGTCGGGTATCGGGGTGAGGGCGAGGACGGTGGGTCCCGCCCCACTGACCACAGCAGCCACACCAGACGCACGCAGCTCGTCCACCACGGCAGCGGTCGCCGGCATCCCCGCCGCCCGGTACGGCTGGTGCAGCCGGTCCTCCGTGGCGGGGAAGAGCAGCGCCGGATCCGTGGTCAGCGCGTGCACCAGCAACGCCGCCCGCCCGACGTTGCGGGCCGCGTCGACGTGCGGCACCGCCGCCGGCAGGGCGGCCCGGGCCGCCGCGGTCAGCCCGCGTTCCTCGGGAATCAGGACCGTCGGCCGGATCTCCGGCGTGACCGACAGCCGAACGGCCCGAGCCCCGTCCTCCGGTTCCGACCAGGCGATGGTGGCGCCGCCGAGCAGGCAGGGCGCGACGTTGTCCGGATGTCCCTCCAGCTCGGCCGCCAGTCGCAGCACCGCCGCGTCGTCCAGTCGCGCGGCACCGTCGACGACCAGGGCCCGGGCCAGGAGCACCCCGGCGACGATCGCCGCCGAGGAGGAGCCGAGCCCACGGGCCTGCGGGATCCGGTTGACGGCCTCCACCGCCAGGCCGGGCGGCTGGCCGCCCAACGCGTCGAAGGTGGCCCGCATCGCCCGTACGACGAGGTGGTCGTCGCCGGTCGGCAGGTCACCCGCGCCCTCCCCGGTGACCTCGACCCGGCAGCCGGCCGGGGCGACCCAGGCGGCGACGTCGTCGTGGAGGGCGAGGGCCAGGCCGAGCGCATCGAACCCCGGGCCGAGGTTGGCGCTGGTCGCGGGCACTCGAACCCGGACCGGCTCGGAAACGAAGGACGGAGGCACCGGTTCATGCTAGGCAACGCCGCGGGGCCGCCCGCGTCGCCGTCCGCGCCCTGGGACACGGCCGGCGACGAACGGCCCGACGCGCCGGTGGCGCCGCGGCGGTGGCTCCGCCGCGGACGGCGGCTACCGGGGCAGGTCCGCCTGGTCGCGGGCGGCGCCCCGGATTCGTTGCGAGAAGGGGTAGGTCGCCCTCCGCAGCCGCTGGATCAGGCCGCGCGGGCGCAGCGGGGACCCGCGGGCGCCGTCCGGGTCGAAGGCCAGCGCCGCGTCCACCTCGGCGGGAAGCCGCTCGCCGACGGCGACCCGGCCGAACGCCGACCAGCCGCCGGCCGCCCCGGCCGCCAGCAGCTCCAGCCGGACCCCGTCCCGGGCCGCGACCGCGGCCACCTCGGCGAGGCCGCGACCGAGCGGGCGCGGGGCACGGGCCAGGACGTACACCCGTCGGCCGTCGACCCGGTAGCCGACCAGGCTGCCGTACGGTCCGGCGAAGTCCCGCCGGGGCACCGGGACGTGGCGCAGCAGCGGCGGCCCGGCGGTGGTGGACAGGAGCAGGTCGAACGGACCGGTCGGGCCGTGCAGCCGGACGGCGAGGCCCAACAGGTCCGGCCAGCCGGCCGGGGTCGGCGTCCCCCGGGAGAACCGGACCGTCACCGGGTGGCGACCGGGGGCACCGAGCAGCCGCACGCCCGGCCAGCCCCAGACGTCGATCCGGCCGGTGAACGAGATTCCGCGCGGATGCAGCAGTCGCCCGCCGCGCCACCTCGCCAGGCGGCCGGCACGTCCGATCCCGGGCAGCGTGTCGATGCGACACGTCTTACCCCGGCGGGAGGCGGTCAACCCACCGTCGCCGCGTCCGGGACGACGGTCACACCCCTGACGCGGCCCGCACCGCCGGCCCGGTCCCCTGCTCGCCGGACATGTCGAGCCGGCGGGTCGCCAGCCACCAGCCCACCGCGTACACCATGGTGACGAGGCCGCACCCGGCCAGCACCACCCGCTCGTCGACGTGGTCCACCACGGCCGCCACCCCGAGCTGGCTGACCGCGATGGCCAGGGTCGCCAGCATCATGTCGGTGGCGAAGACGCGCCCCCGCAGCCGGTCCGGCACCTCGCCCTGCAGGGCGAAGTTCGACAGCACCCAGTTGCTGCCGCCGCCCAGGTGGGCGACGAAGACGAGGAGCAGCACCAGCGGGAACCAGCCGGCGACGGAGACCCCGACGTAGGCCAGGCCGTACGCCGACATGGAGACCGCGAGCCCGGTCAGCAGCCACGTCCGGCGGGTCAGGACCCGGCGCGTCAGCAGCGGCCCGACCAGGGCCCCGGCGCCGCGCGACGCGAAGAGCAGGCCGGTGCCCACCGCCCCGGCCCCGTACAACCCGGCCAGCAGTGGGAAGACGGTGAGCACGCCGTTGCCGAGCCCGACCGCGCTCTTGACGGTCACCAGCGCCAGCACCCGGGGTCGGCCGGCGATGTACCGCAGCGCCTCCCGGATCGCCGTCCAGGGGCGCTGGGCCGGGCCGTTCTCGGTCCGCGGCGCCTGCATCGGGCGGCGGATCAGCCAGGTGAGGCCCGCGGCCCCGGCCAGGCAGGCCGCCGCCACCCCGAAGCAGGCGTACGCGCCCAACGCGGCGGTCAGCACCCCACCGAGCGAGGCCCCGACGACGGTCATCGTCCCCCACGCCGAGCCGGCGACCGCGTTCGCCCCGGCGAGGTCGACCGGGTCGACCACGTTCGGCAGAGCCGCCTGGGCCGCCGGGGAGTAGAACGCCTTGGCCACCGCGACCGCCCCGATCGCCAGCAGCGCCAGCCAGGCGGTGGCGGCGTTGCGGACGCCGAGCAGGAGCAGCACCGCGAGCAGCGCGGTCACGTTCGCCCCGACCATGACCTTCTTGCGGTCCACCCGGTCCGCGACGGTCCCGGCGTACGGCAGCAGCAGGGCGAGGATCCCGGTGTCCGCGGCGAGCACCAGCGCTCCCCACACACCGCTGCCGGTCAGCTCCGGCAGCAGCACCAACAGCGGCACCATGACGAACCAGTCGGCACCGAAGACCACCAGTTCGGCGGCGAACAGATGACGGAAGTCCCGGTTGCGGGTAAGGACCGAAAGGGGCGACGACACGTACCGGAACCTTACCCTCCCCGGCCTGGCCAGCGCCCCTGCCGGGGCCGTCGACCGGCCCGCCGCGCCCAGATCCGCCCCGGGCGGCGTCCGGCCACGGCGGCCGGGTGTGGTCGGGCGGGCCGTCCGCCCGACCACACCCGGCGACGGTCAGCTCTCCGGGCTCGGTGGCAGCGGTGCCCGGCGGGTTCGCGGCAGCCGCAGCACCTCGAACTGGTCCGTCCCGTCCACGAGGGCGCCGGAGGGAAGCGGCCGTCCGGGGGCCGGCGCGGCCTCGGCGGCCTCCTCGGTCGACCCGGATCCGGCGTCGGCCCCGTCGGCCGGCGCCCCGTCCCCGCCCCCGGCCGGGGCCTGCAGCCTCGTGCCGGCCTCCGACCCGCCGCGACGCCGCCGCAGCCGCTCCTTGGTGTTCTCGACCATCGTGTAGAGCGTCGGCACCAGCACCAGGGTCAGCAGCGTCGAGCTGACCAGGCCGCCGATCACCACGATGGCCAGCGGCTGCGAGATGAAGCCGCCCTCGCCGGTCAGGCCGAACGCCATCGGCAGCAGGGCGAAGATGGTGGCGATGGCGGTCATCAGGATCGGCCGCAGCCGACGCCGGCCACCCTCGACCACCGCCTCCACCACGCCCATGCCCTGGGCCCGGTACTGGTTGATCAGGTCCATCAGCACGATCGCGTTCGTCACCACGATGCCGACCAGCATCAGGATGCCGATCAGGGCCGGTACGCCGAGCGGCGTGCCGGTGGCCAGCAGCAGGCCGATCGCGCCGGTGGCGGCGAACGGCACGGAGACCAGCAGGATCAGCGGCTGGATCAGGCTGCCGAAGGTGGCGACCATGATCACGAAGACGATCGCGATCGCGGCGAGGACCGCCAGCCCCAGGTCGGCGAAGGCCTCCCGTTGCTCGGCGCCGACCCCGCCGATGGTGAACGTCGCCCCCGGGACGTCGAGCGCGTCGAGCCGCCGCTGGAGGTCGGCGGTGATGGCTCCCAGGTTCCTCCCGGTCACCGTACCGCTGACCGTCACGCTGCGCCGGCCGTCGATCCGGGTCACCGCCAGCGGCCCCTGCACCTCGGTGACGTCGGCGATGTCGTCGAGTTTCACCGCGCCGCCGGGCCCGACCGGCAGCGCCCGCAGCGCCTCGACGCCGGCCGGCGGCATCCCGGTGCGGAGCACCACGTCCCGCGGCTGCCCGCCGAGGGTGACCTGGCCGAGCGGCGTACCCCGGAACTGCTGGGCGACGAGCTGGCCGACGGCGGCCTCGGTGAGCCCGACCCGGGCGGCGGCGGCGCGGTCGACGGTGACGTCGATCCGGGGTGCGCTCTGCGCCAGGCTGCTCTGGACGTCGGTGACCCCGGGCAGTTCCGACATCACCTGCCGGACCCGTTCACTCGCCCGGCTCAGGACGTCGGCGTCCGGCGCCTGCACGATCACCTGCAGCTCGTCGAGCGAGCCGCCACCGGGGCCGCCGGCGCCGCCGAAACGGAGTTCCCCGACCCCGGTGAGGCTGGCGAACTCGGCCCGCAGCGCCCGCTCGACCCGGTCGGCGTCGGCGTCCGGCGTCAGGGCGATCGAGAAGCTCGCGCTGTTGGCGGCACCCCCGCCGCCGAACAGGTCGCCGCCGCCGACGGTCACCTGGTACGTCTTGATCCCGTCGGTACGGGCCAGCACCGCCTCGACCTTCCGGGCGGCCGCGTCGGTGGCGGCCAGGCTCGTCCCGACCGGCAACTCCTGCCGGACGGTGAGGGTGTCCTGTCCGGAGTCGTCGAGGAAGTTGGTCTCCAGCCGGGTGGCGAGCCCGAACGTGCCGAGGAGCACCACCAGCCCGAGCCCGACGGTGAGCCAGCGTCGCTGGGTGGCGAACCGGATCACCGGCAGGTAGGCCCGCTGCAGCGGGTTCCGCAGCTCCCTCTCCTCCGCCACCCGGCGGATCTCCTTTGCGTTCGCGCCGTTGGCCGGCCGGAGGAACCAGTACGCCAGCACGGGGATGATGGTCAGCGAGACCAGCAGGGAGGCGAGCAGCGCCACGGTCACGGTGACCGCGAACGGCGCGAAGAGCTGCCCGACGAAGCCGCCGACCAGCACGATCGGGGTGAAGACCGCGACGGTGGTGAGCGTGGAGGCGGTGACCGCCCCGGCCACCTCGCGGACGCCGTTCAGGATGGCGGTGCGCTTGTCCTCGCCGTACCCGAGATGCCGCTTGATGTTCTCCAGGACGACGATCGAGTCGTCCACCACCCGACCGACCGCGATGGTCAGCGCGCCGAGGGTGAGCAGGTTCAACGAGTAGTCGCCGATCCACAGCGCCAGCAGCGCCACCAGCACGGACAGCGGGATGGAGACCGCGGTGACCAGGGTGGACCGGACGGAGAGGAGGAAGACCAGGATCACCAGCACCGCCATCACCAGACCGAGCAGACCCTCGGTGGTGAGGCTCTCGATCGACCTCTCGACGAACGGCGCCTGGTCGAAGACGACGGTGAGGCTGGCGCCCGAGGCGGCGGCGAGCTCGTCGAGCCGGTCCCGGATCTCGTGCGAGATCCGGACGGCGTTCCCGTCCGGAGTGGCGGTGATCATGATGCCCAGGCTGTCCGCGCCGTCGGTCCGGGTGAACGACGTCGGCGCGGCGAGCTGCTCCTCGACGGTGGCGACGTCGCCGAGCCGGACCGGGGCCGCGCCGGCCTGGGCCGGCGTCAGGTAGATGTTCGCGAGGTCCTCGACCGAGGTGAGCCGGCCGCCGACCTGGACCACGCGGGTCTGGTCGTTCTCGGTGACACCGCCCGCCGGAACGGTCACGCCGTTGGCCTGCAACGCGGTGGCGATGGCCGTCTGGGCCACCCGGGCGGCGGCGAGCCTGGCCGGATCCGGCGTGATCACCACCTGCACGTCGCGGGCACCGGTCAGCTCGACCGAGCGGACCCCCTCGATGCCCTCGAGCGCGGGTACGACGACGTCGGTGAGCCGCCGCGCGAGGGCCTGCTCGTCACCGCCGCCGGACGCCGCCAGCACCACCGCCGGGATGTCCTCGGTGCTGCCGGCCAGCACCTGCGGCTCGACCCCCTCCGGCAGCTGCGTCCCGATCCGGTTGATCGACGTCTGCAGCTTGTTGACCGCGTCGTCGAGGTCGGTGCCGAACTCGAACTCCACCTGCAGGGTGGCGCTGCCCTCCCGGGAGGTCGAGGTGACCTTCGTCAGTCCGGCGATGCCGCGGATGCTGTTCTCGATCGGCTCGGCGACCTGCGCCTCGACCACCTCCGGCCCGGCACCCGGGTACGGCGCGACGATGAACGCCGCCGGAAACTCCAGCGACGGCAGAAGCTGCTGCTTCAGCGACGGTATGGCGTACGCCCCGAACGCCGTGACCACGATCGCGACGAGGGCGACCAGTCCCCGGTTGGCGAGACTGAGTCTGGCGAGCAACGACATGCGGCGGCTCACTCCTGTGCGTTGAGTAGCGCGAGGTGACAGAGGCTTGCGCGGGTCCGAGTCTGCGCGGCACGAGCAGTGTGCCTGACGCGGTTCGTCACCGCGCTGTGGGGGCGCTCCGGATCACCGTCCCCGGCGGGCCGGGTGGGTGACCGGTCTTCGTCTCCGTTGGACGGTCATCCTCTCAGCCCTCCGGCGTCCGCGGGTCGACGCCACGCGGGCGCTCCGGCCGCCGGTGCGCGGCCGCGCGCCGCTCTCAGGCCAGGTCGAGTGCGCGGGCCGCGGTCAGCACGTCGTTCTGGACGGTGATCGGCGAGGGCGCGGTCGAGATGGCCCACTCCGGGTCCTTGAGCCCGTGCCCGGTCACCGTGCAGACCACCGTGGCGCCGCTGGGTACCGTGCCCGCCGCGGCCTGCTGCAACAGCCCGGCGACGCTGGCCGCGCTGGCCAGTTCGACGAAGATCCCGACCTCCCGGGCGAGCAGCCGGTAGGCGGCGAGGATCTCCCGGTCGGTCACCGCGGCGATCAGGCCACCGGAGGCGTCCCGCGCGTCGACCGCCTTGGTCCAGCTCGCTGGGTTGCCGATCCGGATCGCCGTGGCGATGGTCGACGGATTGGGAACCGCCTGACCGGTGACGATCGGCGCCGCGCCGGACGCCTGGAAGCCGTACATCCGCGGCCTGCGGGTGGCGTTGCCCGCCTCGGCCTCCTCCTGGTACCCCATCCAGTACGCCGTGATGTTGCCGGCGTTGCCGACCGGCAGGCAGTGGATGTCGGGGGCGTCGCCGAGCGCCTCGACGATCTCGAACGCGGCCGTCTTCTGGCCGTGCAGGCGGTCGACGTTGACCGAGTTGACCAACGCCACCGGGTAGTCCAGGGCGAGCTTGGCGGCAAGCGACAGGCAGTCGTCGAAGTTGCCGTTGACCTGCAACAGTCGCGCGCCGTGCACCAGCGCCTGGGCCAGCTTGCCGAGGGCGATCTTGCCCTGTGGCACCAGGACGGCGCAGGTGAGCCCGGCCCGGGCCGCGTACGCCGCCGCGGAGGCGCTGGTGTTACCGGTGGAGGCGCAGATGATGGCCTTGTTCCCGGCCTCGACCGCCTTGGAGACCGCCAGGGTCATCCCCCGGTCCTTGAACGAACCGGTCGGGTTGGCCCCCTCGACCTTGAGGTAGACGTCGCAGCCGGTCCGGCTGGACAGCACCGGAGCCGGGATCAGCGGGGTGTTCCCCTCGTACAGGGTGATCACCGGCGTGGCGTCGCTGACCGGCAGCCGCTCCCGGTACGCCTCGATCAGACCGCGCCACATGTCGCTCTCCTCGCCTCCGTGCGTCGTCTGCGCCACGGCCGCCGGTCGGCGGCCGTATCCACGGTGACGCACCGCCGCCGACCGGCGACCGCCACGCCACCCGGTAACCACCTGGCGGGACGCGGCGCCCACTTCCCGAGGCCCGCCGCGCCGTCACCCCGCGTGGTCGCCCTCGGCCGCGGGCCTCGTCGATCGGCCGCGATCACGCCCGCCCATGACGATAACCACGCGGTCGCCACGGGGCGGCGGAGGGATGTCGCCACGGGGGCGGCGGAGGGATCTAGCCGCCCTCGCCCTCGACCCGCAGCACGCTGGCGATCGAGCGGACGATCTCCAGCTGGCGCAGCTCCGCGACGGTGGCGGCGAGCGCCGCGTCCGGCGCGGCGTGCGTGACGATGACCAGGTCCGCGTCGCCGCCGCGCGCCACCGTGCCGCCGGAAACGCCCCGCGGTCCCGGCGGCACGGACGCCTGCCGCACGGTCGCGATCGACACGTCGTGCCGGGCGAAGACCCCGGCGACCGTGGCGAGCACGCCCGGCCGGTCGGCGACGTCGAGGCTGATGTGGTACCGGGTGATCGCCTCCCCCATCGGCCGGATGGGCAGCGCCGCGTACGCCGACTCGCTCGGCACCCGCACCCCGGCCAGGTGGTTGCGGGCCGCCGCCACCACGTCGCCGAGCACCGCGCTCGCGGTCGGCGCCCCACCCGCGCCCCGGCCGTAGAACATGAGCTGGCCGGCGGCGACCGCCTCGACGAAGACCGCGTTGAACGCCTCGCCGACGCTGGCCAGCGGGTGGCTCAGCGGGATCATCGCCGGGTGTACCCGGACGCTGATCGAGTCGGCGCCGGTGGAGTCCGGGCCCCGGGAGGCGATGCAGAGCAGTTTGATGGTGCAGCCCATCGCCTTGGCGCTGGCCATGTCGGCTGCGGTGACCTCGGTGATCCCCTCCCGGTACACGTCCGCGGCGGTCACCCGGGTGTGGAAGGCGAGGGAGGCGAGGATCGCCGCCTTGGCGGCGGCGTCGAACCCCTCCACGTCGGCGGTCGGGTCCGCCTCGGCGTAGCCGAGCGCGGTCGCCTCCTCCAGTGCCTCGGCGAAGCCGGCCCCCGTGGCCTCCATCGCCGAGAGGATGTAGTTGGTGGTGCCGTTGACGATGCCGGTGACCCGGGTGATGGTGTCACCGTGCAGCGACTCGCGCAGCGGGCGCAGCAGCGGGATGGCACCGGCCACCGCCGCCTCGTAGTAGAGGTCGGCCCCACCCTCGGCGGCGGCGTCGTGCAACGTGCCGCCGTCCTCGGCGAGCAGCGCCTTGTTGGCGGTCACCACGCTCTTGCCGGCCCGCAGCGCCTCGACCAGCCAACTCCGGGCCGGCTCGATCCCGCCGACCACCTCGATCACCAGGTCGACGTCGTCCCGCTTGACCAGGCCGAGGGCGTCGGTGGTGAACAGGCCCGGCTCGACCGGCAGCGGTCCCCGGTCCCGGTTGGGCCGGCGTACGGCGATGCCGACCAACTCCAGCGGGGCCCCGACCCGGGCGGTCAGGTCCGCGGCCTGCTCGTGCAGCAGGCGTACCACCTCGGCACCGACGGTCCCGCAGCCCAGCAGGGCCAGACGGACAGGCTTCGTCATCCCACATCCAATGCCAGCAGATCGTCTTCGGTCTCCCGCCGGACGATCAGCCGCGCCCGGCCGTCCCGGACCGCGACGACGGGCGGCCGGGGCACATGGTTGTAGTTGCTGGCCATGCTCCGGCAGTAGGCGCCCGTCCCGGGCACGGCGAGAAGATCTCCGGGCTGCACGTCGGCGGGCAGGAATTCATCCTTCACCACCACGTCCCCGGCCTCGCAATGCTTTCCCACCACCCGGGCGAGGATCGGCTCGGCCGCCGACGCCCGGGAGGCGACGGTCGCCGAGTACGACGCGTCGTACAGCGCGGTCCGGATGTTGTCGCTCATCCCGCCGTCGACGCTGACGTACGTCCGGATCCCGTCCACGTCCTTGACCGTGCCGACCTCGTAGAGGGTGAAGACGGCCGGGCCGACGATCGCCCGACCCGGCTCGATCGAGAGCCGCGGCACGGCCAGCCGCTGGCTCTCGCACTCCCCCTCGACGATCCTGCGCAGCCGCTTCGCCAGCTCGTGCGGCGGCGACGGGTCGTCCTGCGTGGTGTACGCGATGCCGAAGCCGCCCCCGAGGTCCAGCTCGGGCAGCTCGACCCCGCGCGCGTCGCGGATCTGCGCCTGCAGCCCGAGCACCCGCCGGGCCGCGACCTCGAACCCGCTGGTGTCGAAGATCTGCGACCCGATGTGCGAGTGCAGCCCGCGCAGCTCCAGGACGTCCTCGTCGAGGATCCGCAACGCCGCCTCGGCGGCGGCGCCGCCGGCCAGCGAGAAGCCGAACTTCTGGTCCTCGTGCGCGGTGGCGATGAACTCGTGGGTGTGCGCCTCGACCCCGACCGT
Source organism: uncultured Micromonospora sp. (assembly GCA_937951935.1). Lineage (GTDB taxonomy): Bacteria > Actinomycetota > Actinomycetes > Mycobacteriales > Micromonosporaceae > Plantactinospora. The sequence continues at coordinate 42,151 of CALGAM010000133.1, read as the reverse complement.
GACCCGGACCAGCACCCGGGGCCGGACCCCGCGGTCCCGGGCCAGCGCGGTCAACCGGTCGATCTCGTGGAACGAGTCGACGATGATGCGTCCCACGCCCGCGTCCAGGGCGCGGCGCAGCTCCGACACCGACTTGTTGTTGCCGTGGAAGCCGATCCGCTCCGGCGGCATCCCGGCGGCCAGCGCCACCGCCAGCTCCCCGCCGGTGCAGACGTCGAGGTGCAGGCCCTCCTCGGCGATGATCCGGACCACCGCCCGGCAGATGAACGCCTTCCCGGCGTAGAAGATCTCCTCGTCCGGGAAGGCCACCCGGAACTCCCGGCACCGGGCCCGCAGGTCGTCCTCGTCGAGGACGTAGACGGGGGTGCCGTACTCGGCGGCCAGCTCGCGGACGTCCAGGCCGGCGACCCGCAGCGCGCCGTCGGCGCCGCGTGCCACGTTCCGCGGCCACAGCTGCGGCACCAGCGCGTTGACGTCGTCCGGGGTACGCAGCCACGCCGGCCCCCGGGACCCGAGGTCGCCGTGCAGCGCGCCCGCCTCGTGCGCCCGCATGCCTCACATCCTCTCGGGGGCGGAGACGCCGAGCAGCGACAACCCGTTGGCCAGCACGATCCGGGACGCCTCGACCAGCCAGAGCCGGGCCCGGGTCAGCTCCTGCGGCACCGGTCGGTCCGCGCGGGGCAGCACCTGGCAGGCGTCGTAGAACCGGTGGTACGTCCCGGCCAGCTCCTCCAGGTAGCGGGCGACCCGGTGCGGCTCGCGCAGCTCGGCGGCGGTGGCGACCACGGTGGGGAACTCGCCGAGCGTCCTGAGCAGGTCGCCCTCCCGCTCGTGGCTGAGCAGCCCCGGGTCGAAGTCGGTACCCCGGTCGAACCCCAGCTCGGCGGCCATGCGCAGCAGCGAGGCGATCCGGGCGTGCGCGTACTGGACGTAGTAGACCGGGTTGTCGTTGGAGTTCCGGGTGATCACCTCGATGTCGAGGGTCAGCGGGGAGTCGGTCGAGGAGCGGGCCAGCGAGTAGCGGGCCGCGTCCACGCCGACCGCGTCGATCAGCTCGTCCAGGGTGATGATGGTGCCGGCGCGCTTGGACAGCCGGACCGGCTCGCCGTTGCGGACCAGGTTGACGAGCTGGCCGATCAGGATCTCGATGTTGTAGTCGGGGTCGTCGCCGGCGCAGGCCGCGATCGCCCGCAGCCGGTTGACGTAGCCGTGGTGGTCGGCGCCGAGCAGGTAGACGCACTTGTCGAAGCCGCGCTCCCGCTTGTTGATGTAGTACGCCGAGTCGGCGGCGAAGTACGTCACCTCGCCGTTGCGGCGGACGAGCACCCGGTCCTTGTCGTCGTCGAAGGCGGTGGTGCGCAGCCAGACCGCGCCGTCGGCCTCGTAGACGTGGCCCTGCTCACGCAGCCGGGCCAGGGCGTGGTCGACCGCCCCGCTGGTGTGCAGGGTGCGCTCGGAGAACCACACGTCGAAACGCACCCCGAACCGCTCCAGGCTGGCCCGCATCTCCTCCAACATCAGCTGGTAGCCGCGGTCCCGGAAGACCGCGACCGCGTCGTCGATCGGCAGGTCGAGCACGTCGGGGCGCTCGGCGACGACCCGGGCGGCGATCTCGGCGACGTACTCGCCCACATACCCGTCCTCGGGGGTGGGCTCACCCTTCGCCGCCGCGTACAGCGACCGGGCGAACCGGTCGATCTGGCTGCCGGCGTCGTTGATGTAGTGCTCGCTGGTCACCTCGGCACCGGCGGCGGCGAGGATCCGGCGCAGGGCGTCGCCGACCGCCGCCCACCGGGTGTGCCCGAGGTGGATCGGGCCGGTCGGGTTGGCCGAGACGAACTCCAGGTTCACCCGCGTCCCGGCGAGCCGGTCGCTGCGCCCGTACGCCTGGCCGGCCAGCACCACCTCACGGGCGAGCTGCCCGGCGGCGGCCGGGTCGAGCCGGAGGTTGAGGAAGCCGGGCCCGGCGACATCGACCGATTTGACCCCCGGAGTCCGGCTCAGCTCCTCGGCGACGGCGGCGGCGAGGTCCCGGGGGGGCATGCCGACCCGTTTGGCCAGTTGCAGGGCGATGGTCGAGGCGTAGTCGCCGTGCTCGGGATTGCGCGGTCGCTCCAGCGTCACCGACTCGGGCAGGACGGACGAATCGAGCCCGCGCCGGCTGAAGACGGCACGGACGGCGGTGAGTACGGCCTCGGCGAGGTTGGCGGGAGTCACCGAAACATGCTATCGGGGGTAGACTCATGGACCCGGTGGCGACCCTGCAGGGTGTGCCGGCCGCCATCCCCCTGACCGACCGACCTGACGAGGGCCCATGAGCATCAGCACCTCGGGCGGCGAACAGCGCCGTCCGTCCGTGGTCAGCACCGGCAAGAAGGCTCCGGCCGGCAAGGCCGTCGCGGAGAAGACCGCCGAGGGTGGTCCGGCGGCCGGGGACAGGGCGGCCGCGGACGGCAGGGCGACCGGCACGAGGCCGGCGGCGAAGAGCACCTCCAAGGGACGGGTGCCGGCCGGTCGCACCGGCGGCAAGAAGTCGCGGCAGCGCCGACCGGTCGCGCCCGTCAAGGTCGGCCACGGCCGCTCGTGGGGCACCATCGGCATCTTCGTCGCGGTCGGGCTCCTCGCCGCCGGCATCATCGGGTACGGCGCGTACGCGGTGATCCTGAACGGCAGGAGCTGGGAGGAGAAGGCGGCGGCGATCGACGGGATCGTCAACTACCGGGAGAGCGACCCGTCGGTGATCGACCCGCTGCCGGGCAAGAAGTCGCACGAGCCGGGCCCCCAGACCTACAAGATCAACCCCCCGGTCGGCAGCACCCACAACAACGCCTGGCAGAACTGCATGGGCGACGTCTACGACGCGCCGATCGCCAACGAGCACGCGGTGCACAGCCTGGAGCACGGCGCGGTCTGGATCACCTACCGACCGGACCTGCCGGCCGACCAGGTGGAGAAGCTGGCCAACAAGGTCCGCGGCAACGAGTACATGATGATGAGCCCGGTGGAGAACCTCGACCGGCCGATCTCGCTGCAGGCCTGGGGCTACCAGCTCAAGGTCGACGACGCCGACGACGGCCGCATCGACGAGTTCATCGACGCGCTGCGGGTCAACGCCAGCGTGGAGCCGGGCGCGTCCTGCTCCGGCGGCATCACCGCGACCGGCACCACGCCGCGCGACAACGTCGCCGGCGACACGATGTAGCGGCCCGGCCGCGGCGCCACGCGCGGCGGCTCGATGACAACGACGACCGGTGGAGCAGCGATGGCGACGGCAGACACGGAACCGCGTACCGCGTCGGAGGCCGAGGAGTCGGCGGCCGCCGGGCCGACGACGGGTGGCCCGGCCGGGGGTGTCGGGGCGGGCACGCCCGACCGTCGCCCGGGAAGCGGGTTGCTGCTCCTCGGGGTCGTGCTCGCCCTGGCGATCGGGTTCGCCGCCGGCCTGCTCGCCCCGGGCCTGTTCCGGCCCGGGAACGACTCGCCGGAGGCGGGGTTCGCCCGGGACATGTCGACACACCACGCGCAGGCGGTCGAGCTGTCGATCCTGGCGCACGAGCGGACCACCGATCCGGACGTCCGGACCCTCGCGGCCGACATCGTCCTCACCCAGCAGGCCCAGATCGGGATCATGCAGACCTGGCTGAAGAGCTGGAACCTGAGTCCGACCAGCAGCCAGCCGCGGATGGCCTGGATGCCGGACGGTGCCGGGACGGTGAGGGACGGGTTGATGCCCGGGATGGCCACCGACGCCGAACGGGCCCAGCTCCGCGCGGCCACCGGACGCGACTTCGACATCCTCTTCCTGCGGCTGATGCTCAACCACCACCTCGGCGGCATCCACATGGCCGAGGGGATTCTCGAACTCACCGACGACGAGCAGGTGACGGCGTTGGCGCAGTCGATGGTGAACGGGCAGAAGAAGGAGATCGAGCTGATCAACTCGCTGCTCGCCGCGCGCGGCGCCCGGTAGCGAACCGACACACACCCACGGCGGCCACCTCCGACAGACGGAGGGGCCGCCGTTTGTTTCGTCCGCCCCGCCGGCGTCGGCGGTCCCACGCCAGCAGGCTCCGTACCCCTTGTTCCGTCATGTCGGTTTTAGTCATCTTTCTACCGACATAACGTGACTAGTTCAGATCTGTACTCGTTGTCCAGGGCATGACGGTTGCTCTCCGGGACGGACGTCGGTCGGTCACCAGTTGGTGCCGTCGACACACCATTGGCGGCGACGGCGCGGTGGCGGCCGTACGCCGCGGCCAGCGGGCGGGCGAGGTCGGCGGGGCACTCAGCCGCGACCAGGAACTGGACCTGATCGAGGCGCTCCGCGGCAGTTATCCCGACGAGCTCGGGCTCGACGAGGAACTCTGGACGCGGCGCAGCGTCACCGCACTCGCCCAGCGCCGGTACGGCCTCCCCGTCGACGCCGCGGACATGGGCGGCTACCTGCGTGCCTGGGGCCTCGGACCGCGCCAGCCGACCGACCGGGCCTGCGCGCTCTGCGTCGACGCGGTGGCGGCGTGGGTGGATCGGGAGTACCCGGTGATCCTCCGCACCGCACTGGAGCACCGGGCCGACGTCTGGTGGATCGGGCGGACCCGGCTGCACGGCGTGGTGCCGGCCGCCGACGTCCTCTCCGCGGTCTCGGCCCGCGGCCAGGTGCGCTTCCTCATCGCCAACCCGAACGTCGACCCGCCACTGACCCGGGACTTCCTGCTGCGGCTCAGCGGCGCCGACGGCCGGGGCATCCACGTCGTCGTCGACGGTTCCTGGACCCGCGCCGAGTGGCCCCGACGGCTGCCCGCACACATCGTGCTACACGCGCTGCCCAGCTGCGGCCGGTAGCCGATGCGCCCGGGCCGGTGCGGAGTGGCCCGACCGCACCGGCCCGGGCATCCGGCGATCGGGCCACCACCGACCGGGTCGTCTTCGAGGCCCGGGCCCGTGGAGACGGCACGCGCACGACCGCGGACCGGCACGACGGATACCGATTCGGCGCCGGGCGGTCTTGTTTGCTACTCTTCCTGGGTCACCAAGCCCCCGTAGCTCAGGGGATAGAGCACCGCCCTCCGGAGGCGGGTGCGCAGGTTCGAATCCTGCCGGGGGCACGTCAGACACCAGACCGGACAGCCGGGTGAGCACCGGTGTACTCGTCCGGCCCGTTGTCGGATCTCATCCGACTGCCACCGCCGAGAAGCGGTGACTGCCCGTGGCAGTTGGGCGACGACCTCCCTGCCGATCATTGGATCGATGCCTATCTGTCCTGGTTAGCGCCTCCGGTTCCGAGGTGAGGGATCGCGTCCCCGCACGGTCAAGGCGTCTGGGTGCGTGTCGTACCAGGGGTTCGTTCCTGTGGTGTCGCCGCTTGGTCTTGCCGAACATGCGGCGCGAGCACAGGTCGCACAGCAGGTGGCGGTGCCGGTAGATGCGTGCCGTCTCTGGGGTTGGCACCGGCCCTGGACCGTGATCCTTGCCGTGCTCTCAATATCAATTTCACGACGTGGCCACCGACCGAACCACGCAGGACCACACCGGAGACCAGGGCAGCAAACCGACCAACCACGTCACCTTCACCCTCACCGCCGACCGCGGCGTCTACTTCTGCGACCCCACGCCTGCGGCAACGCGGCAGCAACGAAGACACCAATAATCTCCTGAGCGAACATTTCCCCCGCAGCACCTTCAACTTCCGCACCTACCCCCAAACCAACCTCAACACCATCGCCCGCGAACTCGACGGCCACCCCGCCAGATCCTCAACCAAACAAAACCAGCCCAGGCCCTCGACACCTACCTCGTTGCAACAACCACTCGAAACCACCGGTCCTCGCTTTGATGCGGTGGCGGCACCTGCTCCGGCCCCGGGACGGTGCGAACGTCCCGGGCCGGACCGTAGGGCTACGCGGTCCACGACGCGATCCACCGGTTGACCGGCCTCCTGACGTGCGGCCGGATTCACTCCCCTGTGGACGGTGCGGCGCGGGGTCTCTTCTGTGGACGGTGCGGCACGGGACGGCCGTGCCGGCCCGAGCGGCGGCGCGCCGCATCCCTGAGTAAACGGATGGGTCGGACGTATGCGTCAGTCTGATTTCTGCAGCCACTGACCTATTCCCGGAAGGCGCGCCGTCCAATACGATCGGCGCATCCGGACCGTCTGAGTGGATCGGCGGAGGGGCATGTCCACGGAAGGCATTCCCGGCATTCGCCAGCGCGCCACCCAATATGCGGCCAGAGTGCTGGAGCACCCCGGGCGCGACGAAATCGACCCCGCCCTTGTCGCTCGGGTAAGGGACGCCGTGGCCGCGGTCGAGGCAGCGGCCGAGGCGCCGGTGCGGGTCGGTTTCGGCGGTGGCTTCAAGACCGGGAAGTCCGTGCTGGTGGGCTTCCTCCTCGGCGACGCCGGCCTGCTGCCCGTCGCCGACCAGGCGGCCACCGGGGCGATCATCGAGGTGCGCCCGGTGGTGGCGCAGGTGCCGGCGACCACGCCCGCACCCGACGCGACCGTGCACTACCTCGACCGGGCCACGGTCGACCTCTACCGGGACGAGCTGGTCAAGGTGTTGCGGGCGGAGGCGGCGCCGTTCCACCTGCCCGGCCCGGAGGGCCTGTCGTGGTCGCAGCTCAGCGCGTGGTGCGAGAAGGTGCTCTGGCCCCGTCCGGAGCTGCGGCCGCGGGTGTGGGAGCTGATCGACCTGCGGGACGCGGTCTGTGGCCTTCCCCACCTCGTCGGCAGCCCGCCGGCCACGGTGCCGTGGCCCGTGGCGCGGCGACACCTGTTGATGATCGGCCGGGGCGCCGGCTTCCGTCCGCCCGTCCCGCACTGGCCCGTGCCGGGGCCGATCCCGGCGGCGCGCCTGCAGGACCCGGCGACCCTCGAAACGAGCCGCCGGCTGGTCGAGCGGGTGGAGATCACGGTCACGGTGCCGCAGCGGTACTGGCCGCTGGAGAAGCGCGCGGGCGAGCACGTGGTGCTCTGCGACACCCCTGGGCGGGGCGCGGACCAGGCACAGATCCGCGACGAGCTGCTGCTGCGCCGCGTCATGTCGGAGCTGGACGCGTTCGTCGTGGTCATGGAACCGCTGCACCCCGACGCGGCCGTCGTCACCGAGCTGCAGCGTGAGTTCGCCGCCGCCAGCGGTCAGAAGCGCGCGATCGTCGTGGTGAACAAGTTCGACCAGTACCCGGCGGCCGCGCCCGAGCTGGAGTCCCGGGTGGGCGTCGTCACCGACGACGACATCCGCCACGCGCCCGCGCTGGGCGGCCTGGCCGCCGCGTGGGCGACCGCGACCGGCGGCGACGAACTGGCCGGCAACGACGTGGTGTTCGCGTCGGCCGTCACCGCGTGGGCGCTGGGCCCGGCGGACGCTCCACCGCCGGTGCCGCCACCGGCCGGAGAGTCACTGGATCACTGGCGCCAGACCAAGATCCGACGGGCCCGGGCGTGGGGCGCCCTCGGCGACCGAGCCGAGCGCCGAGGGATCGCCGGCCCGCTCTCCGATTTCGGCATCGACGGCGGCATCCGCCGACTGCGCGAGCTGCTGACCGGACACGCCGTGCGCGTCGGCCTGACCCGCAAGGAGAAGCGGCTGCGCGACCTCCAGGTCGAGCTCGACGCGGCGCTGGAGCCGGCCGAGGCCGCCCTGCGGTCGTGGTACGAGCGCCGGCGCGACGACGCGGAGCAGCACCGCGACACGCTGCGTGCGGAGGTGTGCTGGGCGGCCCGGAACCAGCTGCTCGACACGCTGAAGCGCTGCGACCTGGACGTTTTCCGGCGCGACTACCGCCTGGAGAACGGGCTGACCGGGCCGGAGGAGGTGACCCGCCGGGCGCTGCGTCGGGTGAGCAACTGGCGGCTGTGGCCGCGGGTGTGGGAAGCGGTCGATCAACAGCAGGTCCGATCCAACCCGCGCGGCCTGCCCGTGCTCGGCGACGAGCTGCGTGAGGATTTCGCGCAGGCGCGCGCGGCGGCCTGCCAGGACGGCCGGGAGGTGGCCGATCTGCTGGTGCTCACCTGGCTGGCCAGGCGCAAACGCGAGCTCGCTGGACTCACCGACGCGTTCCGCGCCGCGATCGACCCGGTGCGGGACCGGTTGGTGCCCACATTCGACGAGCATCGCGAGCAGTTGGCCAAGGCCGTGACGGTGGGCTGGCTCAAGGCCCGCCTGGACAGCGCCGACCAGCCGGACAGCACCGGCCAGGCTCGTGACCCGTTCCCGCTCCGGCCCGAGTACCGCCTCGCCTGGCACCCGGAGCCGGGCCCGGGCACCGACCGCCACCAGGTCAACATCGCGCGGCTCCAGTACACGTTGTCCAACGCCGTGGTCCGCGCCGGCCTTGAGGCGTGGGCGAGTCGTCTGCGGGAGCGCACAGCCGTGTTGCGCGAGGCGCTGGAGCAGCTGCAGGAGGCATGGTTCCACCCCGATTCGTGGGAGCAGTTCGTGCACGCCGCCTACCCGCCCCAGCTGCGCGACGCCCTCCCCGGCGAGTCCACCAAGCCGTTCAGTCTGCTCAGCGAGCTCGATGAGCCGGAGAGGGACAGAATCTGATGGCGCCCGCTGCCCTGTCGATCTCGCTGGTCGCCGGCCTCGACGACCAGCAGCGCTACCGGATCGACGCCGGCCCGCACGGCGTCCGCCTGCCGGACGTGCGGCTGGACGCGGCCGGCGCGACGGTGTGGCTGCACTGGCTGACCGTCGCCGTCGAGACAGCCGAGCCGCCCCTGGACGGTGCCCTGCTGCCGCTGCTGGAACGGGCATGGCGGGCCGAGCCCGGTGCGGTGCCGGGATCGCGGATGGTGCCCGCCACCAGCGACCTGCTGCCCGGGCCGGTGGGTCAGCAGGAGGTCACGCTGCGGGTGACCGCCGAGGTGCAGCAACAGGACATTTCCGGCGCCTGGGTGCCGTACCGGGTGACGGTGACCGAGCGGCTCCGGCTGGTGTGGGGGGCACCCGCCGTCGCGTCCACGCCAGATGACACCACGGAGGTGCCGGAGGAGGCGGCGAAGACCGACCCGCCACGGACCCACACGCCGGAGCGGCACCACGGAATCCTCGCCGTCGACTTCGGCACGACCGCCTGCACCGCAACCCTGTGGGACGAGACCAGCCGGGCAACGCCGCCGCTGCCCCGCAGCCAGACCACGGTGCTCCGTCGGCGGATCGCCGAGCTGCTCGACGAGGTCGGCCCGGGCGGCTTCGCCGACGACACGTGGGAGCGACTGGCCACCACCGCGGCCAGGAAGGTGCTCGGCGACGACGCCACCCGCCCCGATCTCGCCGCGGCGCTGCGTCAGGAGACCGACGACCGGGCGCCGCTGCTGCACGAGACGGTCCGGCAGCTGGAGTCGCAGGCGCCGTTCACCGGCGAACGCCTGCGCGACTGGCTCACCGGCCGGCTGTACGCCGCGTACGCGGAGGCGTTCGCCGCGCCCGCACCCGACCGGTGGAATCTGCACGAGCTGCCGCTGGGCGACCAGGGCGAGACGGTGCTGTCCAGCGTGGTCAGCATCGACGAGTCGGGCAAGGTCCGTGTCGGTCCGCCCAGGGACGACAGCGAGGACCTCGTCATCCATGGCCTCAAGCGCCACTTCGGGCGGCCACCGGGGCACCAGGACCTGCTGGAGAAGACCGACGACGTCGTCGTGCGCGCGATCGCCGACCTCGTCGACCGCAGCGCTGCCGCCATCGCGAAGGATCCCGACCTGGACCACGGCCCGATCGGTCGGGTCATCGTGACGTACCCGACGGTGCTGCACGGCGCGGCCCGTACCGCGCTGGTCGAGGGGGTACGTCGCCACACCGGGGTGCTGGAGGTCAACAACCGCTACGACGAGGCGATCGCGGCGGGCTTCTACTACCTGATGCGTGACATCGGGGCCGACCCGTACGTCGGGATCGAAGCGCTGCGCGCTCGGATGCGCGCGACGAACAACCCGGCCGCGTTCACCGAGAACCTGCTCGTCGTCGACATCGGCGGTGGCACGACCGACATCGCGCTGTTCGGCATGCACCTGCTGGACGTCTCGCCGGTCAACGTCGGGCCCGCCCCGGCCGGCCACGGCAAGTGTTACCACGTGTCGCCCTCGCTGCGTGGCAGCACCGGCCGCGAGAACCGGGGCGGCGACTACATCACGCTCTGCGTCTTCCACTGGCTGAAGGCCGCCATCGCCGACGCGCTCCTGACCGAGTACGCGGAGGGGCGCGCTGGCGCGACGGTGAACGACGCGGTCACCCGCATGGACAAGACCGGCGACTGGTGGCGCGACGGCAAGCCTGTGAAGGACGCCCTGACCAAGGCGGAGCTGGCCTACCTCAACTCCACGGACCGGCGGAGCCGCGGCGGCCAGAAGGTGCCGCCGCACCGCAACGCCGTCGAGCAGCTCGTGCCGACCCGCTGGCGCGAGGACCCGGCCCGCCGCCGGGCCTTCCAGCGGCTGTGGCGCATCGCCGAGCGCGCGAAGATCGACCATCTCGGGCAGGGCAAGGACTTCACGCTCGCCGCCGACGAGGTCGACGAGGTGATCGGCAGCGGCGGTGTCCCCGTGTCGCTGACGGCCGAGAGGTTCCACGTGCTGGCGCGGTCCGTTGTGGAGCAGCTGGCCAAGATCGCGGTGGACTTGGTCGTCACCCGGTTCGGCGACCACCGCGAGCGCCTCGACCGGCTGATCCTCACCGGACGGGGCAGCGCGCTGCCGCTGGTGCGCGAGGTCTTCGACGAGGCGTTCGCCACCGCGGCCCGCGAACACCCCAACCTGCTGTGGGATCCGACCGCGCTGCTGCTGGACGCCGACCATGCCAAGTCCGCCACCTCGATCGGGGCGGTATGGGCCGAGCGCATGCGCACCCTCGGCGGCCCGGGCAACGCCGAGCGGGTCGTCCAGACCGGGGGCCTCGACATCCGGGTGGACGTGGACAACGTCTTCCAGACGCTCGCGGCGAGCTTCAGGTTCTCCGTCATGTCCGGCGGGGAGGATCTGTTCCGGGCGAACACCGAGTTCCTCGCGGACGGCGAACGGCGCTTCCTGGAGCGCGATCTGGACCAGCTGCGACGCCCGATCAACATCCACCGCGTCATCGTCGAGGGCGACCGGGACCAGGACCTCCTGTGGGGTTACTTCGACGTCGGGAACGTCGCCGAGCAGGAGGGGTACGAGCCGGCGCTTCCCCACAGCGGCGACTCGCAGGACGACCGGTGGTTGCACGACAAGCAGGCCCGAGTGGAGATCAACCCGCAGCTTGAGCTGGTGCTGCACGTGTGGCGGACCCAGCCGGAGGACAAGCGGCCGCTGCACGTCGTGCCGGCGACCGAGGGCACCCCGCTTGTTGTGGCCGGACACCCTGTCCGTCGCCGCCGACTGTCGTTGCACGTCGTGCCGGCGACCGAGGGCACCCCGCCCGCGTCGCAGGACGTGGCCGTTCCGATGTCCGCCGCCGACGCGTTCGCCCTGGCCCGCCGGCTGCGGGTGGCCGTCGGCAACGCCGAGTTGACGCCGACCCGGGAGGTCTTCCCGAACCTGCCCGAGTCACCGGCCTGGACCCACCGGTTCTGGGATGACCACGCCGGAGTCGAACGAAACGGCCTGATCAGCAGCGAGCCGCTGCCCCCGGCGTCCGACCACGGCTGGCGGTTCGAACTCGTCGGCGACGAACCGGGCGCGCCGGCCCACCGGGTGGCCCCACCGCCGGCCAACCCTGGGGTGGGCGACAAGGGCTGGTACGCGAGCCTGGACGACCAGGGCGTGTTCCGGCTGCACCGCAACCGGCCGGCGTACCTGAAGGCCGACAGCCTGCGGGCGATGGACGAGCATCCCGGGGCGGTCTACACCGCGCAGTTGAAGCCGCGGAACGTCGCCGACGACAACTCCGACCCGTTCAACGGTCTCCAGTGATGTACCGCCAGCTGAGTGTGCTACTGACCAGCCGGGACGACGCCGTCGCCACGGTGGTCCGGGCATACCTGGTGGGGCTGGACGCGGCGCTGGCCGCCGCCCCCGCGCCGGCCACCCAGGAGGCGGCGACCGCCCTGTCGAGCCTGCGCGGCGACCTGGCCGCGCTCCTGCAACGCCCGGTCGCGCCCGTGTCCTCGCCTGCTCCGGCGCCACCCGCGCCAGCGCCACCCGCGCCGGCTCCGGCCGCGCCCTCGGCCCCGCCGGCCTCCGGGCCCCCACCCGCCGGGCCCCCGCCTTCCGCGCCGCCCGCGCCACCGGTCGCGGTACCGGTCGCCGCGCTCCGCCTGGCGGAACCGCCGCCCGAGCAACCGCCAGCCACCGCCGTCCGATCCTGGATCGACGTGCCGAGCCTCGGCGAACGCGTCGCGCTCTTCGATCCGGTGTCGGGGCAGGGGCTGCGCCTGCGGCCGGAGGCCGACATCGATCCGGAGATCGCGCAGGCGCTGGGCCTGCGCGACGGCGACCTCGGCGTCGATCACCGGATCGCGGTCGCGGCGACCCAGCTGCTCGCGCTCGGCCCGTACGACCCCAACCTGATCGACTTCCTCCCGAGCGTCGACGGCTACGCCCAGGCCCGCCGGCCGCACCGCAAGGACGATCTGCGCGCGCTCCGGGGCGAGCTGCTCAGGCGCCTGCGCGCCTACCGGGACGCCGGCGACGGCCGGGCACGAGCGCGGGCCCTCGTTGCGGTCGACGAGGGGCTCTGCTCGGTACGGCACAGCCAGCCCGCCGAGCCCGGCAGCTGGTGGGCGAACTGGTACGACCGGATCCGCCGCGACACGGTGACGGTGGTGGGTGCCATGCCGGGGGTGGAGCTGACCGTGCTGAGCGGGCGGTACGAGGACCTCGGCGGGCAGACCGAGCACGACGCCCGCACCACCGGTCCGAGGGGCCACGTCATCGCGTGCCTACGGCTGTGGACGCGGATCGACGGCGAGGTGTATCGGGGGCGGGTGCTCGTCGGTGCCGGCTGAGCTCGTCATCCAGCCGCACCAGTACGCGGCCGCCCTGGCCCACCCGCAGACCTCGCTCACCCATCCGGAACTGCGGCAGAGCCGCCCCGCACCCGGCCCGCGCGGCCGGCCGGAGCAGCGCATCGGCCAGCACGCCTTCGTGTACCGCCTCGACCATCCCACCGGACGCCGCTTCGCCGTCCGCTGCTTCCTGCGCCCCGACCCGGCGGAGGGCGCGCGATACCGCGCGATCAGCCACTACCTGGCCACGGTGCCCGTGCCGGAGATCTGCGCCTGGCAGTGGCACGACGACGCGCTGCTGGTCGACGGACACCGGCTGCCGATTCTGGTCGGGCCGTGGGCCGACGACCCACCGCTGCACGAGGCCGTCGCCGCGCACCTGCACGACCCGGCGTGGCTGCTGGCCACCGCCGAGCGGTGGCGCGAGCTGATGCGGCGGATGAGCGTGGCCAGGGTGGCGCACGGCGACCTCCAGCACGCCAACGTGCTCGTCGGCGAAGGGACGTTCACGCTGATCGACCCGGACGGCATCTGGACGCCGTCGCTGAAGAGGCACCCACCGCCGGCCCAGGCCGGGCACCCGGCCTACCAGCACCCCCGCGCGGCCGTGTGGCACTGGGGTGCGAAGGCCGACCGGTTCGCCGCCCACGTCGTGTACCTGTCGCTGCGGGCCCTGGCGGTCACGCCGGACCTCTGGGACCGGTACCACGACGAGCACAACCTGATCTTCCGCGCCGAGGACTTCACCGCTCCGGGCCGGAGCGCGATCTGGCAGGAACTCGCGGCGTCGCCCGACCCCTTCGTCCGCGCGCTCGCAGGCCGGCTGGCCGCGATGTGCCGCCGGTCCCCGAACGCGGTATCCACTCTGGAGGCATCGGTGAGAAGCGCCATTCCTCGTCGGTGGACGGTGTCCCGGCTGTGGCACCCGTCGGTGACACGACCGCCGCTGCCGGTCGGCATCGCGTGGCTGCTCGGCCTCGCGGCGCTCGCCGCGTACCTGGCCCGCCACCTCTTCGCCGGCCGGGCACCGGAGCAGCCGGCCCAGCTGGTCACCGCCGCGGTCGTCTGGGTGGTGTCATTCGCCGGTGTCCTGGTCTGGGCGTACGGCCGGCTGTTCCTGGTCGGCGCGGCCGGTGGCGCCGCGGCCACGTACCTCAGCCTCGACCTGCCGCGCCTGGTCCAGCTCGTCGCCGACGACCGCCGACCGCCGCTCGTCCCGACGCTGGCCGCCGCGGCACTCGCGCTGGTACTGGTCGTCGCCGCGGCGGCGAACCTGAAGCCGCTCACCGCCCACGGGCCGACCGTCCGCACCGCCACGCACCTGTACTTCGTCGCCGTGCTGGGCGTGGCACTCGGGCAGTCGGCCGCGCTCGCCTGGCCGTCGTCGGACGGCGGCGCCATCGCGACGGCGACCCCCTCCGTCATCGGGGCGATGGTTGGTGTGCTGTTTCTGGCCGGATGCGTCGGGGTGGCCCGACGCAGCGGCGGATGGCTGGTCGGGGCCGCCGCGGTCGTGGCCACCCGACCGGTCGTCGCGGACGATCCGCTCTCCTGGCCCGCGTTACCCAGCCCGTGGGACACCGGGGTGCCGCTGCTCCACCTCGTCGCGGTGGCCGTACTCGTCGCGGCGGCCCTCGTGGTCGGCATCGGCAGGCGGCGGGAAGCATGACGTACTCACGCCGGATGAGCAGCCGCCACCCGGGCTGCATCGTGCTCCTGATCGACCAGTCCGCCTCGATGGCCGAGCCGATCGCCGGTGACGCCGCCCGCCGGCCCCGGGCGATGGCGCTGGCCGCCGCGGCCGACCAGCTCCTGGACGAGCTCGTGCAGCGCTGCCTCGACAAGAGCGGCCGCGTGATGCCGTGGTGCGACATCGCCGCGATCGGCTACGGTGGCCACGGCGTACGGTCGCTCCTGCAGCGCCCCGCCCTGCAACTGGACGCGAGCGCCGACCCGGCCAGGGTTTTCGTCTCCACCGCCGACCTCGACTCCTACGCCGAGACGGTGCCGGGCACCGGTGACCCGCTCGCCCCGTCCCGCCGGTGGATCCAGCCGGTCAGCGACGGCGTGACCCCGATGGTCGAGGCGTTCACGGTCACGGTCGCGCTGGTGAGCCGCTGGGTGGCCGCTCACCCGGAGTCCTTCCCGCCGGTCGTGCTGCACATCACCGACGCCCAGTTCAACACCGGCGACCCGACGCCCCAGGCCACCGCGCTGACCAACCTGCGTACCGCAGACGGCTCGGTGCTGTTGTTCAACCTGCACCTGTCCGGCAACGCGGCCGAGATGATCGAGTATCCGGCCCACCCGCCCCAGGTCGGTGACGAGTTCGCGACCTGGCTGTACCAGGTTTCCAGCCCCATACCGCCGCAACTGGCCGAGACGTCCCTCTTCCCGCTCGAGAAGGGCGCCCGCGGTTTCGTGCTCAACGGCGGCGCCGCGTCGCTGCTGCGGTTCTTCATGTGGGGTACGCCGGGTCGGGTGATATGAGACTGCACTGCGACGTGGTGTGCGTACCCCGGCCGGATGGCATCGACCCCCGCGGCCAGGACGCGTACGGCTTCGACGAGCGCGCCGGCCTGGTCGCGGTCTGCGACGGCGCCGGCTCCCTCTTCGCCGCCGGAGACTGGGCGCGCTGCCTCGTCCGGCGCTTCGTGGCCGATCCGGAGCCGCTGCTCTACGGCGACCCCGGGCCCTGGGTGGCGGCGGCCGCGGCCGACTGGCGGGCCGGCCTCGACCTGGACACGGCCGGCGACCGGGTCCGCCGGGCCGCGGCCGGCGGCAGCGGGGCGACGATCGCCGCGATCCGCGGCGTCCCCCATCCGGACGGGTACCGCCTGGACGTGGCCGCGGTCGGCGACACGTTCGTGTTCGTCGTGCGCCGCGGCCTGCTGTGTCTCGCCCACCCGCCGCTGCCGGGCGACACGTTCCCGGCCCGGCCGCAGCTCGTGACCACCAGCGACCCCGACCCGCCGGCCCGCACCAGCGTGGAGCTACAGCCCGGCGACACCATCGCCATCGCGACCGACGCCACCGCCCGTTGGGTGACCGGGCGCGGCGCGACGTTCTGGCCGGAGCTGGCCACACTCCCCGCCGACCGGCTCGCCCACGCCCTCGCCCGGCGCCGCGACGAGGGTGAGATCGCCGACGACGACCTCACCCTGGTGCGCTGCCATCTCCGGTAGCGCCCGACGCGCCGCCGCACCCCGGGCACCACCGGCAGGCCGTGCCGCCGGCCGGCCCCGGCCCGGGTCAACCGGGCCGGGAGTACCGGTAGACGACCATCTCCTGCCCGGTCTGTGGGTCACGGGTGAGGCCCACCCGGACGTACCCAACCCGCTCGGCCACCTGCTGTGCGGCGATGTTGTCGGGGGCGGTGACCGCGTCGAGCCGGCGCAGCCCGCCGGTGGACGTCGCCCATCCGGTCAGCCCGGACAGCGCCTCGACGGCGTACCCCCGGCTCCGCATCGCGGGCCGCAGGCCGCACCCGACCTCGGCGGACCCCCGCCGGCGATCCAGGCGGAACAGGCTCATGGCGCCGACGTAGGCACCGGTGTCCCGCTGCCGGATCGCCAGGTGCACCCCGTGCCCGGCGTCCCGGAACCGGCCCACGTCGGCCCGCAGCCACCGCCACACCTCGGCGACGTCCCGGGGCGCCCCGGGCGGCAGCGCGTCCCACTCCCCCGCCGCGATGACGACGGCGACGTTCGCCGCGTCCGACACCCCGAACTCGGCGATGACCAGACGGCCGGTCTCGATCCTGACCTGTGGAAGCGAGGTCGTCGTCGGCACAGCCACCTCCGTGCGTGTCGGCCCGGGTTCCGCCGTGGCGGCGTACGCTGGTACGCCGCCACGCCCTCGCCCGGGTACCGATGGCCATCGACCACCGGCGGTCACAACTGGAACTCCTCGAGCCCCTCCTGGCTGCCGCTCGCCTCCTGCAACGACCGGTTGACCACCTTCGCCAGACCGGCGATGGTGGGGTGGTCGAAGAGCGCGGCGAGCGGGATCTCCACGTCGAAGACGGCCCGGACCCGGGACATCACCTGGGTGGCCAGCAGGGAGTGCCCGCCGAGGTCGAAGAAGTTGTCGTGCACCCCGACCCGCTCCACCTTGAGCAGCTCGGCCCAGATCCCGGCGAGCAGCTCCTCGGTGGCGTCCCGGGGCGCCTCGTAGACGCTGACCGGCCCGAGCCGGGCCCGGTCCGCAACCGGCAGCGCGGCGCGGTCCAGCTTGCCGTTCGGGCCGAGCGGCAGCGCGTCCAGGGGCACGAAGACCGCCGGCACCATGAACTCCGGCAACCGCTGCCGAAGAAACTCGCGCAGCTCGGCGACGGGCGGCGGCCCGTCGGCACCGGCCGGGACGAGGTAGGCGACCAGCCGGCGGTCCTCGCCCTCGCCGTCGGCGATCACCACGGCCGCGGAGATGCCCGGATGCGTCCGCAGGACGTGCTCGATCTCCCCCGGTTCGATCCGGAACCCCCGCACCTTGACCTGGTTGTCGGCCCGCCCGACGAACTCCAGCTGCCCGTCCGCGCGCCACCGGCCCAGGTCGCCGGAGCGGTACAGCCGGGACCCGTCGCCGGCGACCGGATCGGGCACGAAGTGGCGCGCGGTCAGCGCCGGCCGGCGGTGGTAGCCCCGGGCGACCCCCGGACCACCGATGTAGATCTCGCCGGTCACCCCGACCGGTACCGGGCGCAGCGAGCGGTCCAGCACCCGGACCGTGGCGTTCGCGATCGGCACGCCGATCGGCGGGAGGGGATCCTGCTCCGGGTCGCCGTCGGGCACGGTCAGCGGCACCGCCGTGGTGATGACCGTCGCCTCGGTCGGCCCGTAGGTGTTGCACAACCGGGCCCGGGAGGCCCAGGTCCGGGCCAGACCGGCGGTCAGCCGCTCCGCGCCGACCACCCAGTTGCGCACCCCGGGCACCTGGTCCGGATCGAGGACGGCCAGCAGCGACGGCACCACGCTGGCCGTCTGCACCCCGTGGTCGGAGATCATCGCGGCGAGCGCGGACGGCTCGGCCTGCTCCGCCGCGGTGGCGATGGCCAGGGTGCCGCCGGCGGCCAGTACCACCGCCATGTCCAGCACCGCCGCGTCGAAGCTGAACGAGGCGAACTGCAGCGCCACCGTTCCCTCGGCCGCCTGGAGCACCGGCCGCATCGCGACCGCCAGGTTCACCACCCCACGGTGCTGCAGCAGCACCCCCTTCGGCCGGCCCGTGGAGCCGGAGGTGTAGATGACGTACGCCGCCTGGTCCGGACTGACGGTCAGGCCGAGCGGCTCCGCGGGCAGCTCCGCCAGCGCCGCGCCGACCTCGGCGTCGTCCAGCGCCAGCACCCGGACCTCCGGCGGCACGGCTCCGGCCGGCAGGCCGCGTACCGTCTCCGCCGTCGCCACCAGGAACCGGGCGCCGCTGTCGGCCAACATGTAGCCGAGGCGGTCCGCGGGATACTGCGGGTCCATCGGCACGTACGCGCCACCCGCCTTCCAGACCGCCAGCACCGCCACCACCATGTCGACGCCGCGGGGCAGGCAGAGCCCGACCAGGTCCTCCCGCGCGACGCCGACCTGCCGCAGGTAGCGGGCCAGCCGGTTGGCCCGGGCCTCCAGCTCGCCGTAGCTCAGCCAGACCCCGCCGGAGCGCAGCGCCACCGCGTCCGGCCGGGCCGCCGCCTGGGCGCTGACCAGCTCGTGCACGCCGCCGACCGCCGGCACCGGCGCGGTGACACCGCTCCACCGGTGAAGCTCCGCCACCTCCGCCGCGGTCAGCAGGGGAAGCTGGGAGAGCCGCCGGTGCGGGTTGGCCGCGACCGCCTCCAGCAGCACCAGCAGGTGCTGCACCATCCGGTCGATCCGCGCGGCGTCGAAGAGGCTGGTGGCGTACTGGAGGCCGCCGGCGAGCCCGCCGGTACCGGTCTCCCCGAACGCCAGCGCCAGGTCGAACTTGACCGGCTTCGGGGCGTGCCCGCCCCGGCCCTCGACGGGAGCGGGCCGGGCCGGCGCGACCGGGCCGACCGGACCGTCCCCGTCGGCCCGCGCGCCACCGCCCTGGGCGTAGCTGAACATCACCTGGAACAGCGGGGTCCGGGACCGGTCCCGCCTGACCCCCAGCGCGTCCACCACGGACTCGAACGGCACGTCCTGGTGGGCGTACGCGTTCAGCGCGACCTCCCGAACCCGGCCGAGCAGCTCGGCGAAGGTCGGGTCCCCGGAGAGGTCGGTGCGCAGCACCAGGGTGTTCACGAAGAACCCGATCAGCCCCTCGATCTCCGTCCGGTTCCGGTTGGCGATCGGGGTACCGACCACCACGTCGTCCTGGCCGCTGTACCGGCTCAGCAGCACGACGAAGGCGCTGAACAGCGTCATGAACATCGAGGCGCCGGCCGCCCGCGCCACCGTCCGCAGCCCCTCGACGACCCGCTCGGGAACCTCGAACTCCACCGAGGCGCCCGCCGAGGAGCGCACCGGCGGCCGGGGACGGTCGGTCGGCAGCTCCAGGACCGGCGCGCCGGCCAGGGCGTCCCGCCAGTACCCCAGCTGCCGCTCCAGCACCTCGCCGGTCAGCCACTCGCGCTGCCAGACCGCGAAGTCGGCGTACTGCACCGGCAGCTCCGGCAGCCGGGGCGGGCGGCCGGTGTGGTACGCGTCGTACAGCTCCCCCAGCTCGCGCCGGAGGATGCCGGAGGACCACTCGTCGAAGACCACGTGGTGCACGCAGAGCGCGAGGACGTGTTCGCGCTCGCTCACCCGGATCAGCCGTGCCCGGATCAGCGGCCCGGTGGCGAGGTCGAACGGCACCGCCCCGTCCTGGGCGATCAGGGCCTGCGCGGCGGCGGTCGGGTCGGCCTCGGCGGACACGTCCACCACCGGCAGCTCCACCCGCGTCGGGGGGTCGATGACCTGGCAGGCCACCCCGTCGGGGCCCTCGACCAGCCGGGTCCGCAACACCTCGTGCCGCTCCAGCAGGGTTTCCAGCGCGCGGTTGAGGGCGACCTGGTCGAGTTCGCCCTCCCACCACACCGGCATCGGCATGTTGTACTCGACCGAGTCCGGGTCGAGCTGGGCCAGGAACCAGAGACGCTGCTGTGCGAACGACAGCGGTAGCACGCCGTCTCGGCCCGCCACCCGGATCGGCGGGGCCGTCGCCAGGTCGGCCTGGCTGGCCCGCCGCCGAAGCAGCTCGATGAGCGCCTCCCGGCTGTCGCTGATCCGCTGCCGCAGTTCCTCGGTGAGGACGTTTCTCGGGGCGAGCGCCCGGAGTTTGTCCTCGGCCAGATAGAGACGAACCCCCCGGCCCTCCAGGTCGCCAAGAAGTTCAGATGCAGAGACGGTCACCTGCACACACCCACCCTCGCCAGTCACGTGCTTCGGGCAATTGCCGCCGCGGCCGGCCCGTTTCGGATATCCGCGGAGGTCACCGCCGCCGGGCGCCCGGCGGCGTCGTCGTTCACCGCCGCCGGGACACGCTCCTGACCGCTGGTACGCCCGGCGACCCTCACCACGGGCGTGACGTCCCGCTCCCTGGCTGTCACCACCGGTCCACCTCGGCTCGCAGCCGGTCCCCGATCAGCCGGACCCCGGGTCCGGCGAGGACGTCGAGGTGCCCGCCCGGCACGGAAACCACCTCGGGCTCGGACCGCAGCGCGTCGCGCCACTGCGCGAGCGTGTCGCGGCGCCGGTGTTCGGGGTCGTCACGCGGGACGAAGAGCACGACCCGCAGGTCGTACGGGCGCAGCGTCCGGCGCAGTCGCGCGCGGTAGCGGATCCCGGCCCAGACGTTGACCAGGTTGGCCCGCTCGACCCGCAACCGCCGCCGGTCCTCCTCGTCGAGCAGCCCCGCACCGTCGTCGAGGGGGTCGGGCAGCGACTCCTCGTCAAGGTCCCACAGCGGCAGCAGTTCCCGGCCCGCGCCCGCCCCGGTCGGTTCCGCGCCGATCCGGTCGTCCAGGTCCCGCAGGACCCTCCGGGCCGCCCGCCACCGGGTCCAGCGCCGCCACGGGCCGTACCGGTCGTCGTGCGGCGGTGCGATCAGGAAGACGCCGCCGACCCGGTCACCCTGCTCGATGACCTGCCGGGCCATCTCGACCGCGACGTAGCCCCCCATGGACCAGGCCGCGAACAGGTACGGCCCGGTCGGCTGGGCCCGCCGTACCTGGTCGAGGTAGTCCCGGGCCATCTGCGTCACGTCCGGGGCCGGTCGCGTCCCGCCGAGCAGGCCCCGGGACTGGAGCCCGAAGAACTGCCGGCCGTCGCCGAGGTGCTGGGCCAGGGGAACGAACTCGGTCACCCCGCCGGTGGAGGAGTGCACGCCGAAGACCGCCGGAAAGCGGTCACCCCGACGGATCGGGATGAGCACCCCGTCGTCGACCGGGTCCGGCGGCCCCGCGGCCGGCGGACCGGATCGGCGGACCATTCCCATCCCGGTCGGGCCGTAACGCCCGACCGGTCCGGGTGGTTGACGGGTCGCCAGCCGGCCGACGAGGGCGTGGTACCGCCCCGGCCCGGCCGGCCGGCCGATCACCGGTCCCCCCGAGCCGACGCGGTGCCGATCGGCGGGTTCCCGTCCGGCTCGGCGTCCTCGGGCTGTCGCCTCGCGGAGGCGGCCGGAGCGCCGTCCTCGGCCGCGTCCACGAAGCCGCTGGCCTGGATCGAGAACAGCTCCGCGTAGAGGCCGTCGGCCGCCATCAGCTCGTCGTGGGTGCCCTGCTCGATGACCTGGCCGTCCCGCAGCACGATGATGCGGTCGGCGGAGCGCACCGTGGCGAACCGGTGGGAGACCAGCAGCACGGTGCGGTTGGCGTACAGGTCCCGCACGCTGTCGAAGAGGGCCCGTTCGGCCCGGGCGTCCAGCGACGCGGTCGGCTCGTCGAGGATCACCAGGGGCGCGTCCCGGTAGAAGGCGCGGGCGAGCGCCACCCGCTGCCACTGCCCCAGGGACAGGTCCTGGCCCCGGTTGAACTGGGGCGACAGGATCGTCCGGTACCCGTCCGGCAGCGCCGAGAGGAAGTCGTCGGCGCCGGCCGCGCGGGCCGCGTCGCGGATCTCCTCCAGCACCGGCTCCCGGGTGGCCCGGCCGACGTGGATGTTCTCGCCGGCCGGCAACGCGTACCGGATGAAGTCCTGGAAGAGCACCGCGACCGCGGAACGCCAGCTGTCCGTGTCGATCTCCCGCAGGTCGACACCGTCGATCCGGATCGCCCCCTGCTGCGGGACGTACAGCCCGCCGAGCAGTTTGGCCAGGGTGGTCTTGCCGGAACCGTTCTCCCCGACCAGCGCCACGACCTCTCCGGCGCGGATGGTCAGCGACACGTCGCGGAGTGCCTCGCGCTCGGCGCCGAAGTAGGTGTACGAGACGTTCTCCAGCCTGATCTCGTCGAACTCACCCCGGAACGGGATGCCGGACCTGGTCCGGACCAGGGTCGGTTCGAGCGCGAGGAACTCGTTGAGGTCGCGGACCAGGGGTGCCGACTCGAAGAAGTCGGTCGCCATGGCGACCGACCGGAGCATCCGCTGGCTGAACATCATCAACACGCCGGCCACCGTCGCCGTCTCGACCAGCGTCAACATCCCCCAGTGGTTCATCGCGATCAGCGCCGCCGCGGCGAGCGCCATCACCACGTTGCTGCCGACCGAGCCGAGCAGGGAGGCACGCATCCGCTTGCGCATGGTCTCGGCCAGCAGGTCGATCCGCTTGCTCATGGAGGCGCGCCAGCGCTCGGCCAGGAAGCCGGCGATGTTGAACGCCCGGATCTCCTTGGCCGCGTCCCTGCTGGTGAGCAGGCCGAAGAGGTAGTTGCGGCCGCGGTCGGTGTGGGTGATGCGGGTGATGAACCCGAAGAAGTGCTCGCCACCGCGCACGCCGCTGATCCAGATCGGGACGACCACCACCAGCAGGGCCACCGCGATCCACGGCGCGATGAGGACCAGGGCCAGCCAGATGGAGAGCGCCGCGACCAGCTCCTGGACGATCATGACCAGGCTCTGCACCAGCATCGAGGGCCGGGTCGCGGCGCTCGCCGCGGCCCGCTGGAGTCGGTCGTGGAACCGGGAGTCGTCGAAGTCGCCCAGTTCGGCCGCGCTGGCGACCCGGATGACCTGTCCACAGACGTACATCGCGGTCCGCTCGCTGAGCAGTGGCCGTCGGTTCGAGATCACCGCCTGCGCGATCACCACCAGGATGTTCGCGCCGATGAACAGGCCGATGTTGAGGAAGAGCTGGGAGGCGCCGCCCCCCGAGCTGCGAATGATCAGATCGGTGATGACCCGCTGCAGCTGGATGATCACGAAGAAGACCGCGACCGCCTGCAGGACGTCCATCGCCAGAATGGTGATCAGCTCGCGGCGCCCGGCCGCCCAGACGAGCCGGAGCGCGGACGCGGCCAGCCGGACGGTGTCGCGGAACCCGTACCGGGTCTGGGCCTCGGTGACCGGGGCCTGCGCCGCCTCCGGGCCCTCGCCGAAGGCTGTCCCGGGCCCTCCGCCGATCCGACGCATCGGCCCCATCACCCGCATCGGCGGCCCGGCCGGACCGGGCCCGGCGCCCGGCGCGGGCCCACCCGCCGGCGGCGGACCGTCCACCGGCCCACCGGCCACCGGCACCGCGACCCGCCCCGCCGTCGGCCCGGGACCGTCCACCGGCACCGGCCCGGCACCGTCCACCGGGATGTCTCCCGGCGGGGCGCCGCCCGCCGGTACCGGGATCCTGATCGGGCCGCCGACCGGGACCTTCACCGGCTGCGGCCTCCCGGCCGGCACCGGACCCCGCGTCGGGCGCGGCCCCACGGGCTCACCCATCGGCACACCACCCTTTCGGTCCTGGAGCTGCTGTCGGAACTCGCATCGCCTCACCACCTGGCGGGCACGCCGGCCGTGCGCTGCGACGCCCGCACCACCTCACCGAGCCGACGGCAGCCGCACGATTCGTCGACGATTCCGGAGGACGTGTCGAAACGCGTCATTCACCGGCGCGACGGAAACGACAAATAGGGGGAACGTAAATTTGATCGATCTTCGTCGAGCGCCCGACAGAATCTGATGTTAGGCGCGCCGACGCCGGCAACACAAGAGGTCTCTCGCGTTCTTCCGGACCGATTATTTGTCCCTCGTCCGACATTCACGCGCCGCATGAATCCGGGTGTAGAAACGAAAAGGAATTGGTGGACACGTATTGGTGGCGAGCTGGACAGGCGCTGGAGAACAAACGGACAGGCCGGCGATCCAGACGGATTCGGTACGTTTTTGTCGGTCACCGGCCCGACCAGACCGCAGGGCATTCCCCAGAAAGCGCCCGAGGTCCTCGACGGCGTCCTGGCCGCGTGTCCGCCGCCGCTCTCGGGTGAGCCGCGCCGAGAACGCCCGCTTCGAAAGCGTGTCGAGCGAGCGGTGGACGCACTCCCCGACCGCCGCCGCGCAAGGCGGCGCACCGCGGCGCACATCCTCCGCCCACCGTGCCACGCACCCGGCCAGCTCCTCCGGCTCGACCGCCTTGTTCGCCAGGCCGGGTCGTTCACAGGCCGGGTCGTTCAACAGGTTGGGTCGAGACGTCCGGTCCACGGTCGGGCGTCGTCCGGCCAGCAGATGTCCGTGGCAGTCCTGGCCGGCTGTCGGGCGAGCCGGAACAACCCCCACCCACGCCCGGTGTCAGCTCCCGGTCGTGCCCTGCGGAAACGCGAGGACGGCGTTTCCGGACCCCGACGGCGTTCCAGACCGCGACGACGAGGTCGCACGCCGGGGCGGGCGCGACCGCCAGGGGCACCCCGCGGACCCGGGCGACCACCGGGTCGGGGCGGGTCGGATCGTTCGGTGGGGCCGGGGCCGGCCAGGCCGGTTCCGACCGCCGAGGGTGGACGGACGTCGGTCCGGACCACGGCCGGTTCCTCGCGGGTCCGGTCATCCCGCGCGTTCGGCACCTCCGGCCGGCTGGGCGTGGCCCGTGCGGTGTCGTCGCGTCTGCCGTACCGGACCCGTGGTCGGTCCAGCCCGGTGCGGGTCCGGCGCGAGGTCGCAGCGCCCGGCCGGGCGGTCGGGTCATCCCCGATCCGCCCGTCCGGGCCGGCACCGGCCGTCCGGCGTCCGGGTTGGAGTCGCTCCGCCCGTCCGGGCTGGTTCCGGTGCGGATCGTCAGGCCGACGCTCCCGCCACCGATCCGGCCGACGCCGTCGCCGTGAGGCCGGGCGGCACCGTCGCCCGTGACCCCTCCGGCACGGTCGCCGTGACACCGGCCGGTTCCTCGGTCACCGAGCCGGCCGGCGTCGCGGAACGGCCGGAGAAGCGGCTCACCTTCTCCAGCACGTCGTCGCTGTACAGCCGCAGGGCCTGGCGGAGCGCGAACTCGGCCAGATACCGCCGGAACCCGTCCGGTGACTCCTCCGCGAGGTTGAGCATCCGCCGGTTCGGCACCACCGCCGGGCCGGCGAGCCGCTCCACCCCGGCCGCGATCGCCTCCGCCATCTCCCCCGGCTCGACCACCTGGTCCACCAGGAACCGGGCGTCTGGCTCGGTCGCCCAGATCCGCCGGCCCTGCAGGATGACCCGCCGGGCCAGCCGTGGCCCGCCGAAGCGGGTCAGTCGGAAGTTGGCCGCGCCGGGGATGATCCCCTCCTGGGCCGCCGGCAGGCTCAGGTACGCGTCGGACGCCGCGATCACCATGTCGAAGACCAGCAGCACCTGGGCGCCGCCACCGATGGCGAAACCGTCCACCGCGGCCAGCCACGGCTTCTCCACCTGCCGGCCGTACCACGGCGCGTCGCCGTCCAGCAGGATCCCGCGCACCAGTTTGTTCAGGTAGCCGATCTCCCGCCTCAGCAGGAACCCGACCAGGGAGATCTCCCCCGCGTGCAGCTTCTTCAGGTTGATCCCGGCGCTGAACACCCGCCGGCCCCGGTAGCGGGGATGGCTCATCGGTCCGCCACGCACCACCCCGACCCGGACCGCCGGATCGAGCAGAGCGAGGTCGACGGCGGTCTCCATGTCGTCGACCTGCCGCTCGTCCTCGGCGTTCAGGCAGTCGTCCCGAACCATCGTCAGGTGTGCCGCCCCGTCGCGCCGCTCGATCCGTACCGAGCCGAGCTCGGCCCGGCCGGTGCGGAGGAACTCCGGCAGCAGCCGGAGGGCGCGTGGGGTGGGCCGCTGCATCGCCGCCATCAGGTGGGTCCCGGCCGCCGGCGAGCCCAGCACCGCGCTCAGGAAGATCCCGTGGTCGATCTCGTGGCCCTCCCTGGCGCCCAGCCGGCGGGCCCGCTCCGCCGCCCACTCGGCGGCGCCGGGCACGAGTCCGGGAAAGACCCGGGCGGCGGCCGCCACCAGCTCGTCGAGCCGCAGGTACGCCGAGCGGTTCGCGGTGAGCCGGTCGTACACGGCAAGGGCGTGCTCGGCCAGGAAGTCGACGCGGAGCGTGCGGGCCGCGTCCCGCGCCCGCGCCGCCTGGGCACGTTGCCCGGCCGAGCGCGCCGACGGCTCCGGGAGTTCGGCGAGCGGGCGCTCCGCCTCCGCGACCGCCCGAGCCACCTCGGACCAGGCCCGCTCCACCGCCGAGACGTGCCCCTGGGCCGCCCCCGCCGGACCGCGCCACCCGGCCGGGGCCGTGCCGGCGCTCACGCGGTCACCTCGCGCAGGCCGCGGCGCAGGGCCCGGTCGCAGGCCGCGAGGTGGACACCGAGCGCGGTCTCGAACGTCGTCGACGCCGCGTCGAAGATCAACCGTCGCCGGACCGCCAGGTCCGGCCGGGGGTGGGGCCCGAGCGCGGCGGGCGACGCGGTGAGCGCGGCCACCGGATCCGCCACCAGTTCGTCGACGAGCCGCATGTCCAGGGCCTCGTCGGCCTCGATCGCCGTGCCGAACAACGCCGCCCGGCGGACCCGGGCCACGCCGACCTGCTGGACGAGCCGGTGCAGCAGCATGCCCGGCCAGACCGCCCCGTTCTCGGCCGGCAGCAGCAGCCGTACGTCGCCCGTGGCGATCCGGTAGTCGGTGGCCAGCAGCGCCTCCAACGCCACCCCGCCACAGTCGCCGACCGCCACGGCGAGGGTGGCGACGGGAAGCTGTTCCAGCCGGCGCAACGCCCGCTCCCACTTGTTGACCAGGCCCACCTCCAGCCCACGGCTCCAGCCCGGCTCCGGAACCCCGGAGACGATCACCCGGAGCAGTCCGGACTCCCCGAGGTCCTCGGCCTGGTCGCAACAGGTCGCGACCTGGGCGATCGTCTCCGCGCTCAACGGCTGTTCGCCGTCGATCCTCAGTGTCGGGCCGGTGCTCTCGGGCGCCGGTCCACCGTTGACAGGTTGCCTCTCCTCGCGTCTCATGTCGTCGCGCCTTTCCGCCGTCACCACTGGACCAGGGCCATCTCGATGGTTGAGCCGGGACCCATGGTCATGAGTACGCCGTACTCGCCCGGTCGGGTCACGCCCTCGCGCACCAGCCGCTCGTACGAGAACAGGAACGCCGCGCTGGAGAGGTTCCCGTAGTCGCGCAGCACGCCGGTGGTGTGCCGTACGTCGTGCCGGGTCAGCCCGAGATTGACCATCACCGCGTCGATGACCTTCTTGCCGCCGGAGTGCACCAGCCAGTGACTGATGTCGCTGCGGCGCAGCCCGGTCCCGGAGAGCAGCCGGTCGGCGACGATCTCGGCGTGTGCGCCGACCACGTACGGGATGTCCGGGTCGAGGAAGAAGCTGAACTTCCCCTGGTCCCGGTCCCAGTCGTACCGCATCGCCTCCAGGGCGTCGGTGATGACGAGGCTGGCGAACCTGAGTATCCGCGGCCCGGTTGCCGCCCGCGATGATCCGGTCGGGCCGGTCAGCGTCCCGTTCTCCAGCGCCACGGCCGCCGCACCGTCGGCGAAGAGGCTGTTGACCACCGCGGTACGCAGGGTGGAGTCGAAGACGTAGGCGGCGGAGCAGGCTTCGGTGCAGACCATCACGGCGAGTTCGCCGGGATGTGCCGCCGTCCAGCCCGCGACGGCGCCCATCCCGTTCAGCCCGGCGTTGCAGCCCATCCCGACGATGTCGACCCGGGCACAGTGCCGGTCGATACCCAGCTCACGAATGAGCAGGGCGCTCACCCCGGGCGTCAGGAAGCCGGTCGAGGTCACGCAGCACAGGTACCGGATCTCCGACAGCTGGCGTCCGGCGTCGTCCAGGCAGGCCAGCAGCGCCCGGGCCCCCATGTCCACGGCCAGCCGCTTGTGTTTGTCGAGCAGGTCGCCCTGGCTCTCGGGACGGGGCGCGCCGGTTTCGTCCGGCTCGGGCAGGGTCAGGTACCGCCGCTCGATCGCGCTGTTGAGAAAGATCGACCGGATCTTCGGATCGACCACCCGGAACATGTCGAGCACCTCGCGCTGTGAGTAGGAGCGCTCCGACACGGCGGTGCCGATCCCGACGATCCGAGAAATGGCGGGAGGTTCCGGGTCGACCGACAGGACCGACTCCAGCGGTCGCGGACGGGAGACCTCGACGTCGATCGTCATCGGTAGGTCCACCCCCACATGCGCGCCTTCACGACCAGGCGACCGGTGTTGCTCTCAGCGCTCAATTCCCCTCACCTTCCCAGGACGTCACGACCTTGACGAGGAAACCGGCAACGAAACGGATTCCCCTGGGCCAGATCACCATTTTCCGGGTCAGCGTCCACCGACCCGGAGACGGTTCCGGGCACCGGAGACACCGAAAACCGCCACGGGCACGCCCGCCCACGTCGGCGGGCTGACGCCGGGCCGCGACGCGACGGAACGCAATATCTCCGACCACCGCGGTCCGAGTTCCGAACACGAAACGTAATGGAGGGTGTCGATGCCCGTCAAGAATGCTTCCGGTCGGGTGCGGCAGCATATCTGGTATACGTCGAATACGACGCATCTGGAGGCCTCTCGGCATCACGCTGGAGACGCGCCGGGAAATCACTGGAGCCAGTTTCCGCGCAAGTGCGCGCGGGGCTCGGTCGACGGCCGCTCCGACCTCTGGTGACGTGCCGGTGGGTCGCGCGCCGGCCGGCGGTCGCCCGACCCACCGGTCGACCGCCCCGGCCCGCGGCACGGGAGGTTACGTCCTGCGCTGCTCGTACCGGCGTGCGGCGTGGCACCGGGCCCCGTCCACCGGGGCACCAGCGAGGCGCCGGCCGCGCCGCCGTGTGCCGCGGACCACCCCCCGGTCACGCCCGGGCGGCACGGTGCCCCACGGTCGCCCCCGCAGGTTCCGGCACGAGCGAACCGATCTGGAAATGTTCCGACAGATACGCCGTCGGCACGGGTTCCCGCAGATCTCCTTCGTTACAACGTCCCAACCGGGGGCAAAAGGGTCTGCGTCGACCAGCTATCCCTATCCGAAAGACCTATCCGACTTAGCCAACACGAACGAGGCATTCATTGGCAGACGTGATACTGTTTTCATGTATTGCGTACCCGATCACCTGAATGACCTGGGAAGACTCGCGGCTGCGCCAGAGCTGCTCCAGTGCCCGGTGCCCGCCACGCCTGTGACGTCGTTGGCGGGTCGGTCGGCATCGGCGCCGTGCCGCCGCGGTCCATGCCTTCATCCATGAATACGCGCAATGTGACGCCCGGACCCTCCTAACCGCGATCAACCGTCACATGCCAGCCAGCCGCACAGGGGGACACGTCGCATGAACAGCGTTTCCGGGGTAAAACTCGGATCATGCAGGAACGGGGGACCAACCTTGCGCTTCGCCATTCTCGGCAGCCTTGAGGTGAACACGAGCAGTACTCGCATCTCGATTACGGCGCCCAAACAGCGAGCCGTGCTCGTCACCCTGCTGCTCGACGCCAACAACGAGGTGCCCGTCGAACGGCTGACCCGCTTCGTCTGGGACGGCCAGCCGCCCGCGGCGGCACAGACCACCCTCCAGTCGTACATCTACCGGCTCCGCCAACTGTTGCAGCCCATGACCGGGGTGGAGCTGACCACCAGCTCGGCCGGCTACCGGTTACAGGTCGATCCCGCCGAGACCGACATCTGGTCGTTCCGGCACCTGGTCGCCGAGGCACGCGAGAAGGCCAACCGCGGCGACCTGCCCGGGTCGGCCCGGGACCTCCGCGCCGCGCTCGCGCTGTGGCGGGGCAACGCGCTCGCCGGCATCCCCGGGAAGCTGCTGCAACAGGAGGCCCGGTTCCTGGAGGACGAACGGATCGCCGCCT
This sequence comes from uncultured Micromonospora sp., assembly GCA_937951935.1. GTDB lineage: Bacteria > Actinomycetota > Actinomycetes > Mycobacteriales > Micromonosporaceae > Plantactinospora. The sequence goes on along the minus strand of CALGAM010000133.1, from coordinate 12,082 downwards.
ACGAGGACCTCTTCACGGCCGAACTCGAACTGGGCAACCACCGCACCATCGTGCCCGAGCTGAAGAAGCTGGTCTCCATCCACCAGTTCCACGAGACCCTCCGGGCACAGCTCATGCTCGCGCTCTACCGGTGCTCCCGACAGGCGGAGGCCCTGCACGCGTACGCCCAGATCCGACGTCGGCTGCGCGAGGACCTGGGCATCGAGCCCGGGCGGGAACTGCAGAACCTGCACCGGGCGATCCTCGAACAGGTGGCACCGGCGAGCCTCACGTTACCGTCGTCGGCCGGCTGAGCGGGCCTGCCGGGGTGGGGCCCGCTCGCAGTCCGTCGCCCTGGCGCCGGGACGCCCGAGAGACACGCTCCCGGACGACCCGGACGCCACGGCCCACCACCGGCACCACCCGCCGCCCGATCACCCGACCACCTGGCTCCACCCCACACGTGGCGATCCTCGCGCCTCGGGTGTTACGGCAGGGTGAACACCCGCGTTAACGGCCCTGATACCCCCCGTGAGGAGACAATGGGTCATGCGCGTTCTGGTGGCCGAAGACGAACAGATGCTGGCCAGACTGGTGGCGGAAGGGCTTCGGAAGCACGCCATGGCGGTGGACGTGGTGTACGACGGGGCGGCCGCCTCGGAACGGCTGGCGGTGAACGACTACGACGTACTCGTCCTGGACCGTGACCTGCCCGAGGTGCACGGCGACGTGCTCTGCCGCGAGCTGGCCGAGGCCGGGGCCCGAACCCGCATCCTGATGCTGACCGCGGCGGCGTCCGTGCAGGACCGCGTCGCCGGACTCGCCCTCGGCGCCGACGACTACCTGCCCAAACCGTTCGACTACAGCGAGCTGGTGGCCCGGGTCCAGGCACTGGGGCGGCGCAGTCGGGCGCCGCTGCCCCCGGTCCTGCGGCGCAGGGGCATCGTGCTCGACACCAACCGGGTGCAGGCCTTCCGCGACGGCCGTTACCTCCCGCTGTCGCTGAAGGAGTACGCCGTCCTGGAGACGCTGATGCGCGCCGAGGGCCGGGTGGTCAGTGCGGAGGAACTCCTCGAAAGCGCCTGGGACGAGAACGTCGACCCGTTCAGCAGCGTGGTTCGCGTGATCATCAGCAGACTCCGCGCCAAACTGGGAGACCCTCCGTGCATCGAGACCGTGCCTGGCGCCGGATACCGTTTGTGACGCGGCGAACCGTACGCGTCCGTCTGACCGCCCTCTACAGCGCACTGTTCCTCGCCACCTCCACCGCCCTGCTCGTGGTGGTGAACCTGTTGCTCCACAACATGCTGGAACGGCGGGTCACACTGATCAGGAACGACGCGCAGTTGCCCCCGGAGGTGCTCGCCCCGCCCGGCACGGCCCCGCAGAACCCCCCGACCCCGGTGCCGATCCAGCACGATCCGGAGATCATCCGGGTCACCGACGACCTGCGCGACGACATCCTCCGGTTCCAGTGGACCGTGACGGCGATCGTCGTGGTCGTCCTCACCGCCGTCTCGGTCGCCGCCGGCTGGTGGCTCGCCGGACGGTTGCTGCGCCCGCTGCACCGGATCACCACCACCGCCCGCCGACTCTCCCTGTCCAACCTGCACGAACGGATCGCCCTGGACGGTCCCCAGGACGAGATGAAGGAGCTCGCCGACACCTTCGACGCGATGCTGGACCGCCTGGAACGGTCGGTGGGCAGCCAACGGCAGTTCATCGCCAACGCCTCCCACGAGTTGCGCACCCCGCTGGCGATCCAGCGCGCCGCGATCGAGATCGGTCTGGACGACCCGTCTCCGGAGCGACTGGCCGAGGTACGGCGCGAACTGCTGGCGGTGAACCGGCGGACCGAACGGCTCATCGAAGGGCTGCTCACGCTCGCCCAGGGTGACCGTGGTCTGGACTCCCCCGAGCCGGTCGCCCTGGACGTCCTGATCCGGCAGGCGCGGAACGACGTACCGACGGACGGCGTGACGGTACACCTGGCGGCCGAGCCGACCACGGTGCTCGGCGACCCGGTCCTGCTGAACCGGCTGTTCGCCAACCTGCTGCACAACGCGGTCCGCTACAACCGGCCGGGCGGCACCGTCCAGGTCTCGCTCGCCGCCCACACCCTGACGGTGCGCAACACCGGCCCGGAGGTGCCGGAGGAACGGATCGACGAGCTCTTCGAGCCGTTCCGGCGGTTGCACACCGACCGCACGGGCTCGGTGGACGGAGCCGGCCTGGGACTGTCCATCGTCGCGTCGATCGCCCGCGCCCACGACGCGACCGTCGACGCCCGGCCGAACCCCGGTGGCGGGCTGGAGGTGACCGTCCGGTTCCCCCGGCCCGACCCCGTGACGGCACCTCCGCGGCAGACGGTCGCCGTACCGGCCAGCCCCACCGGCTGACCCGGCGCCGGACGACGCGCGGCCTCCACACCCGCCCGCCGGACCCGACGCCGGCACCCGGACGCTCAGTCCCGGCCGACCTGCGCGAGCCAGCTGCGCAGGCTCCGCGGCCGCAGGTCGGTCCAGTGTTCCTCCAGGTACGCCTCGCACTCCGGAAGGGTGCCGCGGCACCCGGTCTGCGACCACCCGCCGGGGACGGGCAGGTCGGCAGGCCACAGGGCGTACTGCTCCTCCTGGTTCACCAGCACGATGAACCGCGCCTCGGTCGACTCCAGGTCGAACGTCACGGAACGCATCGCTACCTCCGCCTGGTCTCGGACTCGACGAAACGGGCCAGCCTGGCCACGCCTTCGGTGATCTCGGGCATCGTCAGGTAACTGATCGAAAGCCGCAGGCTCCGCCGACCGCCGCCGTCCGGATGGAAGTAGCTCATCGGCGTCCAGATGACCCCGAACTCCTCGGCGGAGCGGGTCAGCGCGGCGTTGTCGGCCGGGAAGCCGACCTGCATGGTGAGGAAGAAGCCGCCGGCCGGCCGGTTCCACCGCACACCGAGCTCGGCCCGGCGGGACGGGGAGAAGCACCGCTCCAGCTCGCGGAGGGTGGCCCGCATCGCCCGGCCGTACCGCTGTGCCGCCTCGGCGGTCAGGTCGGACACCCGTCCGTCGACGGCGAGCAGCGACCCGGCGACCACCGCCTGGCTGAGCGGTGAGGTGTTCACCGTCACCATGCTCTTGATCTTGGTCAGCTCGTCGGCGAGCAGGCTCACCCGGCCCGCCTCGTCGACGACCCGCTGGTCCGCCACCACGTAGCCGAGGCGTACCCCGGGGAAGAGGGTCTTGGAGTAGGAACCGAGGTGGACCACCCGGCGTTCGCGGTCCAGGGACTTCAGCGTCGGCAGCGGCGTGCCGGGGCTGACCAGCCGGTACGGGCTGTCCTCGATGATGAGCAGGTCCTCCCGCCGGGCCAGGGCCAGCAGGTCGGCCCGGTCCCGCTCGGACAGCGTGTTTCCGGACGGGTTGGAGTGGTCGGGTACGACGTAACAGGCCCGGGGGCGACGGCCGCGGGCCCGTTCGGCTCGGATCACCGCCTCGACGTCGGCGCAGCGCAGCCCCTCCTCCCGCTCCGGCACGGTGACCACCGCGACGTCCAGCAGCCGCGCGGCGCCGATGATGCCGACGTAACACGGACTGGCCACAACCAGCACGTCGTCCGGTCCGGAGATCAGCGCCCGCAGCGCCAACAGCATCGCCTCCTGGCTGCCCACGGTGACCACGATGGACTCCGGAGGTACGTCGATTCCCTCGTCCGCGGCCAGAGAAGCGGCGACGAGATCACGAATCTGGCCCGCCGTGGGACCGTACTGGTAGAGCGAGTCGCGGATCTGCCGCGGCGAGTGGCCGAGCGCCGCCAGGTGCCCCAGATAGCGACGGAGATTCGCGATCACCTGCTCCACGTCGAAGGAGCCGTCGTATGGGCGCCCCGGAGCGAAGGAAATGGCGTCCGGATAGCGAAGGGTGATTTCGTTGAGGAAATTCATCGTGTCCAGCACCGGGTCGGACACGCTGGCGTGCAGCTCGGCCCGACGCAGATCCGGGCGATTTCCCCGCGGCGCGCTCCGGACACCCGAAACGCCCGTCGTCGTCACTTCTAGGCTGGTCTGCTGCATGACGCTGGCCACTCCCCGGCGGCGATTCGGATTCTCTGCACGGACGGAAGCTGCTGACGTGCGACTGTCGTCGGCGGGCCTGGGAGCATTCCGAAATATCGGCTCCCGGCGATCCGCGGTCTCAGACTCGCACGTCGCCGGTACGCCGGACAAGCATCGTCAGAGAAGCGTCAGCGACGCGCCACCACGGCACCACGTTCCGACAAGGTCGCAGAAACCGGGGGCGACGAACCCCCGGCGAATGTGCCGCGTCACCGGGTGACCGATCCTTCGAAATCCCACGCCGGCACGGGACTTCCGCTGTCCTCGCCGCACCCGGAGTGCCCCGTCCGGGGAGACGGTCGGAGAGGGCCGGAAGCCGCACCCACGGCTTCCGGCCCGGAGTTGGTCGGCGAGGTCCACCGCCGCCCCGCCGGCGCGCCCGCGGGGCGGCGGTGGCGGTCAGCCGGTGGACAGTGCCTGGGTCGGCGCCAGGCGTGCGGCCCGGCGGGCCGGGTACAGCCCGGCGACCGCACCGACCGCCACGGCGGCCAGGACACCCCCGGCCAGCGCCTGGACGGGTAGGACGGCCGGCCACTCCCGGTACAGCGCGTACCCGACCGTGACCGCCAGGCCGAGCACGACACCGACCACCCCGCCGAGCATCGACAGCAACACCGACTCGGTCAGGAACTGCAGCCGGATGTGCCCCCGCGTCGCGCCGAGCGCCCGCCGCAACCCGATCTCCTGCCGACGTTCCAGCACCGAGATCACCATGATGTTGGCGATCCCGACGCCCCCGACCAGCAGCGCCACCGCGCCGAGACCGAGGAACAGGGAGTTGAACGCCGAGGCGGCGGCCAGCTGCGCGGTCAGCGCGTCGGACGGTCGGCTGATCGTGACCTGCTCGGGGTTCTCCGGGTTCGCCGTGGCCGCCAGCACCGCCCGGACGTCGGCGACCGACTCGTCTGTCGACCGCTCGTAGATCGTTGTCGGATGTCCGTCAAAGCCGAGCAGCTCCTCGGCGGCCGTCCAGCCGACCAGGGCGGACCGGTCGATCTCCGGGGCGAGCACCAGCAAATTCATCACGCCCAGCACCGTGAACCAGCGGCCCGCGATGTAGACGTGTTCGCCCGACTCCTCGACACCGAGGCGTTCGGCCGCCACCGCCCCCAGCACCACGGTCGGGTAGCGGCTGGTCGCCGCGTTGAGCCACGCACCGGACCGCATCGTTCCGCCCAGGTTCTCCAACAGGTCGAGCTGGGTCGCCTGGACCGCGATGCCGTTGGTCTGGTTGACGTCGATCTTGTCGGTCCGGCGCACGCTCGCCCCCGAGATCTGCCCCACCGCGGAGACCGAGATCACCCCCGGGATGCGGGAGATCATGCCGGGCGCCTCGGCCGGCAGCTTGGCGTCCTCGCCGAAGAGCGACTGGCCGGGTGTGACCGTGAGCAGGTTCGTGCCGAGCTTGCTGATCTCGTTCATCAGGCCGGCCCGGCTGGCGGTGCTGATCCCGAGCACCGCCACCATGGCGGCGATGCCGATGGCGATGCCGAGCGCGGACAGGGCCGCCCGCATCGGCCGGCCCCGCAGCCCGGTCAGGCCGACCGCGGCCACGTCCCGGCCGTGCAGCCGGGTCGGAGGCGGAAGCGGGGTCACGCCACACCCACCGCCTCTCGGGAACCGGCCTTCCGGGAGTCCGCCCGGATTCGTCCGTCGAGGATGTCGACCCGACGTGGCAACGCCTCGGCGAGTTCCACGTTGTGGGTGATCACCACGATCGTGGTGCCGGCCTCGTTCAGCTCGGTGAGCAGCCGTACCACCGCCTCGCCGGACTCGGAGTCGAGATTGCCGGTCGGCTCGTCCGCGAGCAGCAGGGCGGGCCGGGCGACCACCGCCCGGGCCACCGCGACGCGCTGCCGCTCGCCTCCCGACATCTCCGCCGGACGGTGGTGGACGCGGTGGCCCAGCCCGACCCGTTCCAGGGCCTCGCGGGCCCGCTCGCGCCGCTGCCGGGCGGGTATGCCGTGGTAGAGCAGCCCGTTGGCCACGTTGTCCAGTGCGGACATGTGCGCCGTGAGGAAGAACTGCTGGAACACGAACCCGATCCACCGGGCCCGCACCGCCGCCAGCCGCCGGTCCGGCAGCGTGGCGACGTCGTGCCCCTGGATCAGCACCCGGCCGCTGGTGGGCCGGTCCAGGGCCCCCATCAGGTGCAGCAGCGTCGACTTGCCGGAACCGGACGGTCCGCAGATGGCGACCAGCTCCCCGGGCATCACCGTGAGAGACACCGTACGCAGCGCCTGTACGCCGCCGGGGTAGGTCTTGGTGACGGCCTCCAAGGCCGCAACGGGTGTCTCGGTCACGACCCGGGCACCTCCACTCGCATCCCGGCCTCCAGGCCGGCCCCGGAGACCTCCACCAGACCGTCCGCGAAGCTGCCGACCTCGACCGGAACCCTCCGGGTCCGCTCACCGTCGACGACCTTGACCACGTAGCTGCCGTCCGCCTCGGCGAGCAGGGCGGTCACCGGCACCGCCAGGACGCCCTTGCGGGTGGCACTGGTGAAGCCGACCGTCACCGGGGCTCCGTCCAGGCGCCCGGCGGCGGACGGGTCGGTCAGCGTGACGTACACCGGAATGGTCGCCGTCTCGGTCCCCTCGCCGGTCTGGGCCTGGCCGCTGCCGCTGCGCGAGCCGGCGCTGGCGGTGGTACCGATCTCGGTGATCTTTCCGGTCGTGGTGTTGCCACCCGGCAGCCGGACCCGGACCTGGTCACCGATCCGGGCCAGTTCCTGCTGGGTGACCGGCAGGTTCACGACGACCTGCCGGGTCGTCCCGGTGGCGGTGAGCACCTCGCCCCGGGCGACGCCGCCGAGCGCCGCCCGCAACGCCGCCACCCGCAGGTCTCCCGGTTGCACGACGACGTCCTCCGGAGACACCCGGCCGGTCTCGTCGACCCCGAGGTCCTCCTGCCACTCCTTGACGGCCTTGGCGGTCGCCCAGGTGAACGAGGTGTCCACCGTCATGTCGTCGCCGTAGCCGAGCGCCTTGAGGTTGCGCTCCAGCACCCGAACGTCCTTGCCGTCGGAAACCCCGAGGTAGAGCCTGCGCCACAGCGGGGTGTCCCCGTGGAACAGCGGCACCGGTCTGCCGTCCACCTCGTACACCCGCTTGCCGCGCCTGATCACGTCGCCGACGTCGGGCAACCACGTGAGCCGGCCGCCGCGGGACGTGGTGATGGTGTACGAGTCGGCGTAGCCGAGGGTGCCGTCGACGTCGGTCCGGCCGACCAGGTCGGTACGGACGACCTCGGCCGTGGCGCCCGGAGTCTCCGCCGCGGTGGCGGCCTCGCCGGAGCCTCGGGACAGCGCCACACCGCCGATTCCGGCGCCGACGGCAAGGACACAGGCCGCACCCGCCACGACCCTGACCCGCATCCCGATCACCCGATCCTCGACGGCGGCGGCGCGCCGACCTCACGCTGGCACTCCTGCATCGCCCGCTGGGTCTCCGCCTCGTTCTCGCGGCGGCCCTCGACCCGCAGCGGCTGGCCCGGCTGCGGGTCGGCGACGTCCACGCCGTGCCGGCGCAGGCACTCGGCGAGCTTGGCCTGCCGGTCGAGGTCGTCGCCCGCCTGTGGGCCACCCCCCTCCTGCGGCGGCGCGAACTCCTTGCAGGCCTCCTGGGCAGCCCGGATCTTGGCGGTGTCGTTCCGGTCACCCTTGATGATCAGCGGCTGCCCCGGCCTGGGGTCGGCCACGTCGACGCCGTTCTCGCGCATGCACTGCGCGAACTTCACGGCCATGTCGGCGGGAATCGTGCTGCTCTCGCCGGCCGGGGCGCCACCCGGGCCCGCCACGCCACCATCCGAACAGGCGGCGAGGGCCACGACGCACGCGGCCGCTGCCACCAAACGCAACGTTGTCCTCATGTGGCACAGGGTGGCAATCAGGGGGTTGCACGACCGTGAACATGCCTGTTAACGCCGGTGACACACCGACCTCGGCGCCGGGGGCGGGCCCCGTCCCGGCGGGGTCGTCGCCGCCGGCCGCCTGGGGGCGCAGATCACAACCGGGGCCGGCTGGACGAACCACGCCCCGGCCGAGCCGTGCGTCGGCCCGGCCCGCCGCGCCGTGCCGCGACCGGGCACCACCCCCCACGCGTCAGGTCGCCCTCCACGCGTCAGGTCGCCGTGGCCGCGCCGGGAGCACCAGGCGGCAGCAGCCGTACCCGGCGCCGCTCCACGTCGGGGTCGGTGAAGGCGAGCAGACGTTCGGCCTCGGCCGCCGTCTCGTCCCGTTCCCGCCGGCCCAGCGGGCGGAACGGCCGCACCGTCAACTCGACGGTGCCGGCGGCACGGGCGACCGACCAGGTGGCCGCCACCTCCCCGTCGACCAGCACCGTCGCGGCGACGGCGGCACCGACGCAGACCTGCCGGCGTACCGCGTCGGTCATCATCCGGGTCCGGTCCGCGTACGCCAGCAGCGGCGCGTCGAACTCCGGCAGGAGGCGGACCGGTGCCGGCTCGTCGGCCGGCGGCAGCGACCCCTCCGGGACGTCGAACAGTTCCCGGCCGGCCTCGTCGGCGTACACCCGCAGTTCGGGGCGCAGCCGGGCGAAGACCTCGCGCAGACCGGCGATGCCGGACCACGCCCGCGCGTCGGCCACGCTCGCCGGTCCGAACGCCGCCAGGTAGCGCCGGACCAGCCGGGCGAGATCCTCGGGCGTCGTCTCGCTCGGCACCCCGGTCCAGTCGGCGAGCATGAGCGGTGTCGCGCCGTGGTGGCGCCAGGTACCGCTCGGGGCCGGGTGCAACAGCGGCTCCAGATACTGCACGCTCCAGCCGAGGGCGTCCGGGTCGGAGCCGGGCCGGTCGGCCGCGAGCCGCCGACCCAGTTCGGGCCGGGTCATGCCCGGCGCGGCGGCGAGGATCCGGCGCGCCTGCGCGACCAGCTCCTCGAGGTCCACTCCGGCGGTACGGGCGCCGAAGGCGTTGCGCTGCACCCGGCGCAGCAGGTTCGCCACCGCGGGGCGGACCAGCCGGAAGTCGGAGACCGTCACCAGGTGCTGGGTGGCCCGCACCAGCGTCGAGCGCACCAGCGAGCGGTCTGTGACCGCCCTGGACAGGTCGTCGATCCCGAACCGGGCCAGCCGGCTCCAGAGCGCGACGTAGGGCGGGTCCGGGCTCTGCGCGTTGAGCCCGAAGAGCCGCTCGACGGCCGCCACCACCGGCAGCTCCGCCCGGCGCAGCAGCAACTGCCGGTCCAGCGTCGCGCGGTTGAGTGTCCGACGGTCCAGCACCCTCTCCGGTTTCGCCACGGCCGGCACGCTACGGCGGACCGCGGCCAGTCTCCGGCCTCAATTCCCGCCGGCCACGCGCCCGGGTAGCCCACGCGGGTGAACGGCGCGATTCCGGCGGGCCGGCGGCCGTCGGCGTAGCAGAGTCGAGCCGGGTGCCGGCGGAGGGACGGGAGCTGGCGGAAGGGGGAACAGCGGCATGGCCAGGACGTGGCTCGTCACCGGTAGCTCGCGCGGGCTGGGCTGGGAGCTGTGTCGGGAACTTCTCGCCCGGGGCGACAACCTCCTCGCCACCGCCCGCCGGACCGAGCGGCTCGCCGAACTGGTCGAGCAGCACGGTGACCGGGTACGCCCGTTCCCGCTCGACGTCACCGACCCCGCCGCGGCCCGGGCGGCGGTCGAGGCGGCGGTCGAGACCTTCGGCCGGCTCGACGTCGTGGTCAACAACGCCGGGTACGCCAGCAGCGCGCCGATCGAGGAGACTCCGGAGGAGGACTTCCGGGCCCAGGTCGAGACGACCTTCTTCGGCGTCGTCAACGTGACGCGGGCCGCGCTGCCCCGGCTGCGGGCCCAGCGCTCCGGGTACTTCCTGCAGGTCTCCTCCGTCGGCGGTCGGGTCGGGGGCACCCCGGGGCTGGCCGCGTTCCAGTCCGCCAAGTTCGCGGTGGAGGGCTTCTCGGAGGTGCTGGCCGCCGAGGTCAAGCCGTTCGGTATCCGGGTCACCATCGTCGAGCCCGGCGCCTTCCGGACCGACCCGGACGGCGCCTCGATGCGGATGGCCGAGGTGGGCGAGGACTACCGGTCGACGGTCGGCCGGATGCACGACTTCCGCCGCGAGCAGGACGGCAGGCAGCCCGGGGATCCGGCCCGGGCGGCGAAGATCATGGTCGACCTCGTCGACGTACCGGTGCCGCCGCTGCGGCTGCTGCTCGGCTCCGACGCGGTCCAGCTCGCCGAGCGGGCGGCACGGGCCCGCGCCGAGGAGGCCACCGCGTGGGCCGACGTCAGCCGGAGGACCGACCACACCAGCACCGTCGACCTCGCCAGGACACCGCTCGCGGCGGTGGCCACACCCACCCGGTAGGCCCGGATACCCGCGCACCCCGACGCCGCGACCCGTCCGGGCCGGCAGCGTGCCGCCGGCCGTGGCCGGCCCGCACCCCGGCCGACGCGCCCCACGAGGCGGCCGACCGGCTGCTCGGCCTGGCCCACGAGACGCTCGCCGCCCACCGGCCGGACGAGATCGTCCACCGCTACCGGCGGTCGCCGCCGCGCCGGTGCCACCGGTGGCGGACCAGCGCCGCCGCCTCGGCGACCCGGGCGACCTCCGCGGCGTCGAGTGTCGGGTTGGCCTGACGCATCGAGGCGGCGGCGTCGAGCAGGCGTACCGGATCCCCCGGCGCGACGTCGAGGAAGGCGGTCAGGAACGGGTCGGCCACGGTGGCCAGCCCCATCAGGTCGGTGACCACCACCTCGGCCATGATCAGCGCGGAGACCGCGACGTCGAGGTCCGGCTCGCCGTCCCGGGCGTTGCGCCAGTCGATCAGCACCGGTCCGGCCGGCGCGAGCATGACGTTGTCCGGATGCAGGTCGAGGTGCACGATCCGGGTGCCGGGGGCGCTGCCCGGCCGCGGCGGCAGGGCGTGAAGCCGGCGGTGCAGGTCGGCCAGGACCGCCGCCCCGGCCGAAACCTCCAACCCGCCGGCGAGGAGTGCGCCCCGCATCGTCGGTCCCTCGACCCGTTCCATCACCAGATCCGCGCCCTCGGCGCGGTCGACCCGGGGCACGGGGAAGCCGAGCCCGCCGACGTACGTCATGATCGCGGCCTCGGCGGCGACGTCGCCGCCGGCCCGGTGCCGGCGCAGCACCCGCCCGTCGTCGAGGGCGAAGACGTCCGCCTCCCGGCCCGCGCCAAGCAGAACCTGATCCGTCACGGCGGCAACGGTAGCCGGCGACGGCGGCCGAAATCGCTGGTGCGCCGGGGCCGGTGCGGCGCATGCTGATCAGCATGAGCACGCGGCTCCGTGCGATCGCCCGGGACACCGTCGAGGCGCTCCGCCGGGGCAGCTACCGGACATCCCACGGCACCGAGGTGGCGATCGCCGAGCCGCTGGCCCGGGCCGTCGCCGGCACCCGGCTGTACCTTCCCGACGACGCTCTGCCGCCCGCGCCGACGGCCGTCGCCGACCCCACGGTCGAGGTGACCAACGAGTCCACCCTGGCCGCGACCCGCCGGCTCGGCGGCGATCTGGCGTGCCTGGTCTTCGCCTCGGCACGCAATCCCGGCGGCGGCTTCCGCAACGGGGCCCAGGCCCAGGAGGAGAGCATCGCCCGAAGCTCGGGCCTCTTCGCCTGTCTCGTGGCTGCCCGGGACTTCTACACCGCGCACCGTGCCGACCCCGACCTCGGCTACAGCGACCGGGTGATCTACTCGCCGCGGGTTCCGGTGTTCCGGGACGATCACGGTCGTCCGCTGCCCGCGCCGTACCCGGTCTCCTTCCTGACGGCCGCGGCGCCGAACCGCGCGGCGATGCTGCGCCACCAGCCCGACCGGCTCGCCGACGTTCCCGCCCTGCTGCGTCGTCGGGCCGCCCGGGTGCTCGCGGTGGCTGCCGCGCACGGACACCGCCGGCTGGTCCTCGGGGCCTGGGGCTGTGGGGTCTTCGGCAACGAGCCGACGGTGGTCGCGGAGGCCTTCGCCGCGGCGCTGCGGGCCGGCCCGTGGTTCGACCACGTCGTCTTCGCGGTACTCGACCGGC
>CALGAM010000132.1 GCA_937951935.1 uncultured Micromonospora sp. | reverse complement strand
GTCTCAACGATCGAGTCCAGAGCCCTGGCTGTTGCCCCTGCCACCGTGTCGATGGCCTCGATGATGCCGAACACCGTGGCGATCTCCAGGGCTGCCTCGATGATGTCCTTGGCGAGCTGGTCAACAAACTTGGTGATGTCCGTGAGAAACGTCGTGTTGAGTACCGCGACGTCGACCAACCACTGTGAGGTGTCCTTCACCACGTTGGTGAGGCCTTGGAGCCCGTCGCGCTGACCCCACCGCTTCTCCTGGTACGCACGGCTGGCCTCACCGCCCCAGGCGTGCAGTGCGTTCGCCCGAATGTCCCGGGCGACGCCGACCAGGGCGCTCAGCCGCGGCAGGACCTGCATGTTCCAGGAGGTGCCGACGTGGATCAGCGAAAAGATCGGGGTGGACGAATCCAGGATCCTGCGGATTTCCGTCACCGCTTCCCTGATCCGGGCACCCAGCTCGGCCAGGCTGCTCGAAACCCTCCGGCTGAACAGCAGGGCAGCTCCCGGAGAGACGAAGGTCGCGGTCTCGAGGACGGTGTCTATCCTGCTGACCAGATTGCCGAAATGGGCGTCGACCTGGCCGAGGCTGCTTTCGAGTGTTGCTCGCGCCTTCCGTAGCGCAGCCTCGGCGGTGCCATCAGTTTCGGGTGTCACTCGTCACCTTCCTGAGGCCGGTCACTGGCGACTTCCGTAGATCTTGATGAAGGCGGAGGCGGAGGTACGGTCGGTGCCGTCATACAGGTCTCGGGCGACCAACAGAGCCCTGCCGAGCTCATGGAACTCGGTCTCCGCATCGGCCATCAGTGTGATGATGAGCCTGAATATACCTTCGTACACTTCTCCCAGCAGCTTCGCGGTGAGTGGATTGCCGCAGAAGAAGGCCAGTGGTTCGAGCTCGAGTGTGGCCCCGAGAGACCGCAGGCTCGCGATCTCGGCGGCGAGCTCGTCCCACTTCTTCGCCTCGACGGCGAAGGCGTCGCGGACGAGACGGATCTCCTTGTCATCTCCTGCCACGTCACACCCCACCCTCGTCACTCGCTCCGCTGGCCGAGGCGGAACCGGAGTAGAGCGACCGGAAGGCTGCCAGGGTGTCCTGCGCCAGATTGTGGACCAGGCGGCGTCCCACCGAACCGCTTACCGAGATTCCGATGACGTCCATATCCCGTACGGTGAGTTCGACGAGGTGGGCCGGACCATGCACCACCCGCTCGTCGCGTGACCGCGCGGCCAGCCTGCGTTCGAGCTGGTACTCCCGTTCGTACTGTCGTTCCTCGAGCTCACGCAGCTTTGCCCAGACGTCCCTGAGGGTTGGTGCCGGGCTGGTGGAGCCGTACCGGATCTCGGCCCGGGACGGCGTGTCGTCGGGCCGAATCTCCGGCAGCGCTTCCGAGTCCTCTCTTTTCGCCGAATCCATCCGGTCGAGGCTGGCCACCAGAACCTCTGCCATCACCGCCTGGTACGCCTCGAACAATGCCGAGCCCAGCTTCGCCGGCCCGCGCCCGACGAACCAGTCGGGGCTGATGTCAACCGACTGCACCCGACCGGATGCGTCGGCCACCATCGTGACCAAACCTGTCGCGTCGTGGCCCCTCGTGACGGATGTCCGTACGGATGGCGGCCCGTATGGTCCGTTGAAGCGCCCGCACCCTTCCGGCGAGACGTGCCAGGTTGTCGACCGGGTCGGCGCTCGTGTCTCCGTTGGGCCACATCACCGGACCGCTGCGCTTCCGAAACCGTCGACTCCGGTTTGAGCCCTGCGGCACGAGCCGAACATGGTGGGCGACCACGGTGCATTGGGCAGCATCTGACCTTCCCCCGAAAGCTCAGACGTGCGTCCACTGTCGACCGACGTTTCGTCGTCGACACACGGCAAACGACCATACCCGTTCTGGTGCCCCGTGCGCGACCCACGGTGGTGAGACGATGACCATTCGTCGTACGCGCGACAGCCGGCCGGTGCTCAGACGGATTCGTTGCCGGTCACGGCCGTAAGCAAACCAGGTCGGGGCGGACGCGCACTCGTGGCTCAACCGGTCAGCAGGGGTTGCGGACGGTGCCACCGACCGATATCCCGTCACCGTCCATCCGCGGGTTGAGCCAGACCTGCAGCTCCCAATCGGCGTACGCCGCGGTCAGGGTGTGTTCCCCACCCCAGTTGGGAGGTACCGTGCCGGAGAATCGGGTCGAGCCGTCGCCGTTGATGGGATAGCCGTAGCCCTCGCCCCGGTTCGGGTGGTACACCCAGCCGAGCGGGTCATAGCCGACGGAGGCGTTGTGCAGTTGTCCGGAGATGGTGAAGGCCCAGCTCCAGCCGTCCCGGCAGAACGCGCTCACCGAGGCGGTCAGGTACGGCCTCCCACCGCCACCACGGGTTCGGGAGGGAGTCGTGGGAGCCGGGGCCGCCGGTGCCGTCGTCGTGCGCTTCGTGGTTGGTTTCGGGCGCACCGTTGGGGTGGTTCGGCGTTCCTCCGCCTTCGGCGTACGGCGTGCGGTCACCGGGCTGCCCGTCGGCGTCGATGAGGTGGTCGGCTCCGCGATGGTGGGCGGCGCCGAGAGATCGACCGGGGCGTGGGTCGGGGCGACCGCGACCGGTACGGGCACCGGCGGTGTGGGCCGCCCGTGCGGCTTCTCGCGGTCCCAGGTGACCAGTCCGATCACCCCGACGAGAACGACCGCCAGCACGGCGGCGCCGACCGGCAGCAGCCGGTTCGCGGGCATCCTCGGCCCGGGTCGGTCGACCGGTCCGGTGTCCGGCCGACCCGGACCGGCCGGCACACCCTGCTCGGGTTCGGGCGGCGGCGAACCCGCGCGCCTGACCTCCGTACCGGGTCTCGCTCCCGCACCGCGCGGTGACACCCCCGGGCGCGTACCGACCGGCTCGCCGGATGCCGTCGCCGGGCTGTCGGCGCAAGCCGTGGGCGTGGACCGTGCGTCACCGGGCGCGGGCGAGGCGGCCGGGCCGTCGGCGGCCGACACCGCCGGGGGACGCGAACCTGTGCCCACCGATGTCGACGCGGCCCCGTCCCGGGGTACGGCCGGCCGCGTGGGCGGTGGTTCGGAGGGCGGCCGCGCACCGCCGGAATCGTCGGTGCCGGCGGACGCGGCCGTGGCGGCGGCCGCATCGTCTGACCGTCCGGCCGGTGTGGAGACGGTGTCCGACAACCGCGCACCACACTCGTTGTTCAGACAGTACGCGGCACCGTCCTCGGCCTCCTGGCCGCACTCCGGACAGTCCACGGGCCGCTATGCCTGCGTCGCCTCGATGAGATCGTCGAGGACGAGTAGTTGCAGCTCCTCCGGTGTGGGGACGCGACGGAGCTGACGCAGCCGCTGTGCCTGTGCCTTCCGCATTCCCTCGAAGAGCTTGCGTGCCTCCCGGCCGTTACCGAAGTTGCGGTCGTGCATCCGCCCCTCGAAGTAGCGGATGAGACCCTCCCGCACCTCCTCGGTGATCGCGTACTCGTTCGACTCGGCCATCGAGTTGAAGATCTCGGCCAGCTCCTCGGCGGTGTAGTTCTCGAACTCGATCGTCTTGTTGAACCGCGAGGCGAGGCCGGGGTTGGCGTCCAGGAAGTGCTGCATCTCGTCGGTGTAGCCCGCGACGATGACCGCGATCTCGTGCCGGTGATCCTCCATCAGCTTGACCAGGGTGTCGATCGCCTCCTGGCCGAAGTCGCCCCCGGAGCCGAACGACCGCGACAGGGTGTACGCCTCGTCGATGAAGAGGACCCCGCCGAGCGCGGCCTCGAAGGCCGCCGTCGTCTTCTCGGCGGTGTGGCCCAGGTACTGTCCCACGAGGTCCCGGCGGGCGACCTCCTTGACGGTGCCCTGGGGCAGCACGCCCAGGGCGGAGAGAAGCTGCCCGAACAGGCGGGCCACGGTCGTCTTGCCGGTGCCCGGGGCGCCCGCGAAGACCATGTGGTTGGTGGTCGGTGCGACGGTGAGGCCGCCGCTGCGCCGCCACTCGTTCACCTGGATCTCGTCGACGATGGCCCGGACCTCGCGCTTGACCCCCGGCAGGCCGATCAGGGCGTCGAGCTCCGCCAGCAGCCGCTCGACCTTGCCGTCGTCCGCCGCGCCGGCCCGCTCCGCGGCGCCGACCTGGCCCCGGCGCCGGCGCTCGCTGGTGGTGACCTCGGCCCGGGAGCCGGGCGGTACCAGGATGCCCGGTGGGGCGGTCGACTCGGTCCGGCAGTCGACCAGCTCGCCGCCACAGTCGGCGCCCAGGCTGATGCCCACGCCCCGGGCCTCGTGAACCCAGCATCCCCGCAGCGTCGGCGAACTCTGCTGGGCGACCGCGATGCCCACCTCACCGACCCGGGCGATCTCACAGTTCTCGATCGTCGGGCGGGAGTACTCGTAGACGTAGATCCCGCGGTAGCCGCAGTCGGCGATGGTGCAGTTGCGCAGCACCGGGTCGGCGGAGCGGATGATGACGCCGTCCTCCACCACGTCGGTGACCTGGCAGTCCACCGCCGTGCCGGCGCAGTTGTCCAGGTAGAACCCGACGTGTGCCCGGGTCACCTTGCACCGGGCCAGCTCGAAGGTGGCCCGGGAGCTGATCCGGACCGCCGCCGCCGGACCCGCCGCGAGGACGCAGTCGCGGATCGTCACGTTGCCACCGGTCACGTTCACCGTCGGCTCGTCGCTGCCCTCGAGGACGAGGTCGGCGAGTTCCACCGTGGCGCGCTGACAGTCGATCACCGGTGCCCCGGGGTCTCGGGCCACCACGGTCACCGTGCCCGGACCTCCGCTGGCCGCGATGCCGAGCCGGCGGCCCGTCACGGTCAGGTTCTCGTGGTACTCACCCGGGGCAACCATGATCGTTGCTCCGTCTGGCGCACCCTGGATCGCGTCGGCAATGGTGGGGTACGCCCCAGGCAAGGCGGCCGAGACCTGAACGGTGTGTGTCATGGCTCCGCGGAGGGGATCGGAGGGAGAGCGGATGGTTCTGAGAGGACTTTAGCAGCCGGGTGTGCGGAACAATCGGTCACGATCACGCCAACCGGCCGAGCGCCTGACCCCCCTCGACCTCCGGCCTACGGGCCGGCTCGGTCACCGTCGCACGACGGTCACCGTCCCGGTACCGGCGGGCCGTGGTCGTGCCGTCACCATCGGGGTCGACCACGCGGGGCTTCGGGGCCGGCTTCTGCGCCTCCTCCGGAAGGACCGGGCGGTTGCGCCGGCCGCCCAGGGTGGGGCCGCCACCGGCTCCGGCGCCGGCCATCGGGGGATGCATGGGCGGGATGAACGGTACCCCGCCGGCACCGGTCGCCCGACCGGTGAGCGCCGGCGTGCCGACGCCGGTCGTCGCGGCGCCGCCGCCGGTGCGTCCCATCAGGTCCACGGCGCCGCTGGTCGGGATGCCGGTCGACACGCTGGGCCGGCCGAAGCCGCCGCCACCACC
>CALGAM010000131.1 GCA_937951935.1 uncultured Micromonospora sp. | reverse complement strand
AGGGTGCCGGCGGCGGTGTCCAGGGTCGCGGGTACGCCGACCGGCACGGTGAGCTGTCCGGCACCGTGCCCGATCGGCAACCCGCCGAGGACCGGCACCCCGAGGTCGCCCAGCCGGTCGGCGAGCACCTCGGCGACGCTGACCGCCCAGTCGTCGGCGCAGTCGGTGAACTGCCCGACCGCCACCCCGGCCAGGCCGTTCAGCAGTCCGGTCCGGCGCAGGTGGGTGAGCATCCGGTCCACCTTGTACGGCGGTTCCGCGACGTCCTCGATCAGCAGGATCGCCCCGGTCAGGTCCGGCATGTCCGGTGTGCCGACCGAGGAGACCAGCAGGCACAGGTTCCCGCCGAGCAGCGGGCCGGTGGCGGTGCCGGGGACGACGACGCTCGCCGTCTCCTCGGTCGGGACCCGGGGGATCACCACCGGTTCGGGGCTCATCAGCGCGGTACGCAGCGACTCGGCCGAGGCGGCCGGGGTCCGCTCGTCCAGCCACGCGGCACCCGGACCGTGCACCGAGGCGAGCCGGGCACCCCGCCACAGCGCCAGTTGCAGGGCGGTGATGTCGGAGAACCCGGCGACCACCTTCGGATCCCGGCGGACCGCCGACATGTCGATCATGTCGACCATCCGCTGCGCGCCGTACCCGCCCCGGGTGCAGATCACCCCGCGAACCGCGGGGTCGGCGAAGGCGGCGTTCAGGTCGGCGGCCCGCAGGGCGTCGTCACCGGCCAGGTAGCCACGCCGGGCGTACGCGTTCGGCGCGGGCACCGGACGCAGCCCCCAGGAGGTGAGCAGTTCGATGCCCCGGGCCACCCGTTCCGGCCGCGTCGGCCCCGAGGGCGAGACCAGCATGACGGTGTCTCCGGGCCGCAGCGCCGCCGGTCGTACCGCCTGATCCTCGGACACGCCGTCCCCCTCCCATCTCGCCCCGTCTATCCGGACCCCGAGCCTATCCGTGACCTCCACCCCACCGACTAGCCTCGACACCGTGACATCAACTGCCGCAACCGACGCCAGCCGGCCCGCCCTGGTGGTCGAGAACGACCCGACCGACGACCCCCGCCGTCTGGGGGAGTGGCTCACCGAGGGGGGCCTGGCCCTGGAGGTGTGCCGGCCGCACGCCGGGGACACGCTTCCCGACGACCTGGCCGGGTACGCCGCGCTGGTGGTGCTCGGCGGCCCGCAGGCGCCGTACCCGGCGCCGGACGGCACACCCGGCGCGCCCTGGTTCCCGGCGCTGGAGGGCCTGCTCCGCAAGGCGGTGCGGCACCGGGTGCCGACGCTGGGGATCTGCCTCGGCGCGCAGCTGCTCGCCACCGCGCACGGCGGGGAGGTCCGTCGCGGCGAGGCCGGCCCCGAGGTCGGCCCGGGCGTGGTCGGCCGGCGGGACGCCGCCGAGACGGACCCGCTCTTCCGGTACGTGCCGCTGATCCCCGACGTGCTGCAGTGGCACGCCGACGCGATCACCGAACTGCCGCGCGGCGCGGTGCTGCTGGCCACCTCGACCCGCTACCCGAACCAGGCGTTCCGCCTCGGCGACCGGGCCTGGGGGCTGCAGTTCCACATCGAGTGCGACGCCGACATGATCGCCGACTGGGCGGCCGGTTCGGCGTTGCTGGCCGAGCTGGACTACGACCCCGAGCTGGTGGTGGCGGCCTGCGCGGAGGTGCTCGCCGACGTCGAGGAGGCGTGGCAGCCGTTCGCCGTCCGCTTCGCGATGCTGGCCCAGGGCCGGCTCGCCGGGGCGGAGCCCCGGCGTACGCTGCCGCTGCTCGGACAGTAGGGGAGGGTGGCGATGCGTGCGGGGACGGTGGCAGCGACCACGGGGCGGACGACGGCGACCGTGGCGGACGCGCGGCGATGACCAGACCGACCAGCGCCCCGGGCCGGCTCGCCCGGTACGGCTTCGGGCTGGCCGACGACGGCGGCGCACAACGGGCGGCCGTCCTGCTGGGGCCGGACGGGCTGGGCCTGTGGGACCCCGCCGGCCAGGAGCCGGTCGACGCGCAGGCGGCCGAACTGCTCGCCGCGCTCTCCCGGGCCGCCGATCCCGACCTGGCGCTGCGGCAGCTCCACCGGATCGTGGAGGCGCAGCGTCGCGCGGCCCCGGCCCCGGACGGCGCCCGCCCCGCGGGCGCCGGGTCCGCCGCCGCGTCGCACCCCGGGCACACCGGGTCCGTCGCCGCGTCCCGCCCCGGCCGGGTCGGACCGGCCGGGGTGCGCCCCGACCGCGCCGCGCCCGCCGCCTCCGGCCCGGGACACGCCGCGCCCGCCTCCCGGCCCGGCTGGGCCGACGTGCCCCTGCTCGCCGCGCTCGCCGAGGATCCCGGGCTGCGCCGCCGGCTGGTCGCCGTGCTCGGGGCCTCGTCGGCCCTCGGCGACCACCTGGTCGCCAATCCCGAGCAGTGGCGGACGCTGCGTACCGGCGCGGACGGACTGCCACCCCGCGCCGAGGGCCTGCTGCGCCCGGCGGACGAGGAGCCGGACCCGCCGGCCGGGCTGCCGCCGCTGCCGACCGGGTTGCCGCCGGTCGCGGCGCTGCGGCAGGCGTACCGGCTGGCCCTGCTGCGGATCGCGGCGGCCGACCTGACCGGCGGACGCGACCTGGAGCAGACCATGACGGCGCTCTCCACGCTCGCCGACGCCACCCTCTCCGCCGCCTACGAGATCGCCGTCGGCGAGCTGCCGGCCGGCACGCCGGAGCCCCGGCTGGCCGTGCTGGCCCTGGGCAAGTGCGGGGGCGGGGAGCTGAACTACGTCTCCGACGTCGACGTGATCTTCGTGGCCGCCACCGACGCGGACCTGCCGGCCGCGACCCAGGTCGCCAGCAGGCTGATCAACATCTGCGGGCAGGTGGCCTGGCAGGTGGACGCCGCGCTGCGCCCGGAGGGCAACCGTGGCCCGCTGGTGCGCACCCTGGCCAGCCACGTCGCCTACTACCGGCGCTGGGCCCGGACCTGGGAGTTCCAGGCGCTGCTCAAGGCCCGACCCGCCGCCGGCGACCTGGCACTGGCCCGGGAGTGGATCGAGGCGCTCGCCCCGCTGGTCTGGCGGGCGGCGGAGCGCCCGGAGGCGGTCGAGGACGTCCGGGCCATGCGCCGGAAGATCATCGACAACATCCCGCCGCGCGAACTGGAACGGGAGATCAAACGCGGTCCGGGCGGGCTGCGGGACATCGAGTTCGCCGTCCAACTGCTCCAGCTCGTCCACGGTCGGGTCGACGAGACGCTGCGGGTGCGGGGTACCCTCCCCGCGCTGCGGGCGCTGGTCACGGGCGGCTACGTGGGCCGGGCCGACGGCGAGGCGCTGCTGCGCGGCTACCGCTTCCTGCGTACCGTCGAGCACCGGCTCCAACTCCAGCACCTCCGCCGTACCCACACGGTGCCGGCCGAGCCGTCGGCGCTGCGCTGGCTGGCACACGCCCTCGGCTACACCGCGCGGCCGGGCCGCGACGCCGTCGAGGCGTTCCGTGCCGACTGGGTCGGCCACGCCACCGAGGTACGCCGACTCCACGCCAAACTGCTCTACCGGCCGCTGCTGGAGGCGGTCGCCCGGGTGCCGGCGGAACGGCTGCGGATGACCCCGGAGGCGGCCCGGGAACGCCTGGAGATCCTCGGGTTCGCCGACCCGGCCGGGGCGCTGCGGCACATCCAGGCGTTGACCGGCGGGGTGACCCGGACCGCGGCGATCCAGCGCACCCTGCTGCCGGTGCTGCTCCAGGAGTTCGCCGACGCCCCCGAGCCGGACCGGGGGCTGCTCAACTACCGGCAGGTCTCCGACCGGCTCGGCAGCACCCCCTGGTACCTGCGGCTGCTGCGGGACTCAGGGCCGGTGGCCCAGCGGCTGGCCCGCACCCTCGCCCTCTCCCGGTACGTCGCGGACCTGCTGGCCCGCGACCCGGAGGCGCTGCGGCTGCTCGCCGACGACACCGAGCTGACCCCGCGCGACGCGGAGGTGCTGCGGGACGGCTTCGCCGCCGCCGCCGACCGGCACCTCGACGGTCGGGCGGCGGGCCCGCCCGCCGACGCGGGTGCCGGCGCGCCGGACCGGCGGCCGGTCGACCCGACGGAGGCGATCCGGGCGGTCCGGGCGCTGCGCGGCCGGGAGCTGATCCGGATCGCCTGCGCCGACGTCCTGCACCGGGCCGGCCCGCTGGCGCCGGCGTCCGCGGCACCGCCGGGCCCCGCCGGCGCTGCCACCGCGGGCGGCCAGGGCACGACCGGCTCCTTCGGCACCCCGCTGGACGTCGGGGCGGCGCTGTCGGCGGTCACCGACGCCACCCTCGGCGCGGCGCTGCGGGCCGCCCGGGCGGCCCAGCCGGCGATGCCCGGACTCCGGTTCGCGGTGATCGGGATGGGCCGGCTCGGCGGCCACGAGATGAACTACCTCTCCGACGCCGACGTGCTCTTCGTCTACGACCCGCCCCCCGGGGTGGCCGAGGACGAGGCCAGCGCGGCGGCGCACGCCATCGCCGAGGAGCTGCGCCGGCTGCTCGGCATGCCGGCCGTCGACCCGCCGCTCGGGGTCGACGCCGACCTGCGCCCCGAGGGGCGGCAGGGGCCGCTGGTGCGCAGCCTGGGCGCGTACGCCCAGTACTACGCCCGCTGGGCCAGGACGTGGGAGGCGCAGGCCCTGCTGCGCGCCCGGTACGTCTGCGGCGACGCCGACCTCGGCGCCGAGTTCGAGGCCGTCGCCAACCCGGTCCGCTACCCCGAGCAGGGGCTGACCCGCCAGCAGATCGTCGAGATCCGCCGGATCAAGGCCCGGGTGGAGATCGAACGGCTGCCCCGGCGCGCCGACCCGGCCACCCACACCAAGCTCGGCCGGGGCGGCCTGGCCGACGTGGAGTGGGCGGTGCAGCTCCTCCAGCTCCGGTACGCCGGCACGGTCCCGGAGCTCCGCCACACCCGTACCCTCGACGCGCTGGCCGCCGCCCGGGACGCCGGGCTGGTGGACCGGGCCGACGCCGCCGCGATGGCCGCCGGCTGGACCCTGGCCGCGCAGGTGCGCAACGCGCTGATGCTGATCCGGGGTCGGGCCGGCGACCAACTGCCCCGGCACGGGCCCGAACTGGCCGGCGTGGTGCGGCTGCTCGGCGGGCAGGACCCCGGCGAGTTCCTCGACCACTACCTGCGGACCGGGCGGCGGTGCCGGGCGGCGGCGGAGCGCGTGCTCAATGGCTGAGCGGTCCGGCGGGCCTCCGGCGTCCCGCCCCGGCCGGTCGGCGCTGCTCGGGGCGGCCCTCGTGGCCGGCGTGGGGGCCGTGGCGTACCTGCTCGCCCCGCCGATGGGCACCGACCTGGCGGCACAGGTGGCGCGGGCCGGGTTCGCCGACCGGTACGGCGCGACACCGGTCGACCTCGGCTGGTACGGCGGCGTGCAGCAGTTCGGCTACAGCCTGTTCAGCGCCGCGCTCGGCGCGGCCGTCGGGGTCCGCGTCGTCGGCGCGCTGTCCGCCGTCGGCGCGGCGGCGGCCCTCGCCTGGCTGCTGGTACGCGGACACGCCCGGCGCCCGCTGCTCGGCGCGGTCCTCGGCGCGCTGGTCCTGGTCGGAAACCTGGTCAGCGGGCGGACCACCTTCGCGCTCGGGCTGGCCCTGGCGCTGGCGGCACTCTGCGTGGCCGCGGCCCGACGGCCGCGCGCCCCGGTGCGGCTGACCGCCGCCGGGCTGCTCGCCGCGCTCGCCACCTGGGCCAGCCCGGTCGCCGGGCTCTTCACCGGCCTGGCCGGCGCCGCGCTGCTGCTGGCCCACCTGGTTCCCGGCGAACCCGGCCCGGACGGTCACGGCGGCGGGCTCGGCCGGGACGGCTGGCTGCCCCGGCGACACCGGGCGGAAGGACTGGTGCTCGCGCTCGCCCCCGCCGCGGCGCTCGCCCCGATGGCGGTGCTCTTCGGCAACGGCGGGGTGCAGCCGTTCACGCCCGAGTCGATGCGCGTCAACGTCGCGCTCGCCCTGCTGGCCGTCGTGGTCGTGCCGGCCCGGCACCGGGTCCTCCGCTGCGGCGCCGGGCTGACCGTACTGTTGCTGCTGCTGGCCTACCACGTGCCGAGCCCGGTGGGTTCGAACGCGCTGCGGCTGACCCTGCTCTTCACGGTGCCGGTGCTGGCCGCGTACGCCGACCTGGGCCGCGGTCGGCTCGCCGCACTGCTCGCCGCCGTCGTCTGGTGGCAGCCTCCGGTGGTGACCGCCGACCTGGGCCGGGCCGGGTCCACCCCGACCCGCGCCGACTTCTACCAGCCGCTCGTCGACGAGCTCGACCGGCGCGCCCGGCAGGCGGGGCCGATCGGCCGCATCGAGGTGGTGCCGCTGCGCGACCACTGGGAGTCGGCGTACCTGGCCCGCCGGTTCCCGCTGGCCCGGGGCTGGGAGCGGCAGGTGGACGTGGGCCGCAACCCGGTGTTCTACGACGCGGAGCTGACGGCGGAGGTCTACCGTGACTGGTTGCGCGACACCGCGGTCAGCTACGTGGCGGTCGCCCCGGACAGCCCGCCCGACCGGTACGCGCGGGCCGAGGCGGCCCTGGTCGTCTCCGGCCTGCCGTACCTGACCGAGGTGTGGCGGGACCCGACCTGGCGGTTGTACGCGGTCAGCGACCCGACCCCGCTGGTGGCGCCCCCGGGTGAGCTGGTCGAGTCCACACCGGGGCACGTGCGGTTCCGCGCCGACGGCCCCGGCGAGGTGCTGGTACGGGTGCGCTGGTCACGGTGGCTGGTGTTGGACGGCCCGGCCGGCTGCCTGCGCCGCGCGGGGGACGGGTGGACCACGGTACGGGTCTCCGCCGCCGGCGACTACCGGCTCACCAGCGGGTGGCGGCCCGGCCCGGCCTGTTGAGGCGGACGGACGGATGCGGTCGACGAACACGGCGGGGCAGGCGGGGCGGACGCGCCCACCGCGTACCGGGCCCGCGGGGCGGACAGCGGTGCGGGAGGGACCGACGCGGTGGCGGCTGGTGCGGTACGGCGGGCTGGCCGGCGCGGCGGTGCTGGCCGTGACCGCGTACCTCGGCGGGGTGCTGCCGGTCTGGCAGCCCGGGGTCACGCCGGTGAGCATCTGGCGGGGGCCGCACGGGCCCCTCGTCATCCTCGGGTGGCTGGCCGGCACCGCGCTGCTGGTGGGCGCCTGGTGGGCCGGGCGGCACCGGGTGCCGTCGACCCGCTGGGTGCTGGTCACGGTCGGGCTCTGGCTGCTGCCGCTGCTGGCCGCGCCGCCGCTGGGCAGCCGCGACGTCTACTCGTACGCCTGCCAGGGCGCGGTCTACGCCGCCGGGGCGGATCCCTACGCCGGCGGGGTGGCCGGCGCGGGCTGCCCCTGGCTGGAGGCGGTGTCGCCCACGTGGCGGGACACGCCCGCCCCGTACGGGCCGCTGTTCATACTCGTCGCCGGGGCCGCCGCGGTGCTCGGCGGCACGTCGCTGGCCGCCACGGTCGCGCTGCTGCGGCTGGCGGCGCTGCTCGGCGTGGTGCTGACCGCGTACTGCCTGCCGGGCCTGGCCCGGCACGCCGGCGTGGACCGGGACCGCGCCCTCTGGCTGGTGCTGGCCTGCCCGCTGGTGGCGGTCCACCTGGTGTCCGGCGCGCACAACGACGCCCTGATGGTCGGCCTGGTGGTCGCCGGGCTGCGGGTGGTGCTGGACCGGCCCGGCCGGGTGTTGCCGCTGCTCGCCGGCGGGGCGCTGCTGGGGCTCGCGGTGAGCGTGAAGGTCACCGCGGCGGTGGTGGTGCCGTTCGCGATGCTGGCCGCGCTGCCCGGGGAGTACCGGGTGCGGGCGTTGGCCCGGCACGGCGGTGTGGTGTTGGCCGGGACGGTCGCGGCGGCGCTGGCGGTGACCGGGCTGGCCGGCCTCGGTCCGGGCTGGGTACGCGGGCTGGCCAGCAGCGGGGAGTCGGTGCAGTGGACCTCGCTGCCCACGGCGGTCGGGCTCGCCCTGGGATATCTGGGTCGCCCCTTCGGGGCGGACTGGTACGTGGTGCCGCCCGCCCGCGCCGTCGGGTTGGGTGTGCTGGCGGTGCTGCTGGTCGTGGTCTGGTGGCGGGCCCGGCACGGTGGCCGGCTGCGTGGTGCCGGGCTGGCGCTGGCCGCGACCGTCGTGCTCGCGCCGGTCTTCCATCCCTGGTACGCGGTCTGGCCGTTGGCGGTGCTGGCCGTCGCGGCGGTGCCGGCCCGGTGGTTGCTCGTGCCCGCGACGGTGGTGTCCTTCCTCGTCCTGCCGGACGGGACGAACCTGGCCAGGTTCACGAAGTTCCCCGGAACCCTGGCGATGGTGGCGGGGTTGGTCGCTCTCGTGGTGGTGGCCGCCCGCCGGCTGGCCGGGCGTCCGCGTCGACCGGACGCGCGGCACGACGCCGGTTTCCGTCACTGACCTGATTTCGGGGCGCCGCCCCGACAGCGGGCTGCGCGGGGCCCGTTCAGGCCGGTCACCGTGTCCACGTGATGCGCATCCCGGTGGCGTTGCGGAACGTCTGCCCGTGGAAGGCCCGGACCGTCAGCCGGCGGTTTCCGGCCAGCGGCCCAAGATCCAGCTCCGGCGTCTCGTACAGGTACAGGTCGGTCAGCCCGGGGACGTCGGCCAGCGGGGCGAGATCGACGATATGCGCGCAGTCTCGCAGACTCAGCCAGGTGAGTGTGGGGTGACCGCGCAGCGGTTCCAGGTCGAGCGGCGCGGGGCACCAGCCAAGGCTGAGCCCTTCGAACGGCAGTCCGGCGACCGGGGCGAGATCCGCAGCCGGCGTGTTCCACTGATCGAGCCAGAGGGTCCGCAGCTCGGTCTGCGAGGTCGCGATCCGCTCCAGTGCCCGGGGATCGGTGCAGCCGGTGAGCATCAGTCTTTCGAGCTTCGGCATGTCCGCCAGGAAACCGGTGTCGCCGAGGACCGGTTTGTCACGGTCGTATCCGTCGATGCCGAGGAAGGTCAGCGCGGTCAGCGCGGCGAGCGGAGCGTAGCTGCGTGGATCACGCCCGATATTGGAAAGGCAAAGCCGGGTGAGTCGTGGATACCGGGTGACCCAGTCGAGGTCGGGCAGCAGCGCCGGATCGCCGCCGAGCCAGAGGTCGAGTGCGGTGAGCTGGGGCAGGGTCTCCGGGAGATGGTACGGACTGGTCGCCCACCCGATGCCCAGGATTTCCAGACTGGGCTGGTCGTGCAGGAAGCCGAGGTCGACGGACCGGTCGGAGAGCCTGAAGCCGCGCGGGTAGAGCTGTAGCCCTCGGACCGCCGGCAGGTGGTGGACGACGCTGGCCGGATCGTCCGCCGTGAGCCGCACCCCGTGGAGGTGGCGCAGGTGGGGCAGCATCGGGGCGGTCCACTCGTCCACGGTGATCCACCCGTCGTCCAGCGGCGAGTCGGCGACCACCCGCCGCGCGTACTCCTCGGGCTCGAAGTAGCTCGCCGCCCGGATCAACGCCTCGGCCACCCGTCTACGCGGATCGCGGCCGTACCGGCTGAGCGTGCGCAGTGCGGCGGGCCCGCCGACGAAGGCGGCGGTCTCCACCGTGGCCGCCGCCGCGCCGTCGGACAGGGTGCCCAGGTCGTCCGGCAGGTGCCGGAGCACGCGCTCCCCGGCCAGCGCCAGCGACCGGGCCTCCGCCGCGTTGCGCGGGGGCACCAGTGTGGCGAGGTTGGCGTCGATCCGGTCGAGGGTGTCGACGGTCAGCGCCGGGGCGGTCTCGACGCAGGCCCCGGCGAGGAGCCGGAGCCAGCGGGCCTTGCGCGACGAGGCGGACCCGGCGCGGTCGAGCAGGTGGTTGATCAGCCGCTGGCGGTACTCGCTGTTGGCCAACCCGGCGGTCATGATGACGGTCTCCCGCCACATGTCCCGGGTGGCGTGCGCGGCCAGCACGTCGATGTAGTTCTCCTCGGCGATCTCCTTCGCGGCCAGGTACTCCTGGAAGGTGCGGTGGACGAAGGAGATCCGGTCCTCGGCCACGTCCTTGAGCACGCCGCTGCGTTCGAGCAGGTGGTCGAAGACGTCGTCCGGGTCGGCGGTCACCTTCGGAATCGTGGCCAGCTTCCGGCGTACGTGTTCCCGGGCCTGCGCCACGTCCAACTCGGACTGGTTGCCGAGGGTGAGCCGCCAGGCGAGGTCCTGCAACAGCGGCATCGCGTGCTGCGCGCCCAGCCCGACCCGCCGGTAGGACGGGACGTTCCGGGCGGTGTCCCGCCGTTCGAGCAGCATCTCCAGGGCGGTGCGGTAGAGGCTGATCCGGTCGTGTGGCAGGTCGTCACCGCGGTCCAGGTTCAGCGCGCAGAGCATCGCGCACATCAGCGGGTTGGTGGCCAGCCCGCGCAGGTGGTGGTTGGCGTCCAGCCGGGCGAGCAGCCGGCGCTCGTACCGGGGGAGTTCGGCCGGCTCACACGGCAGGTGCCGGGCCCCGCCGATCGCCCGGTGCCACCGCCGGACGAACTCGACGATGTCCGCCGGGTTCATCCGTTCCAGCATCACGGTGGTGAAGCCGTCGTTGGTCAGCCACCGGGCCGACGCCCCGGTGGGGCGGGAGGTGACCACCACGATCGCGTCCGGGTGGCGGTCGAGAATCCGGCGCAGCCACTGCCGGACCATCGCGCGCTGGGCGTGGACGAGTTCGTCCACGCCGTCGACCAGCAGCAGGGCACGTCCGGCGGCGAAGATCCGTTCGACCAGGCCGTCGGGCATCTCGCTGGCGAACTGGGCGATGTCGTCGCCGAGCCGGGCCCCCACCGGTGGCAGCGGCCGGTCGGCGTAGCTGCGCAGCTTGACCAGGAACGGGATCCGCCCGTTCCACCCGTCCAGGTCTCCGGTGAAGCCGTTGCGGGCGGCGGTGACCGCCAGCCAGCGCAGCAGGGTGCTCTTGCCCGACCCGGCCTCACCCCGGATCAGGATGCGCTGGCCGCGCCCGAGCGCCGCCTCCACCCGCAGGCCGGTCCGCTCGTCGTGGCCGTCGTCGGCCCGGTCCGGGCGGCGGAAGAACGCGCCGCGCCCGGACAGGTCGCCCCGGTCCCGCGCCGCGCGCCGGCCGGCCCGGCCGCCGTCCCCGTCGGTGACGGCCAGGCTCAGGTACGCGATGCTCAGCGTCGTTTCCGGGGTGTAGTTGCGCACGTCGACGCCGAAGAGTTCGAGCTGGTCGTGGTGGGTCGAAACGAACCGCAGGTAGCGGGCGACGAAGGCGTCGTCGTCCGGCACCGCTGTCCCGGTGGGCGGGGTGACCGGCAGTCGGGCGAGGATCTCGGCCAGGTCCCCCGAGATCCGGGACAGTCGCGCCAGCAACTCCTGGCTGGCCCGGTTCGGGAACTGGGGCAGGTGGCGGACCACCTGCACGTAGCAGAGGACGCAGTCCTCCAGGACGCGGATCGCCAGCCGCTCGGCGGCCTCGCCCAACCCGGCCGCCGCGCAGTGGTCGGCGAGCACCGGTCGGAGCCGTTTCGCCAGTTCGCCGGCGTCGGCGTCGACCTCGAACAGGGTCTCGTCGGTCAGCGCGTCGCCCGTGAGGGTACGGGTGACCGCGTCGAGCGCGGCGGCCGACTCGTGTTCCGGGATGTCGACGGAGTCGGCCTCGAACAGCCGCTCGACCCGGCCGGCGATGTCGGCCGCGATGCCCTCGAATTGGAGCTCGACCTTGCGGCGGACGAGTCTGTCCCGGAATGTCAGGGCCAACAGGTCGGCGAGTTCGCGCGAGCTGTCGGCGCGATCCCGCCGGGCGGCCAGCCACTGGCGCGCCGCCCGGGTCGCCACCGCCCGCGCCAGCCCGGACAGCGCGGATTCGAACACCGGCATCCGTCGACCTTTCGGTGTGTCGACACGAACAGCGACGGACATCGTAGTGCCGGTGGACGTTCATCCGCCCGTGAACGCGAGTCGGTTACGCGACCCGTTCTCGCGCATTCCTGATCGTCTTCCACCCACTTCCGGCTGTTGATCGTGGAGTTGTCGCCGTTTCCGGCCCTGACTCCGGGCGACAACCCCACGATCAGCCAGGCCACCGGATGGGAAAAGGCGATCACGAGGGACCGGGGCGGGGAGGTCCCGACCCTACGGGCCGCTGTTCGTGTCCGGCCACCAGGTGCGGTGACCCGACGTCCGGAAGGGGCGCTCGCCGATGAATCCGCGCATCAGGAGTGCCCGGCGGACGAGCCGGGTCACCGGGACCCAGGCCATGAACCGGGCGTGCAGTTCCACCGGATCCGGTCCCGGGTTCGGATTCAGTTTGTAGAGATCCTGGGCTGCTTCCTGCAGCGTCATGCCGAGATAGACGAACAGCGCCAGGGGGTCGAGTCGGTACTCCTCCCGCAGCGCGGCCTTGGCGGTGTCGCAGGGCCAGTCGAGCTGGCAGGCGCGGCAGGTCCAGGTGGGACGTCGGGGGGTGTGTTCGGGGTCGCGACTGGTCGGCGCGGTCATGTCGCGGAGCACGACGATGCCCATGTCAGCGCTCGGCAGGGGCACGGAAAGCCTGGGCGGGGGTGAGCCGGCCCGCGCGGCCGATGTGGTGGCCGGTGGGGACGTTCCAGGCGGTCTCGCCGTTGGTGGTGGCCCGGGACCGGGCCGGCGCGGGCGCGGTGCCCCGGGCCACGGTGGAGGGCGTTCCGACCGGGGCGGTCGCCGTCGAGGGCCGCGCGGGGACGGCCGGCGCCGGGGCTTTCGGCGTACGCGGGTACGGCAGGTCCGGCACGGACAGGAGACCGGAGCAGCGC
>CALGAM010000130.1 GCA_937951935.1 uncultured Micromonospora sp. | reverse complement strand
CCGTCGTCGTTGTGCAGCGCCAGCCGGACGACGCCGGCGGCGCCCTCGGCGGGATCACCGGCGCCGGGGGGCGGCGATCCACCGCCGAAGCCCGTGGCCCGCAGGCCAGGACAGATCGCGTTGACGGTGATCCGGGTGTCCCGCAGCTCGGTCGCGTACAGCACGGTGACGGCGTTGAGCGCCGCCTTGGACGACCGGTAGGCCAGCGGCGTGAGATCGGCCCAGCGAGCCGTCGGATCCGTGAGCAGGTGCATCGCTCCCAGGACACTGGTGACGTTCACGATGCGGGCCGCTGGGGAACGCCGCAGCAGCGGCAGCATCGCGTTGGTGGTGGCGATGACGCCGAACACGTTGGTCTCGTAGGTGGCCCGTACCTCGTCCAGGCTCGCCTGCGACGGCGGTGCGAAGCCGGCCGCGATCCCCGCGTTGTTGACCAGAATGTCCAGCCGTCCCGGGTCGGCTTCGATCGCCTTGGCCGCCGCCGCCACCGAGGCCGCGTCGGTCACGTCCAGTTGGACCAGGTGAACGTCGAGCCCGTCGGCGGCCAGGGCCGCCACGGCGGCCCGCCCGCGGTCAAGATCCCGCGCCCCGAGCAGAACGTGCACCCCCGCCTCGGCAAGCTGCCGGGCGACGTGGTAGCCGATCCCCCGGTTGCCACCGGTGACCAGGGCGACCTTTGCCGTCTCGGTCATTCCCTCCGCCTCCGTCGTCGCTCACCCGCGCCGCCCGGGTGGCCGGTGCCACCCGGGCGGCGCGTCGCCGGCTACCACCGCACCGGCAACTCGTCGACCGCACGCATGACCCGGTTGGTCCGGAAGACCACCTCGTCGGCAGGGACCGCGAGCCGGAGCCCGGGCAGCCGCCGGACCAGCGTCCCGAGCGCGACCTGGAGTTCCAGCCGCGCGAGCGGAGCGCCGACACAGTGGTGCACGCCGTGTCCGAAAGCCATGTGCGGGTTCTCGGTACGCGTGAAGTCGATCTCGTCAGGACGGGCGAACACGGTGGCGTCCCGGTTGGCCGAGGCCAGTTGGACGATGACCGCCTCGCCGGCACGGACCGTCCGCCCGCCCAGCTCGATGTCCTCGGTCGCGATCCGGGCGAAGAAGCCGACGGTCGCCTCCAGCGGGGTGAACCGCAGCAGTTCCTCGACCGCGCTCGGCACCAGCTCCGGCTCGGCGACCAGGCGGTCCCACCGCTCCCGCTGACTGAGCAGCAGGTAGACGAAGTTTCCGATCTGGTTGGCGGTGGTCTCGTGGCCGGCGACGAGCAGCGTGACCCCGAAGGCGACCAGCTCCTCCTCGCTGAGTTTGTCGCCCTGGTCGCGGGCGGCGACGAGGGCACCGAACAGGTCGTCGGTCGGCTGTGCCCGGCGCTGCGCCATCAACCCGGCCAGGTACGAGTCGAGGCTCTCCCGGGCGGAGAGGATGACCTGCGGATCGTCGGCGGAGAGTGCGACCAACTGGTCGGTCCAGGTGCGGAACGTGTCCCGGTCGTCGACCGGCACCCCGAGCATCTCGCAGATGACGGTGATCGGCAGTGGCCAGGCCAGGGCGGCGGTCAGGTCGGCCGGCGGACCCGCCGCGATCATCTGATCCAGCAGGTCGTCCACCAGGGCCTGCACCCGCGGGCGCAGGTCACTGACCCGACGGCTGGTGAACGCCTTCGCGACGAGCCGACGCAACCGCGTGTGCTCCGGCGGATCCATCCCCAGCAGCGAGCCGCCCTGCTGGTCCACGGGGGTGATCCGGGGCGCCGCGGTACCCACCGCGGCAGCCCGGCTGAACCGGGGGTCGGCGAGCACCGTCCGCACGTCCTCGTAGCGGGTGGCGAGCCAGGCGTCGCCGCCGTAGGGCATGGTGACCCGGGAGAGAGGCTCCTCCCGCAGAGCGGCGTAGCGCGGATCGAGATCGAGGCGTTCCGCGACGAAGTCGCTGGCGGGGCGGGGGGTGGGCGGGGCCTGCCGGGAGTCCACCTGGGGGGAGTTCATGGGCTGAGCGCCTCCTCGGGGAATGGTGGCGGCCGCGGATCGACCAAGGGCCGGGCGAAAATCTTCCAAATTGACTGACATAAATTGTCAATTGATCGCGCGGCGCCTTTCATAGTAGGCGTGTCGCGGACCGTTTCAATCAGGCGGACCTCAAGCTATCGTCAATTCTTCGTCAAGTCCTCACCCCGCCCGGCCCCTGCCGCCGGCGATGCCCGGACGTCAGCCCGTCCCCAGATCTCGCCGCCTCGGACGACCATTCAACGGGACAGCATCTTCTCGGTGAGGGTGTGCAGCCGAAGCGCGTCGTCGCGATCGAACGCAGGACCGTCCACGCTGATTCGTCGCCCTTCCACGAAGGCGCTCAGCGGCTCGTCCGGTGGCGTGTCCAGCAGCGTGAGAATCGGAGCAACGCTCTGCTCGACCGGCTTCCCGAACCGCTTCATCGACTCGATGTGGGCGGCGGTCGGCGGGTCGTACTCCCCGGCGAAACTGGTCGCGGTGCTGCCGGGATTCACCAGGACGTACCGGATTCGGCTTTCCGGGTGGACGGCAGGGAAGGCCGCCCCGAGCAGATCGTTCAGCCTGCCGCCCTGCATGAGGGCGGTGACGCCATCGTAGTTGCGGGCGAGCCCGAGGTCGTCCCAGTGGATGTCGGTCGGGTTCGGGCCGGGGCCGGCGACGTTGACGACGACAGGTTGCTGGGCCCGCTCCATCGCGTCGGCGAGCCCGTGCCCGAGCAGGAACCGACTCAGGTAGAACAGGGCCAGGTTGTGCTCGAACCCCTCCGCGGTCACCGCGTGCCTGCTGCGGAAGAACCGGGCGCAGAGCACCAGCGCGTCCACGGTCGGAAAGCGAACCTTGATCTCCTTGACGACCCGCTCGTTCTCGCTGACCAGGCTCAGATCCGCCCGGACGACCATCGCCTCGGCGACGGCTCCCCCTTTCCTCGCGGCGTCGACGAGCGCCGCGCCCTTCGCCTGGTCCCGGCCGACGATGACGACAGTGTCGCCCCGACGCAGGCAGGCCAGCGCGAGCCCGGCGCCGATCCCGTCGGTTCCGCCCGAAATCACAATGGTCTTCACGAACTGACTCCTTCATCGACCCGGGTTGCGCCTGGCATCGACGTGGGCACGTCAGAGCTCATCGGGCCGTCGTCCGGGCCACATCATACCGATTGGTCCGTCATACTGTACCTGCCAGTTCAAGTTGTTGGACGACCGTACCGGCTCGAAGCTACGGCTGACAGCTCTCGTGCAGGTGGTAGCGGGTGAAGCCGATGGGGCGTACGCCCGGCGTGGTGGTACTGATCCGCAGAGCGGTGGCCCGGGTCGAACCGGCGAGAAACGTTTCGTGCGCCTCGTCCGTGGTCCACTCCGCGTAGTTGAGCACCCGGCTCCCGTCCACACTGACGTGGAAGTTGGCGGCGAGCAGCCCAGGCTGGCCGTCCGGTGGTGCCTGTTCGATGGCGTCGACGATGGCGTCGACGATGTGCGCCTGCCGGTCCGGCCCGTCGACGTCGAAGGTCGCGACGACCACACACCCGGGCGCCCCGTCGGCGCACACCACGCAGCGCCGCAACCGGTACTCCACCGCTCCGACCTGCACCGCGCCCGGGGTGGACCGCATCGCCCGACGGTAGCCCGCCGGGTCGGCGCACTGGACGTACGCCAGGATCGTGTCTCCGGCGACGCTGACGAAGGAGCTGGCAGAGACGATTCCCGCTCCGCCGGCCGGGTCGCGCCACTGCCGGCCCAGCCCGCCGAGCAGGCGCGACCGGCTCTCCGGGTCCGGGACGTACCAGGTGCTGACGAAGACGGCCGTCGCGTCGGTGCGGCGTACGTCTGGCATGGTCTTCACGGTCGCCGTGGTCATCAGGTCTCCTGTCACCGTGGTTCTCCAATCTGGCGGTACGACACCTCGGTGCCTCAGCGGCGGTACGGCCGGACCGCCCGCGCCGTCCGCAACGCCTCCGCCCACCAACAGAGCTGGTCGAGCAGGGCCTTCGCAGCGGCCTCGGCCTCCCCGGCGGGTGCCGGGACCCCACGCTCGTCAAAGCGGGTCCAGGCGTTGTGAAAGCTGACCGTCTCGCGGACGGTCACGGCGTGCAGTTCGGCGAAGACCTGACGCAGGTGCTCGACCGCGCGCAGGCCCCCGGCGAGCCCGCCGTAGGAGACGAAACCGACCGGCTTGGCCGCCCACTCGTCGAGGAACCAGTCGAGTACGTTCTTCAGCGGCGCGGGGAAGCTGTGGTTGTACTCCGGTGTCACGACGATGAAGGCGTCGGCCGCGGCCAGCCGGGCGCCCAGCCGGGCGCGTACCTCGGCGGCCTCGGCGGACGGCGGATGTTCGGGGGACGGCAACGCCAGCGGCAGCGGATGGTCGAGCAGGTCGATCCGGTCGACGGCCAGGTCCGGCCGCTCACTGGCCCGGCCGACCAGCCAGTCGGCAACGGTGGGGCCGAGCCGCCCGGCACGGACGCTGGCGATGATGACGGCGAGTCTGATCGGGTGGTCCGGCAACTGACTCACTCCTCGACGGCTCGGTGGGTCGGAATCCGCTGGCCCTCCGCCGCCTCGGCCCGCGGTCGTTGCCCGGCTCGGTCGGCGGCCGGTCCGCGCGTCAGCCCGATCAGCGCGGTGACCAGCCCGACGGCGGCGGCCGACGTGGTCAGCGCCAGCGCCGCACGGTGACCGCCGGCTGCCGCCGCCAGGATCACCAGCGGCAACAGCAGCGCGGCACCGAACTGGACGGCCGTCTGGTACAGCGCCACCGCGACGCCCCGCCGAGGCACCGGGATCTCGGCGGTGGCCTGCATGTTCAGCGCCGCGAACGCGAACACGAACCCCGCCTCGACCAGCAACAGCGCCGGCAGGGCAGTGGTCGGATACGGCTCGGCCGCCGGACGCCACAGGTAGTACGCCTGGCCGAGAAACGCCGCGAAGGCACCAACGGCTATCAGCCGGGCCGTGCCGAACCGGGCCACCATCGCGGCCGCGAAGGGAACGGTGAGCACCAGCGGGACACAGGCTGGCAGCAGCGCGAGCACGGTCTGCCAGGGACGCCAGCCGATCCCGCCGGCCTGGAAGGTGAAGAGCACCAGCAGGCTCTGGTACGTGCCGTTGA
Source organism: uncultured Micromonospora sp. (assembly GCA_937951935.1). Classification (GTDB taxonomy): domain Bacteria; phylum Actinomycetota; class Actinomycetes; order Mycobacteriales; family Micromonosporaceae; genus Plantactinospora. The sequence continues at coordinate 3,735 of CALGAM010000130.1, read as the reverse complement.
GCGTGGCGGCGCCGAGTGCGGAGCGGACCAGCGCGCCACGCGGGAGCCCGCGGAGCCGCGGTGCGGCGGATCGGGGTGGGTCGGGGGGAAGCAGGCGCAGCCCGGACACGAGCAGCAGCAGCGCCACCGGGGCAGGGAACAGGAAGACCCCGTGCCAGTCCACCTCCACCAGCCCGGCGGAGAGCAGTAGCCCGAGGGTGAAACCCACCGCGCCGACCCAGGCGTAGACCGAGACGGCCCGCCGCTGGGGCGTCCCGCCGGGGAACGTGCTCACGATGATGGCGAGCCCGGCCGGGGCGGTCAGTGCGGCACAGCAGCCCTTGACCACCCGGGTGGCGACGAGCACCGCGATGTCATCGGAGAGGCCGCCGACCAGCGAGGCGAGCGCGAACCCGGCCATCGCCGCGAGGTAGAGGCGGCGGGTGCCCCAGCGGGCGGTGATCCGGCCCCCGGCGAGCAGCAACACGCCGAAGCCGACCGCGAAGCCGCTCATCAGCCACTGCGCGCCCCACGGCGAGAGGCCGAGGTCGGCGCCGATGGTCGGTAACGCGACCAGCACCACCGACACCTCGACGGAGTCCAGCGCCATGTTGCCGGAGAGGACCAGCAGCAGCGCCCAGAGCCGGGGCTCCCATCGGGTCACCGGCGTCCGGCGGGCCGCGGTCCCGGCCGTCCTCGCGGATCCCCCATTGGCGTGGTGGACAGGCGTCATCGCGGCTCCACCACTGACACGGTGGGCAGTTCCGCCGGTGGGGCGGCGGACGGGCCAGTCGGCGCGGCCATGGTCGCCACCGCGCCGGCAGCCTCCGGTGCGGACCCCACGGCGGTCGCCTTTCGGGCCGGTGCCACGACGGTACCGCGGCGCGGGTGGCTCCAGCGCCGCATGATCGGCCGCTCGACACCCACGTAGAGCATCCATCCGGCCAGCAGGTTGGCCAGGAACAGCCCGGCGATCACGGCGGTGGCCTCGGGCACGTCGAAGACCCGCTCCGGACCGAGTAGCCATCGACCGTAGAACAGGACGATCCCCTGGCAGATGTAGAGCCCGAAGGACACCTCGCCCAGCCAGCGCATGACCCGCCCCCGCAGCACCGACGGGGCACCCCGGTGGTCAGCCGCCGCCGCGGCACAGATGAGCGCCCCGATCGGCAGGATCGTGGCCACGGTGAACTTGAACAGGAACGGAACGACCTGCACCGCCGCGTACCCGAGCAGCATCAGACCGGCTGCCGGGGCGATGCCGAGCGGCAGCCACCGCCCGGAGAGCACGATTCGCGCCAGCACCATGCCGAGCACGAACTCGAACAGGCGCGGCACCGGGAAGAAGTAGCCGAACCAGAACTGCGCCACCGACGCCGGGCTTCCCTGGTACGAGGGCTGGTCCGGCAGCAGGAGGTAGCCCACGACCGGGACCAGGGCCATGCCGACGACCAGCACGCCGGCCCACGTCCAGAGCCGGTTTTGGGGTATCCGCCGGACCGGACGGACGATCAGCGGGAACAGCAGGTAAAACAGCAGCTCGCAGCTGAGCGTCCAGGATGGCACGTTGACGGTGAGAAAGAACTCCGGCGACGGGAAGAACGCGTGCACCAGCAACAGGTTCGGCAGCCATCGGGATGGCGGGGTGAGCACCGCGGCGAACAGCACCATGGCCAGCGCCCAGGTGACGAGGTGGTTCGGAAAGATCTTCAGGATCCGCCGGCGCAGGAAGGCCCTGGCCGGCTCACCGGGTCGGAGGGACCAGGTGAGCACGAACCCACTCAGGACGAAGAAGAACGACACCCCGATGAAGCCGAACGTGCCGAATGCCCAGGTCAGGGCGGCGGCCAGGTCGGGGTCGGCGTACGGGTTGATCGGCGTGTACGGCGGTATGTACGAGCCGGCGAGGGTCGCGTGGCACAGGAAGACCAGCAGCGCGGCAACGAATCGCAGCCCGGTCAGCGAGTGCAGCGGGCCGGGACGGTCGGCGGGGCCGGCCCGACCCGAGGGCGGGGTGGGTGTACTCATCTCGGTGGCGTCTCCGTCGACCATCACCACTCCAGCCGCCGCCCGGTCGGCGTTCCGTCCTCGGTGAGGAAGGCGGCCGTGGGCCCGTCGTCGCCGAGGGTCGCCAGCAGCACCGGGATGCGGGCGCCCTGTTCCGGGGTGAGGACGCCCCGGTGGTCGTTGATGTCGGTGGCGACGAAGCCCGGAGAGACCGCGTTGACCAGGATTCCGGTGTCGCGCAGCTCGTTCGCGTAGGTGACGGTGATCGCGTTGAGCGCCGCCTTCGACGTGTTGTAGTCCAGGACCGCCGGGAACACCCCGGGCGGGAAGACCCCGGTCGGATCGGTCCGGTCGGCGGCGTGCCGCAGCGACCCGAGCAGGCTGCTGACGTTCACGATCCGGCCGGCAGCCGAGCGCCGCAGCAGCGGCATCATGGTGTTGGTCACGGTGATCACGCCGAACACGTTCGTTTCGAACGTGCGCCGCACCTGCTCGATCGGGGTCTGGCTGGGCGGCAGGGGCGGCCCGCCGATGCCGGCGTTGTTGACCAGCGAGTCGAGCCGCCCCACCTCCTCCTCGATGCGTTTCGCGGCGAGCGTCACCGAGAACTCGTCGGTCACGTCGAGGCGTATGAAGTGGACGTCGAGGCCCTCGGCGCGCAGCTCGCGCTCGGCGGCGCGGCCCCGGCCCTCGTCACGCGCTCCCAGGTAGACGTGGCAACCACGTTTGCCGAGCCCGCGCGCGATGGCCCGACCGATGCCCCTGTTGGCGCCGGTCACCAGGGCGACGCGGGTACTGTCGGAGATCATGCCGTCTCCTCGTCGAGTCGGTGCCCGGTTCACTGCCCGAGCAGGGTGCCGCCGCTGGCGTCGATGAACGCCCCGGTGATCCAGCGGGCGTCGTCGCTGGCGAGGAAGGCGACCACGTCCGCGACGTCCGCGGCCTCGCCGACACGCCGGAACGCCGACAGCCGCGCCATTTCGACCACGATCTCCGGCACGTCGAAGACCGGGTTGCCGTTGTTGGTGATGCCGGGTGCCACCGTGTTCACGGTGATCCCGCGCGGCCCGAGGTACCGGGCGAAGTGCAGGGTGATCTGTTCGATCGCCCCCTTGGTCATCGCGTAGACCACCTGATCGGGGTTGGCGCAGCGGGTGAGCCCGGAGGAGATGTTGATGATGCGCCCGCCCTCGGGGATCAGGTCCAGTGCCCGTTGGACGATGAAGAAGGGTGCCTTGGCGTTGATCGCGACGTACCGGTCGAACTGCTCCGGCGTGACGTCAGCCGGCGGGATGCCGGTCGGCGAGGTCTCCGCCGCGTTGTTGACCAGGATGTGGAGCGTCGTGTCCCCGGTGCGTTCCTTCAGCCCCTGCTCCAGACCGAGGAAGAGTTCGTGTACGTCACCGGGGACGCCCAGCTCGGCGCGGACCGGGAAGGCGCGACCGCCATCCTTCTCGATCAGCTCGACGGTTTCCCGCGCCGCCTCCTCGTTCGTCGCGTAGTGCACGGCGACCAGGGCACCCTCCCTGGCCAGCCGCTGCGCGGTGGCCCGGCCGATGCCCCGGCTGGAGCCGGTGACCAAAGCTGTCCTGCCGGTGAGTTTTTCCATTTTGGCGCTCCTGTCGGGTGCGGCGGAACGGGTTCGGTGGCCCTGCGTCGCCGGGGACGCCGGCTCGCCGGCGCCGGCGGTCACGGTCGTCTCCGGTACGTCGAGGCCGCTGATCATCCGGGCGAGGTGGTCCCGGACCA
>CALGAM010000129.1 GCA_937951935.1 uncultured Micromonospora sp. | reverse complement strand
CTCGCCGGCGCCGGCGGTCACGGTCGTCTCCGGTACGTCGAGGCCGCTGATCATCCGGGCGAGGTGGTCCCGGACCACGTCGATGGAGAGCAGCTCGGCGAACGTGGCACGCAGCGCGTCGACGTCGGCGCCGAACAGCAGGTGGGCCTGGGCCCTGATGTTGGTGAGGGTGCGTGCGCCGACCGGGTGCCGACCAGCGTGGTACGCGTCGAGGACGGCCTCGTCGGCCGCACCCGTGACCCGGGCGGCGAGTTTGCTCCCGAGGTCGATCGCGTCCTGGATGCCGAGGTTGAGCGCCTGCCCGCCGATCGGCATCTGCACGTGTGCGGCGTCGCCGGCGAGCAGGACCCGCCCGATCCGGTACCGGGTCGCCTGGAGGCAGGCATCGTCGAACCGGTTGACCCAGCGAGGCACACCGTGGCCGATGTCCTCGCCGGTCACCTCGGCCCAAAGCGCCACCACCTCGGCGAAGTCGGGCGCTGGCTGCCCGGTCCGGGGCGGCCGCCCATACCGGTGCACCATCAACCGGGTCGTGCCGTCGGCCCGGCGGTACGCGGTGGCGACACCATTGGGCAGACGTTGCAGCCGCCGGTTCGGGATGTCGATCCCGACCACGTCGGCTCGGAGCATCTGCCGGGTGGCGCCGGCACCGGCCAGGTCGATGCCGGCCAACCGGCGCACCGTGCTGTCCTCGCCGTCGCAGCCGACCACGTACGCCGCGCTCAGCCGGCGGATCCCGTCGGCGTCGGGCGTGCGTACGTCGACCTCGACCCGGTCGGGGTGCTGGCGCAGTCCGGTCACCAGGTGGCCACGCCGGACGTCGGCGCCCAGGTCGGCGACCCACTCCCCGAGCACCACCTCCAGCCGGGCCTGCGGGCACTCCCACTGGCCGGCGAAGGGATGCCCGGGGGCAGCGGCGGCCAGGTCCAGCCGGATGCCGCCGAAGTGACCGGGTCCGCCCTCGGGAACCGGGCCCAGCCAGTCGAGCACCCCCCGTTCGGCGAACAGGCTCATGGTCCGGGCGTGCAGGATCGAGGCCCGGGACTCGCCGGTCGGCTCGGGCAGCCGTTCCAGCGTGATGGCGCGAACGCCGTTGAGACGCAGTTCGCCGGTGAGCACGAGCCCGACCGGTCCCGCCCCGACGACGATCACGTCGGTGTCTAGGCGGCCGGTCACCGGTCAGCGCCTCGCTTCCGCGTACTCCTTGGCGTGCCGGAGCGTCGCGCGGCTGTTGTTGCCGAGGGCCTCCCGAATGAACGACCGGGCCTCGGTCACCCCGGCCCCCGGCCCGAGCACCTGGGTGATCTTCTCGCTGTCGATCATCACTGTGTGCTGCGAGGTGGCTGTGGTCCAGCCCTGGTCGTCCTCGGTGAACTCCCAGTACCCGGTGTGCAGGGTCATCAGGGCCGGAAGCGTGGTCTGCTTGTACGCGATCCGCCGGTGCGGGAAGCAGACCCGGATCGACTCGGTGGTGTGCGTTGCCCCGTCGCGGGTGCGGGTGTCCATGTTGAGCACCTGCAGGCCCGGGGTGGTCTCGGTGAGACGGACCCGGGCGACGTGGGGCAACCGTTCCGCCCACAGCTGGGCCTCGTTGACGAAGTCGTAGACGTCCTTGGCGGCACCGTTGACCCGGATGCTGTCGGTGAACGAGAGGAGCCGCTCCTCTGCGCCGGCGGCGAGTTCCAGGTTGGTCTTCAGCGCGCCCAGCTCGGCGCGGCTGTTGCTGTCGACCGCCTGCTCGATCCAGGCCAGTCCGTCCGGGTCGTCGCCGACGGCCCGGTACCGGTGCAGCAGGCGCAGCAGGGTCTCGTCGGGACCCTGTGGCTCGATGATCCAGGTACCGCTCATCTCCGCCACCGGAGGCGCGGAGACCTCCTGCCGGAACTCGATGCGCAGCGCCTCCGGGTCAAGCCGCCGGCGCGAGGCCCAGCTCTTGACGTCGCCGTTGGCGGTGGCCCAGATCCTGATCCGTTCCTCGTTCCCGTTCCGCTCCAGGTAGTCGACGTACACCGAGGGTGGGAAGAGCCGTGGCCAGTTCTCCACCTCGGCCAGCAGCCGGTAGACCTCGGTGCCGGGGGCGTGCACGGTGATGGTGTGCTCCACCTCACGCGGCTCGTGCTGGGTCATGCTCTCTCCTCTCGTCGCCGGCCAGGGCGGACACGTGGGTGGCGGGTGGGCCGGCTCGGACGGTCGGTGTTCCGGTTCGAAGGCGCAGTCAGAAGTTGCCGAGGCCGCCGCAGACGTTGAGCGCCTGCGAGGTGATCGACGCCGCGGTGTCCGAGGCGAGATAGCCGACCAGACCGGCGACCTCCTCCGGCGTCGCGTAACGGCCAAGCGGGATCTTGGCTGTGAAGCGACGCAGAATCTCCTCCTCGGAGGTGCCGTACGCCGCGGCGTACCCCTGCCGGACCCGCTGCGCCATCGGTGTCTCGACGTACCCGGGGCAGACCGCGTTGACGGTGATGCCGGTCGGCGCCAGTTCGTTGCCGAGCGCCTTGGTGAAGCCGACCACCCCGTGCTTGGAGGCCGAGTACGGTGCACCCAAGACGACGCCCTGCTTGCCGGCGGTAGAGGCGATGTTGATGATTCGACCCCACCGCTTGGCCCGCATTCCCCCGGCGGTGAGGACCTCGCGGGTCACCAGGAAGACACTGTTCAGATTCGTGTTGATCACGTCGAACCAGAGTTCGTCGGTGATCTCCGCGGTCACTCCGCCGCCGCTGCGGCCGGCGTTGTTGACGAGGATGTCGATCGGTCCGTACCGGTCCACCGCGGCCCGTACCACGGCGCGGACGTCCTCCGGGGAGCTGACGTCCCCGGGAACGCCGTCGACGTCGTACCCCTCGCCCTGCAGATCCTTCACCGTGCCGGCCACCCGCTCGGCGGTCCGGGCGCAGATGAACACCCGGTGCCCGGCCGCGGCGAGCTGCCGCGTCACGGCCAGTCCGATCCCACTGGTGGCGCCGGTGACCAGCGCGACCCTCGACGGTTCTGTGGTCATCTCACTCCTCGTGTCTCGTTCCGGTGGTTCGGCCGGTGACTCCGCCGGCACCCCTCAGCTCGGCCGGGCCGCGAGCCGCTGCTGCACCAGGTCGATCAGTTCGCGGGGAGTGCGGACGCCGGAGACGGCGTCGTCTTCGAGCGTGATCTGGTACTCGCGTTCGATCCGGCTGCCGGTCTCCAGCAGTGCCAGCGAGTCGTAGCCCAGTTCCTCGAACGTGCTGTCGAGGATGTCGCCGTCGAGGTCGACGCTCTCGTCGGAGCCGGCGCCCTCGCGCAGGATGCGCCTGAGATCGTCGTCGGTGAACGAGCCCGTCTGGGCCGTGCTCATCTCCGTCCTTCCTTTCTGTCAGGCTCCGTCAGGGGGTGGTGTGTGCCGGCGCGGGGTTCAGGTCGGGGCGCGCACCACCATCGCCGAGTTGAATCCGCCGTAGCCGCGGGCCAGCACCAGTGCCGCCCGCACCGGGGCGGTGCGTGGCGCGTTCCGTACCAGGTCGATCTCGTACCGGTCGGCGAGCCGGACGTGCGTGGTCGGCGGGATGATCCCGTCCCGGATGCTCAGCAACGCCGCGGCCAGGTCCAGCGGGGCGGCACCGGAGTACAGCCGACCCGTCATCGTCTTGGGTGCGGTCACCGGAACCCCGCCGGGCCCGAAGACGCCGGTGATCGCGGTCGCCTCGACCTGATCAAGTTCCGGTGTCGCCGCAGCGTCGGCGAAGACCACGTCGATTCCGTCCGGTGGGATCTCCGCGTCCCGCAGCGCCTGCTCGATGGCCCGGCGCAGGCCGCTGTCCCGGCCGCTGCCGGGCCGCGGGTCGAACGTCGCGGCGTACCCGGCGATCTCGCCGTACACCTGGGGTGCCTCGCGCCGCCGGGCGTGGTCGGCCTCCTCGATGATCAGCAGGGCGCCGCCCTCGCCCGGGACGTATCCGCAGGCCTCGGCATCGAACGGCAGGTACGCCCGGTCGGGCGCCTCGCTGACGCTGATCCGGCCGCACGCGAGTTGCGCCACCCAGCCCCAGGGGCAGATCGAGGAATCCATCGCCCCGGCGACCATCAGCGGGATGCCCTTGCGGATCTGCCGGCGGGCCTGGGCGACCGCGTCCAACCCACCCGCCTGGTCGCTGACCACCACGCTGCTCGGGCCCCGCATTCCGTTCCGGATGGAGATCTGGCC